>CASEZK010000001.1 GCA_949292425.1 uncultured Oscillospiraceae bacterium
CTAAATACTGAGCTTTCAGAACAAGGCACAAAGTTAAAAGAGCTACAGATAGAATATAAAAACGTTGTGCTCAGTCAAGGCAAAAATAGCACCGAAGCGAAAAGCCTGGCAACTCAGATAAAATCTTTAAATAGTGATATAAAGGATAATAAAGACAAGCTAAACGCCGCGGAAAAGGCTACAGAACAGCTCGGAGACGAGATGAACAGCGCTAAAAATCACGCATCAAAATTAAGCGAAGGCTTTACGGTTATGAAAGGCGTTATCGCAAACCTTGCAACGGACGCGATAAAGAGGCTTGGTAGAGATATTGTGGGTGCGGTAAAGTCCGTTGTATCAAGCGGGATTGAGTTTGAAAGCGCATTTGCAGGTGTTCGCAAGACCGTCAACGCAACGGATGAGGAATTTGAACAATTTGAAACAGGATTGCGCTCTATGTCAACAGGAATATTAAAGACGCTTGGGATTGCGATAAAAGAAAATACAGCGCAAAACACGGTGCAAAATAATTCTAAAAGTGAAGCAAAATATTATGTGCAAGTTGGTGCTTATTTACAAAAAGAAAATGCTGAAAAACAACTTCAAAATGCTAAGGACACCGGTTTTACAGGTGCCTTTATAAAGCAGTTTTAGGGGGTTAAATATGGAAAACAAGACTTTAGGGATCACAACATTTGCGATTTTAATCGAAGGGATTATAACTTACATAAATCAATTCTTTGTTCAAGAGAGCTTTTGTTGGCAGATGATTTTTAGCTTAATATTGGGTATAACTGTGGCGGTGGCATATAAGCTTGATTTACCAGCCTATTTAAATTTAAAGTCAGAGATACCATATATAGGTTGTGTGTTGACAGGCGTATTGCTGTCGCGCGGAGCGAATTATATTTTTGATGTATTGGGCAAATTATCGTTATCATAGATGTGAATTATATGGTAAAGGGCGGCATTTAGCTGCCCTTTTTGCTGTTTTTAGAACATGAAAATTTTGATGAAATGGGAGTGTATTAAATGAATTTTTTCGAATTGATGTATAATGGCGCATCTATAGGAATTGGTTGTTATATTGGAGTAATGGGAATACATGCTTTTATAGAGTTAGTTACGCATGGAATTAAGTTTATACATAAAAAGAGGCACAAAGACCATACCAATAAGGATTTTAAGAACTACTATAAGTAATTTGGAAAATTGGAAGGAGGTCTTCGTGGTCATGACAAGTACCGATAAAAATGAAGTGTGGCAAATGCGGCTTTCAGGAATGAGTTATAGGCAAATTGCAGAAGTTACAGGCTTTTCAAAGAACACGATCAAATCTTTATGTAGACGAAATAAAATGCGAGAAATTAATATAAACAAAAATAACAACGAAATATTAACGCATTGCAAAAATTGTGGAAGTCAGCTGGTTCAATCACGAGGACACCGTCAGAGAAAATTCTGTTCTGACAAGTGCAGATTTGCATGGTGGCATGGTAAAAATGCAGTTGTAGGCAGAGAATCTCCGTATTTTTTCTCATGCAAGAATTGTGGCAAAGAATTTACAAGTTATGGCAATAAGGATCGCAAATACTGTTGTTACAATTGTTACACACTTGACCGATTTAAACATTAAATAGGAGGGTTCTTTAATGACGGACAAACAATTTAATTCTGAATTAGAATATCAATTACTTAGAAGTATAATAAATCAAGTGAAAAACGAGGACATAATCACCGAACAAGAGTACAAAATTGCTCAGAAAATATGAACCTATTTTCGGCACATTATATCGCTGAAATGGCTTGCTGCCGTGGTTTATTAGAGTTAATATATAACCCAAGGAGGAGTTTTACAATGGAAAAGAAAAAAGTGGTTTCGTATTGTAGAGTAGCTTGTAATAATCAGAATAATGACGTACTAGATGATCAGGAACAAACTTTAAAAAAATACGCAGAAGCACAAAATTATGAAATAGTAGAAACGATAAAGGAATTTTGTGGTGGTTTAGATTTGAATCGGCCGGGGATAAATAAAATTTATGAAATAGCAGATAATGGCAAAGTGGACGCAGTGATAGCTAAAAATATCAGTAGATATGGGCGTTGTTCACTTACAAAGCTTGTTGATTTTGTCGAATCGTTAAAAGAAAAAAGTGTAGAAGTTCTTACAATGATGGACGGTGATTTGAAAAATATTATCCCACTTTTAAAATCTTTCTCATAATTCAGTAAATCGAAAGGAGAAAGTTATCATGGGCAGAATAATAAGAAAGCTGGAACAATCAAGGTGTATATTTCCAAAAAGGAAACGAGTGGCAGCCTATACAAGAGTATCGAGTGGAAAAGAAGCGATGCTCCACTCGTTGTCGGCACAAGTGAGTTATTACAGCGAGATAATTCAAAATAACCCTCAGTGGGAATATGTCGGCGTTTATACAGATGAAGCGATGACCGGTACGAAGGATTCAAGAGCAGAGTTTCAGAGAATGGTTGCAGACTGTAAGGCCGGAAAAATCGATATGATAATCACAAAATCAATCTCAAGATTTGCAAGAAACACTGTAACAATGCTTGAAATCGTGAGAGAACTAAAAGCTATAGGTGTTGATGTCTTTTTTGAAAAAGAGAATATTCATAGTATGTCAGGGGATGGTGAATTGATGCTCACCATCCTCTCTTCATTTGCGCAAGAAGAGAGTTTATCTGTAAGTGAAAATTGCAAATGGAGAATTAGGGATAAGTTTAAGCAAGGAATTCCAGTGAATTTTAAAATTTTCGGATACAAATTTGAAAATGGTATATTAAAAGTAAATCCTGAAGAAGCAGAAATTGTAAAGAAAATTTTTAATGACTATGCCGCTGGTAAAGGTTTTAACCTCATTGCAAAAGAATTAAATGAAATGGGCGTTAGAACGCTAAACGGCAAGGAATGGCGTAAAGGCGGAGTTGAGAGGATCTTAAAAAATGAAAAATATTTGGGAGATATGCTGTTACAAAAAGTATATAGTTCAGATCATTTGACAAAAAGGAAATGCGTAAATAATGGGGAGTTACCAAGATATTTAGTCAAAGACGATCATGAGCCCATAATCGATAGATCTACATTTGACAAAGTGCAAAATATTATGAAACTAAGATCCAGTATTTATGGGTGCAAAGATCGAGGTTTTAAAACGTATCCTTTTAGTGGCAAAATAAAATGTGGAACGTGTGGTAAAAATTTCAGAAGGAAGACAAACAATGCAGGAACAAAGTACGAGAAAACCGTATGGATATGCACTACATACGACACTAAAGGGAAAAAATTCTGCAATGCAAAGCAAATTCCAGAGCACATTTTAATAGAACTAATAAATTCTATTTTAGAAATTTCAGACTTCGATCAAAGTGTTTTTGAAAAGAAAATACGTGAAATATATGTGCCAGAGCAAGGATCAGTGGTATTTAAATTGAATAACGGCCAAGCAATAAAGAAATTGTGGTCGTATGACACTGGACTGATTAAAACAGAGCGATTGGTAAGTTAGGAGGAAAGATTTTGAAAAAAGTAGTTGGCTTTGACGTGTGTGAAGCAGAAAAAGGGGTTATTGAAAATGTGGGACACAACATGTTCAGCGGGCAGAGAGCCCCTGTGGCAGTCAACCGTAAAGCGGTAACAGTGATTCCGGCAACGCTTAACTTGTTTACGAGCGCACCGAAAATCCTTCCAAACAATAGAAAAGTCGCAGCATATGCGAGAGTTTCAACAGACAAAGAGGAGCAGCTTTTAAGCTACGAGGCACAGGTTAATTACTACACAAGATATATAAAATCGAGGGCCGATTGGGATTTTGTGGATATTTATACAGATGAAGGCATCACTGCCACAAACACTAAAAAGCGCAATGGTTTCAAACAAATGATCCAGGATGCGCTGGATGGAAAAATCGACTTAATTGTGACAAAATCGGTGTCGAGGTTTGCGCGAAACACGGTTGATACACTAACGACAGTTCGTAAATTGAAAGAGCACGGCGTAGAAGTTTATTTTGAGAAAGAAAATATCTATACGTTTGATACTAAAGGAGAATTATTAATAACGATTATGAGTTCGCTTGCTCAAGAGGAAAGTCGAAGTATCTCAGAAAACACAACATGGGGTCAGAGAAAACGCTTTGCAGATGGCAAAGTCAGCCTTCCATATAAGAAATTTTTAGGCTACGAAAAGGGAGAAAATGATATCCCAAAAGTTGTAGAGAAAGAAGCTAAACTGGTGCGTCTGATTTACAGGATGTTCCTTGAGGGGAAAACACCTAACGGGATCGCAAGGTTTTTAACTGATCAGAAAATCCCAACGCCAGGCGGTAAAGAGAGGTGGCGAGGGCACACGGTAAAAAGCATTTTAACAAATGAGAAATATAAGGGCGATGCTTTGCTACAAAAATGCTATACGGTTGATTTTTTAACTAAAAAGCGAAAGAAAAATGAGGGCGAAGTGCCGCAATACTACGTTGAGAACAGCCACGAGGCAATAATTTCACCGGAAGTATTTGATCTGGTGCAGTATGAATTTGAAAAGCGCAAAGGCCGGGTGCAAAGCGGTGCGGGCTGTTTTTCAAGTAAAATAGTCTGTGGCGAATGCGGCAGTTTTTTCGGGCCTAAAGTCTGGCACTCGACAGATAAATATCGAAAGGTGATTTGGCGGTGCAATGCCAAATTTAAAAACAAGGAAAAATGCAAAACGCCACATTTAGCTGAGGATCAAATAAAAGAGGCTTTTATCCGGGCAGCCAACGACTTAATTGAAAATAAAGAAAATATTATCGAGGAGTGCGAAGCTCTGCTCGTAGAGCTGACTGACACTGCATCCATTGAAAACAAAGAAATTAAACTCAAGGGTGAAAAAGAAGCTCTGTATAATTCTTTAAAGGAATTAATAGAGACGAATTCCCGATCAGATTTGAATCAGGAAGAGTACAACGCGAGATATGGCGTGCTAAGAGAGCAGTATGAAAAAATTAAAGATAAACTTTCTAAATTAGAAGCTTTAAAATTTGAACTTAGAGCCAAGAGCCATAAAGTTAAAGAATTTATTGGGAACTTAGAGAAAAGCTCTGAGCTGCTCACTGACTTTGACGAACAGCTCTGGTATGCGCTCGTTGAAAAGGCAACTGTGAACTCAGATGGTAACATAAAATTTGAGTTCAAAAAAGGTAAACCGCAAATGTCTTTAACAAATTGATATAACGAAAATATTAACTATACTAAAAGTAGAAGGGAGGTAAAGTCAAGTAAATGTGCCAAAAATTTTTGATTTGGCAGAGGATGTTTTTGAATGAAAAAGGGAGGTTGATCGAGATGAGGTTAAAAATTATCGACACAGAAAAATTTCTAAACATGCCAGTATCAACTAGATGTTTGTATTATGAATTATTACATAAAACTCACGAAAAAAATAATGTATGCAAAAATCTTGCAAAAGTTTTAAAAAGAGGCAACTATGCTCAAGATGACATCGTAATGCTAATTGAAAGAGGATTTGCGGAAATAGTCCAAGAAGGGATAAAACTAAAGATTTAAAAACAAAAATGGTTTGGCCAACAAGTTGTTAATAAAGTCAAACCATTTTATT
>CASEZK010000002.1 GCA_949292425.1 uncultured Oscillospiraceae bacterium
TTTTTAAATTTTTCATTTAGCAAAACTCCTTATTTTGAAAAATCAAACTTAGAGTTTTTCTGCTACTAACGCGGTCAAGGATACATCCTTGGTCGATTGGTTAAAATTTTAACCAATCGGTCTCGTCGAAAAGATTTTTCAACGGGCCGCGTTTACAGGGTAAAGCTAAGCTTTTTATCATTCATGCGCGGTATACTGAAAAGTAGGTACTATATCAAGCAAAGTTTCCTGTATTTTATATTTGTTGTTTGTAATAGAATAATTATACAACAATTTTAAATTTTGGTCAAATTTTTCTAAATTTATTTCGATAGGTTTTCCAATATATATTTTTTTATTGCTGGTTTGTTTTATTCCCTCTTCGCTCATAAGTAGCTCTTCGTAAAGTTTTTCTCCGGGCCTAAGTCCTGTATATTTTATATCTATATCTTTATACGGCACAAAGCCAGATAATCTTATTAAATTTTCTGCTAAATCTTTTATTTTTACAGGCTCTCCCATATCCAAAACAAATATCTCGCCGCCTTTGGCCATAGAGCCTGCAGTAACAACCAGCGATACAGCTTCTGGAATAGTCATAAAATATCTGATGATATCTGGATGAGTAACAGTCACCGGTCCACCGTTTTTTATCTGTTCCTTAAAAAGTGGTATAACTGACCCATTAGAACCCAAAACGTTCCCAAATCTCACCGCCACAAAGCTGGTTTTACTTTTTTTATCCATGTTTTGTATGATCATTTCACATATTCTTTTTGTTGCACCCATTACGTTTGTTGGGTTCACAGCTTTATCAGTAGAAATTTGTACAAACTTTTTTACATTGCACTTATCCGCCAAAGTAACCAAATTAAGTGTTCCAAATACGTTATTTTTTACAGCTTCTTCTGGGTTCGTCTCCATAAGGGGCACGTGTTTATGAGCTGCTGCATGAAAAATAACATCGATCTTTTTACTTATAAACAATTTTTCTAGTTTCTTATAATCTCTAACAGAAGCTATTTGCACTTCAAAATTTAGCTTATCTTCATGTTCTCTTTTTAACTCCTGCTGTATATCGTAAGCGTTATTTTCGTATATATCTAAAATTATTAAATTTTTAGGCTCCAACGATGCCACTTGCCGGCACAGCTCTGATCCTATAGAGCCTCCACCACCTGTTACAAGTATTGTTTCTCCTCTTATATACTGGCCAAATTTCTCCGAATCAAATATTATTGGTTCACGGCCAAGCAAATCTTCTACCTCGACCTGTCTCATTTGGTCCGCTATAGAAATATTTGCCCCTTCTATAAGTTGATAAATATTAGGAACTATTTTAACTTCTAAGTTTGTCCTTGCACAAACGTCAAGTATCCTTTTTTTATCTCTAAGTGGAACATTGGCTATTGCGAAAAGTATAACTTCTATATTATTTTTCTCACAGATTTCTGGAATCTCATAAGTTGAGCCTAAAATTTTTACACCACATACTCTTCTACCTATTTTTTCTCTATCATCATCAACCATACATATCGGAATGTACTCGTTCCCTTGTGAACGAGAAAGTTCATTCAGCATTAATATGGCAGCGTCGCCGGCACCCACTACCAGCATCCTTTTCCCTTGGCTGTCGTTAACTGTTCTTCTTTCAAGCATTTTTTCTATCCTGTATATAAAGCGTATCATGAACATTATAAAAGTTGACAGCACACACAGCAAAAGGAAAGTTCTTACTCCCAAATGGATATCTAAAAATAAAGTGCCTATACAGAATAAAAAATTTGCAGCCAAAGATGCCAAACCGACATAGAAAAAATCTTCTATATCCGCATAGCGCCAAATCTTGTCGTACAATTTAAATAAAACGAAAATAAACGTAAAGCTTATGTTTAACACAATCAAACTTTTAAAGAAATCCGCTTCGTGATCTATCAAAGAAAAGCAGTTGTGATTTACCGCAAACGAAAAATAAAATGAAATATTCCAGACAAAGAAATCGCAAAAAAACAAAAAATATTTTCTAAACCTTTTCAAAACTTCATATAACATATTCTTACACTTCCATTATCACAAGAAAAAACTATAATTTGAGCAAATGCTGCTAAATATTACAAAGAGATTATATATTAAAATGCTACTTTTTTCAAGCTTACAGCACAACATTTCTTTTAACCAGCCCATTTCATCTGTTATTTTAATTTAAATTTGGTTCTTTAAAATCATACTTTCTATAAAAGTGTTTTGTCTCAGGGTTCCTCACAACCTCAGACTGGTTCTTAGCTAGAAGCTGAGTAATATCATATAAATCTATCCAAATCTCATTGTCACATTCTTTCTGAGATTCATCAAAGATAAGCTCCAGCCCTATATGCAAGTGACTCGTTTCAATATTGTTAACATTTTCATTTGCGCTATACCCTGTCCGTCCAACATAACCTATAACATCTCCAGCCTTCACAACTTTTCCTTCCTGCAAATTTTCATGAAATGGTTTATCCTTCCTCAAGTGGGCATAATAGTAATACCTTTTTCTGTCAAAACTTCTTATACCTACTCGCCACCCGCCATATTGGTTCCAGCCCATAACTTCTCCCATGCCAGATTCAACCGCTACCACGGGCGTGCCGGTGGCAGCCATCATATCATGACCTAAATGCGGTCTTGAATAACCATACGTTCGTTTCGAGCCAAAATCAGAATAATGTTGATAAGGAAAGGTCTTTGCTATTGGTGAAAAAACTTTTAAGCCATATTTTTGTTCAAAAATCGGTTCATTTTTTTCTTCATCAAAGCCCGTCTGTATGCTGTATTCGCCTATAAATTCCCCTAAGGTAGCCAAGTAAACTTCATGGAAATATTTATAGTACTTAAGCTTTTCAGCAAGTTCTTCTACAGTTTTGCCCGAATTTAACTCATTTACTAAAAAGTTAAAGTCACTTGACTTGTAGTTAACCTTAAAATCACCGCCGTATTTTGCCGCTAAATAAGCCAATAAATCTATCCAGTTTATTTTCACATCCTTGTCTTTAGAGTCTATATCTATTTCCATTGCCCTTTTAAGAACTTCATAAGGCACGTTAAATTCTGCATATTTTATAAAGTTATTTTTTTCTTCATTTTCCTGTAAAGTAGATAAAACATTATTATTTCTATTAAAAAACAGTATGGAACCAATAGCCAGTGTCGATATTACTAAAAGAAAAACTCCCACAAATTTTTTCCCTAAAATTTTAAATTTCACTTCATCACCCACACAGTATATTATTAATCATTCATATGCTGTCAAAATAAGCTTTTATGCTTTACTTGTACGAATTTTAAGCGATTTAAATGGTCTTTGAAAGGAGTTGATATTCATTTGATACATGAAGAAATAGAGAAATTTCACAACGGTAAAAATTTTAAATCGTACAGGTTTCTTGGCGCCCATAAGCTGAAAAGAGATAAAATTAATGGCACTGTTTTCAGGGTTTGGGCTCCAAATGCTAAGACTGTAAGTCTAGTCGGAGATTTTAATGGTTGGGATAAAAATGAAAACGTAATGTCTAAAATAGATTCACAAGGCGTTTTTGAGTGTTTCATTCCAAGAGAAATACCAAACTTTTCAATGTATAAATTTTTAATTACAACCACCAATAACAATGACGAGTTAATGAAAATTGACCCGTACGCTTACCATTTTGAAGAAGGCTGTAAAAAAGCCTCCAAAATTTTTGATATAGACAACTTTCACTGGACTGATGGAAATTGGATAAAAAAGAAAAAAAATGCCGGAGTGTTTGATATTCCGATAAACATCTATGAAGTTCACTTAGGTTCATTTAAAAGGTATAAAGATGGAAATAATTTTTCATATTCGAAATTAGCAGATGAGCTTATCAATTACGTTAAAAATATGGGTTATACGCATATCGAAATTTTGCCCGTTTGTGAGTTCCCTTACGATGGGTCTTGGGGGTACCAAGTAACAGGATATTTTGCTCCTACTTCTAGGTTTGGCTCTCCCAAAGACTTTATGAGCTTTATAAATAAATGTCATAATGAAAATATCGGAGTTATCATAGATTGGGTTCCCGCTCATTTTCCAAAAGATGCTCATGGACTTTTTAAATACGATGGTACCGCCTGTTATGAATACTCTGATTATAAAAAGGGTGAGCATAAAGAGTGGGGCACAGCAGTTTTTGATTATTCTAAAAATGAAGTCGTCAGTTTTTTAGTTTCAAGCGTTATGTTTTGGTTGGAGAAATACCACATAGATGGCATAAGAGTGGATGCAGTAGCTTCTATGCTGTACCTTGACTACAACAGAAAAAACGGTGAGTGGACACCAAACCAATACGGTGGTACGGAAAACATAGAAGCTGCGACATTTTTAAAAGAGTTAAACAAAGCGGTGTTTTTAGAGTTTCCAGATACATTGATGATCGCCGAAGAGTCCACCACTTGGCCGTTAGTAACAAAACCTGTAGATGTAGGTGGTTTGGGCTTTAACTATAAATGGAATATGGGTTGGATGAACGACATGTTAGAGTACGTTTCTACCGATCCGTACTTCAGGCCAAGTAAACACAAAAATATAACTTTTTCGTTTTTCTATGCGTTTTCTGAAAATTTTATATTGCCAATATCACATGACGAGGTTGTGCACGGAAAATGTTCTTTAATAAACAAAGTGCCCGGTAACTATGATATGAAATTTGCCGGTGTACGCGCTTTTATAGCGTATATGATGGCACATCCCGGGAAAAAACTTATGTTTATGGGCACCGAGTTTGGCCAGTTTAAAGAGTGGGACTACAAAAGCGAGCTGGATTGGTTACTTTTAGACTACCCTGCACATAAAAATTTACAAGACTTTTTTAAAGCTATAAACCATTTTTACTTAAAAAACACTCCTCTGTTTGAGCAAGACTTCTCTTGGGATGGCTTTTCTTGGATATCAAACGATGACTATCTTAAAAGTGTTATAAGCTTTAGAAGGATAGATAAAAAAGGTAAAGAATTAATTATTATTTGTAATTTTCAGCCTGTGGAAAGGGAAGACTATAGAATAGGTGTTCCTTATAGTGGAATTTACAATGAGGTATTTTCTACTAACGATGAGGCGTTTGGTGGCACAGGTTTAATGAATAAAAAAAATATTCACTCTGAAAAAATACCCATGCACGGATTTGAAAATTCAATTTCACTGGTTTTATCTCCAATGTCAGTTTCGTATTTTGAACTTACCAGAAAAACTTCAAACAACAGTGCTGTGAAGAGTATTAATAAAAAATAATTTTTATGGGAAGGAGAAAATTATGTACCCGAAACACGAAGTTGTCGCTATGCTGCTTGCAGGCGGACAAGGAAGCAGGTTAGGCGCTTTGACGAAAAAATTAGCAAAACCAGCCATTCCTTATGGCGGCAAATACAGAATAATAGATTTTCCTCTGTCTAACTGCGCTAATTCTGGTATAAAAGCTGTAGGGATTCTTACGCAATATCAGCCTCTCGTTTTGAGTGAACATATAGACAAAGGACAAGCCTGGAACTTGAATTTTGCAAATGGTGGAGTACAGATTTTGCCTCCTTTTCAAATAGAAAACGGCGCCGATTGGTACAAAGGTACAGCCAACGCCATTTACCAGAACATAGATTATATTCAAAAATATGAACCTCAGTACGTTGTCATACTTTCCGCCGATCACATATATAAAATGGATTATTCTAAAATGATAGATTTTCATAAAAAGGTCGGAGCAGATTGCACCATCGCTGCTATAAATGTTCCGCAGCTAGATGCCCACAGGTTTGGTATTATAAACTCAAGGGCGGATGGGTCGATTTACGAGTTTCAAGAAAAGCCAGAAAAGCCAAAAAGCACGCTTGCATCCATGGGCATTTATGTTTTTTCTTGGCCTAAATTGTTAAAATACTTGAAAGAAGATGAATGTGACTCAGAGTCTTGCAATGACTTCGGAAAAAATATTTTGCCAAAAATGCTAAACAGAAACGAAAAATTGTTTGCTTACAATTTTGCCGGATACTGGAAAGATATTGGTACTATCGAAAGCTTGTGGAAATGCAACATGGATTTATTAAACCCAGAGATAAACTTAAAGCTAGACGATGAAAATTGGAGAATTTACTCAAAGCAAAACGAATTTACAAAAGCTTATATAACAGATGAAGCTAAAGTACAAGATTCGCTCATTTCGGATGGTTGCACAGTGTATGGAGAAGTTATTTCCAGTGTTTTGTTTTCCGGAGTATATGTAGCTGAAGGGGCCAAAATAAACCATTCGGTCATCATGCCTAAAAGCGTAATAAAAGAAGATGCCACTGTAAATTATTCTATCATTTCAGAAAATGTAAAAGTTGGAAAAGACGCTGTAATTGAAGGGACAGAAGCCGAGATAACTGCTATTGGTGACAACGTTACTATAGGTGATAATGTCAAAATTAAACCGAAATCTATGGTTGAAAATGACATTATTTTACGGCAAGAGTAAGGAGTAGTTTGTTTGAAGTGTTTATTTTGTGCAAGCGAAGCTTACCCATTCATAGCGTCCGGAGGGCTTGCAGATGTTACTTATTCATTGCCGTTGGCGCTTAGAAAGGAAGGCATAGACTGTCGGGTAGTTTTGCCTCTTTATAAAAATATTCCCAAAGCTTTTAAAAATAAAATGAAATTTATTACGAATTTTCAGGTACCTATTGCATGGAGAAGCCAATATTGCGGTGTCTTTAAACTCGATTTCAACAACGTTGTGTTTTATTTTTTAGATAACGAATACTATTTTAATAGAAATAACTTATACGGTTACTACGATGATGGTGAAAGATTCGCATTTTTTTCTAGGGCAATTTTAGAAATGATTCCAAGGATTGACTTTAAGCCGAAAATAATACATGCAAACGACTGGCAAACTGCACTTATACCGGTCTTTTATAATTTAATATATAAAAATTTCTTGCATTATGAAAACATAAAAACTATATTTGAAATTCACAATATACAATATCAAGGCAAATTTAGCAAAGACGTACTAGAGGATATTGTCGGTGTAAAAAAAGAAAATTTTAACGTTTTATATTACGACGATTGTGTGAACTTCATGAAAGCTGGAATTGAAAGCTCAAGTAAAGTAGTAACTGTAAGCAAAACCTACGCAAGGGAAATTTTAGATCCTTGGTATGCACACTCATTGCATTACATTTTGCGCGACAATAAGGAAAAATTAGTAGGTATATTAAACGGAATAGATGAAAAAGTCTACAACCCTAGAACCGATACCGAAGTATACGAAAACTACAGTGCAGATACTTTATGCAAAAAAATAAAAAATAAAGAGGAACTAAGCAAACGTTTAAATTTGCATTTTGATGAAGTTGTTCCTCTTATAGGCATGGTAACTAGGCTAGTTGAGCACAAAGGAATAGATTTAGTGGTAGATGTGCTAGAAAAGCTACTTCAAGAGGAAAAAGTAAACTTTGTGGTTTTAGGCTCTGGTGAAGAAAAATACGAGCAGTTTTTCGACTGTATGCAAGCTAAATATCAGGGCAAAGTCAGCTCGTGCCATGGCTTTGTCCCAGAGCTATCTCATAAAATTTATGCAGCATCAGATATGTTTTTAATGCCATCTAAAATGGAGCCGTGTGGTCTTGCACAAATGATTGCGTTAAAGTATGGAGCCATCCCAATAGTAAGGAATACGGGCGGTCTTTCAGATACAGTAAAAGACAGTGGTGACCAAAAAGGTAATAGTTTTGTTTTTCAAAACTATAATTCATCAGATATACTGTGGACTATAAAACGTGCCATAATGGGCTTTAATGACAAAAATGGTTGGCAAACACTTACTAAAAGAGCTATGAAAAGCGATAACAGTTGGAAAAATTCAGCCAAGGAGTATAAAACTATTTATAATGAAATGGCTTGGAGACTGTCCGAAAAATAAGAAAAAAGGGTATAGAAAATACCACCTATGATTTGTCAATACCTGACAATCCGGCGGCAGGAGCATTTTTTCGTATACTGGCCTGAAGGAAAACCATTTTTAAAAGAAAAAGACCTGTATCAGGCCATAATCATCTCCATTATTCCATTTACCCCGAGAAGGTTTACCACCCTTCGGAAAT
>CASEZK010000003.1 GCA_949292425.1 uncultured Oscillospiraceae bacterium
TAGGCAGTAGAATTACCTGGTTGCGATCCGCTCCTTGAATATACCCCATATCTGCGCCCTCCATTATGGTTTTGATGCCTTAATTATACCATATCCCAAACCTTTCTTCCATGTTTTTTCGGAGTTTTCGGACAGTCTCCTTGATTTTTTGTGTAAAACAGAGAAAAATAAAATATTTATTGTTAAATAATGATTTCTAAAAGAGTTTATGATATAATAAAAAATAAATTACAAAGGAAGTAACATTTATGAAAAAATTCACGTCATTAATATTAGCAATAGCTTTACTAATTTTATCAATACCTTTAAACGCTTTCGCTAAAGAACAAAGTATAAGTTTAGTAAAAAATCACTTCACTATCGAGCAAGAAATCCCTGATAAAGACTTGCAAATGATGAAAGAAGATAAACGTAATAGATATTACGTAGAAAAAGATAGTGAGACATCTTTGCTTTCTAAGTTATTTGATAAATTTACAGGAGCTTTCTGGCAAATTCAAAAAAATATTTTATATTATTTATTTATTTCTGTAGGTGTAATTTTACTATTAGACAAAATTCAGTTTTTAAATAAAGACGATATAATAAAAGAAATAGGAAATATTGACTTGAATAGTATTTGCCAATCTTTTAATGAGTTTCTCTCAAATATTAGCGTTTCTAAAGTAACTAAACTAATTTATGATCCCGAAAAAAAATTTATTACATTAAAAGAAATTTCAAACTCACTTCGAGAATTTAGCGGTGCACACACAGCATTAAAAGGAGTATGGAATTATTTTAAAATCAATGGAGCTATAATATGGACAGGTTCCATACTAGGTTCAACCGTTGGATTTTTTGGAAAACTATTTGGTATAAGCAATGTAGGTTGGTTATATGGAATGTTTATGCTACCATATTTGTTTAAGTTTAGGTCTAACGTTGGAGACTGCGAAGTACTTGCAAACTTTATTGATTTATGTGAATACGCTTATCAAAATACATCACAAAGAGTAAAAGATTTCTTAAATTCTTTTTTTCAATAAATGTAAGTTAACAAATAATGAATGTTTTCATTTAAATAAATTATGAAAAATAAAATAAATTTAACTTCTGGAAATATTTATAAAAAATTAATAACTTTCGCTTTTCCTATGTTTTTTTCTCTACTTCTTCAAACATTTTATGGCGTTGTGGATCTGATAGTGGTAGGATTTTATGTTGGAAAAGACGGAATTGCTTGCATTGCGAATGTAACATCTTTAGTTTGGGTTATAGGCTCAATTGGCACAAGTTTGTCTTCTGCCGCTACAGTCCTTATTTCTCAGTATGAAGGAATAAAAAGTGAAAAGGATCAATCTGAAGTAATTACTTCTCTCGGAAATATCATACTCATAACTTCTTGCATAGTTACTATAGTGACTATAACTTTCTACAAAGAAATTTTGTTGTATCTCAAGGTTCCACATGACTCTATTAGCTACGCAAACGATTACATGAAAGTCATGTCAACTGGATGGCTTTTTAACTTTTCATTTACTTCCATTTGTTCAATTATCAAAGGCCTTGGAAACTCTAAAGTACCGTTTATATTTATGATATTTTCAGCACTACTCAATATGTCACTAGATTACCTTTTTGTTGGTGTTCTTAGAATGGAAACTGCCGGAGCAGCCTTTTCTACAGTCTTTACAAATGCAATTTGTTTGATCATTTCGTATATTTATTTAAAGAGATTTTATTTTAAACATATACGCCTCTTGTTTATAAAGTGCAATAAAAATAAAATAAAACTTTTTGCCAAAATTGGGTTACCGCTATTTTTACAAATGATAATTGTAAATTCGTCTTATGTAGCAATAACAAAAATGCTCAACTCTTACGGAACATATATAGTTTCAGCCTTAGGCATAGGTTTTCAGCTGCACACACTTATAACCGTTCCGTCTAAATCTATAAATCAAGCTATGTCAATTTCCGTTGGACAAAACGTCGGCGCCAATAAAATAGATCAAGCTAAACAGATTTTAAAATTCACCTTAAAGTTAAATATATTTTTAACCTCAACTATAGTGGTTTTAACTCAAATTTTCTCGCATCAAATTATACGTTTATTTACAAACGACCCAGAAGCTATTCGACACAGCTTGCTTTATATGCAAATATGTTGTTCTTTAGATTGTATTCTGTACGCAGCTATGACTACATTTAATCTATTTGCAATAGGCATTGGTGATACAAAATTTAGTTGTTTTAACTCCATATTCGGCCAAGTTTTTTTACGACTTTCACTGTCTTACATATTTTCAAAAAAATTAAATATGGGATACTTAGGAGTATATCTAGGGTTGCTTGTATCCACGTTTTTTCCTGTAATTATAGGAGCTGTGTATGTAAAGTTTAGCAAGTGGGAAAAAAGAGTAAGTACTTACCTTGAAAAGAATATTACTAAGTTTCACAAAAATATTTAAAATAAGCATTTGCAATATTAAAGTGGATGCTTTTATTATATTTTAACCAAGCTTTTTACTCTGATCTTTTATTTTAGCACTACTCCCCATCAGCTACAATTTAAGATATGGGATTTTCTACTTCCATACATCCGTGTTGTCTAAACCTATATCGCTTGCTTTAAACTCAGGTTCTGTAGCACCACTCTTTTTCTTTTTTAAATAGTCATTCAAAGCTTTTATAGCTATATTTCCTATTTTCAATATAACCAGAATATTCATTATTGCCATAAGCGACATAAAAATGTCAGAGACATTCCACGCAAAACCTGCTTTCGCTTGGGCACCAACAAAAACTGCTATAACGCAAGTAACTCTAAATATGTTTAAAGCTGTTTTATTATTCTTTATAAATAAAACGTTCGACTCGGCGTAACAGTAGTTACCTATGATAGATGTAAACGCAAATGTCATTATAGCAAAAACTATTAGATGCACGCCCAGCATTCCTACTTGAGACTCCACTGACTTTTGAACTATTAAAATCTGGCTCATAAATTTTGACCTATCTGCTCCGGACAAAAGAACTATAAACGCAGTAGAGCTACAAATTAGCATAGTGTCTATAAATACCGAAATTAATTGGACTAACCCTTGGTTCACAGGATGCTTTACGTCTGCTGTTGCAGCCGCATTTGGTGCGCTTCCCATACCCGCTTCATTGGAAAACAAACCTCTTTTTATACCGTGAACTAGCGGCATTAAAACTCCTGCAGAAAATGGTGCTGTCATCACTGCACGTAAGCTGAATGCTTCTTTTATTATAGAATTAAACATCGCAGGAATTTTATCAACATTTTTTGCCATTATAATCAAAGACAAAATTATGTAAGCTATCGACATTACAGGAACTATATACGCGGATATAAAGGCGACTCGATCGGTTCCTCCCCAAATAACTAATGCTGTTATTATAGATAAAACTGTTCCCACTAAAGGTGGATATATAGAATTAGTATACTGAGGTATATAGTACTCTAAAGAAGATGACAGTTGGTACGATTGTAGCATATTAAACCCGTAAGCGTATCCGCCTATCAAAAGGCAAGCAAATACTACACCTAGCCACCTTTTGCCCAAAGCTTTCTGTATGTAATACGATGGTCCACCTCTAAAAGTTCCATCTTTATTTTTCGTTTTATATATTTGTGCCAACGTGCTCTCTATAAAAGCCGACGTGCAGCCAAACAGAGCCATAATCCACATCCAAAAGATAGCACCCGGTCCACCCGCTACTATCGCAAGAGTTATACCCGCTATTTGACCTACGCCTATCCTAGAAGCCATAGATATCATTAACGACCTAAACGGAGAAGCCTCACTGGTTTTAGGCTTGTGCATAAGCGATTTTAGTGCATCTTTGAACAACCTGAACTGAATAAATTTCGTCTTAAAAGAAAAAAATACTGCCGCTATAATCAAAAGCGGTATAAGTATTATAGAAAGATACTTGTTTACATATCTTAGAATTTCTACAACCATAAAAATTAAAATCTCCTTTTGCAAATTTTGTACTCTTTTATATTTATTTAAATCATATCACCTGAAAATTTAAATATTAATAAAATCCATTATAATCAGACAAATTCCTTAACGATTTCGTCTGTATGCATGCCTCTGGAACCTTTCACTAAAATAACATCTTGATCCTCTACGATATCAAATAAAATTTCAAAAACTTCCTCATTGCTCAAAAATGAATATACTTTCATTTTATGTTCATTCTGCAAAGAATTCGCTCCAGCTGCAATATTTTTCGCTTCAGGACCTATTGCTATTAAAATATCTACATTGTTTTTGCTCACATATTTGCCCAACTCAAAATGCAATTTGCTTGATTGTTCTCCCAGTTCTAGCATATCTGCCAAAACTGCTATTTTTCTTTTGCCTTTGCCATAAATATTCAAAACATCTACAGCGTTTTTCATCGATTCTGGGTTAGCGTTGTAGCTATCATCTATTAAAGTTATGCTGGCATTTTTACCATTAATCTCTATTTTATAAATGCATTGTCGTTTATCTAAAGTTTTATATTCTCCTAAAGATTTCTTCAAATCATTTAAGTTTATTCCTAAATCTAGTCCTAGCGCAATTCCAGCTAGAGCATTGTACACATTGTGGATTCCAACAGATGGAACAGTAAACTTCTCTGTTTTTCCTTTATATTTTAATTCAAAACTCGTAAACTCATCGGTCATTTTTACGTTTGTAGCCTTGAAATCACTGTCATTATTTACACCATAAGTGATAACCTTAAACTTCTGATTTTTCTTAAGCTTAACTAGATTTTCGTCATCAGCATTTATTAGTAAAACACTATTTTCATCAAAATTATTTGTTATTTTAAATTTTTCTTTTAAAATATTTTCCTGCGTCTTCAAGTTTTCAATGTGTACTAAACCTATGTTGGTCATTACAGCGTAGGTTGGCCTTGCAATGTCAGACAAGCGTTCCATCTCAGAAAATTCACTTATTCCCATTTCGATTACACCAATGTCATTAGATTCATTCATGTTCATTATAGTCAGCGGAAGACCTACTTGTCCGTTTAAGTTCCCCTCTGTTTTTAAAACATTGTATCTCGATAAAAGAGATAGTGAAATCATTTCCTTTGTGGAGGTTTTCCCTACACTACCTGTAATGCCTACTATTGGAATGTTAAATTTGCTTCTATAATATTTAGCTAAGCTCTGCAAAGCCTTCAATGTATTTTTAACTTTTATATAAATTTTGTCTTTATCCATTTCAACTTGCTCATCTGTAAAAGTTGCAACCGCTCCGTTAGAAAAAGCCTCAGAAATAAATTTATGCGAATCCACCTTTTCACCATGAAGTGGTACGAATAAAGCTCTTTTTTCAATTCTTTTGCTGTCAGTGCTTACAGAAGTTATCGTTTCACCACTCACATTTTTTTTGCCAAATAAAATGCCCCCTGTAGCAGCTAAAATTTCATTTATTGTTAAATTCATACTTATTCACCTTTTAATATTTCTTCCACAACTTCTCTTTCATCGAAATGGTACACCCTGCCGTTTTTCTCTTGATAATCTTCATGACCTTTTCCCGCCAAAACTATAATGTCTCCTGGTAAAGCTGTCTTTATGCAATATTTTATCGCTTCATACCTATTAGTAATAACAATATATTCTCCATTTGTTTTTTTCAGTCCAACTTCTATATCACTGATAATATCAAGGACGTTTTCATTTCTTGAGTTATCTTCGGTTACTACCGAAACATCAGACAGACGTCCGGAAACCTCACCCATCTCGTATCTGCGAACCTTTGGCCGATTTCCGCCAGCCCCAAACAAAGTAATTAATCTATTTGGTTTATATTCCCTCAAGGTTGTTAGCACATTTTCCATACTTAAAGCGTTGTGAGCATAGTCGATCAAAAGAGTATATTCTCCCGGAACAGGCAAAACCTCTATGCGTCCCTTCACTTTTATATTCTTCATTGCTTCCTTAATGTCTTCCTCCGACACGTTAAACTCATTTGCAACTGAGATAGCCGCTAAAGCATTATATACACTGAACATCCCCGGAATTGCAACTGAAACTGAAAAATTTAAAATGCCCTTTAAGTCAAATTCTATCCCAACAAAACCAGGCTGTGAAAACAAATGTTCATTTTCAGCATATAAGTTCGCATTTTTTGAAAAACCATATGTCTTTACTTTGCATGTGTGTCCCAACAATACATTTTCGCAGTTTTTATCATCTATATTGACAAAACCAAGCTTGCATTTTTTAAACAATAAACTCTTGCATTGAAGATATTCCTCCATACTAGCGTGCTCGTTACCGCCGATATGATCGTTTGAAAAGTTCGTAAAAACGCCATAGTCAAACAAAAACCCATCCAATCTATGAGACTTTAATCCTATTGATGATGTTTCAATAATAGCGACCTCACAGCCCTTATATACCATCAAATTTAAGTACTTCTGTACATCGTACGATTCCGGAGTAGTGTTATTTGTCTTTATAACTTCGTCTCCAATTAAAACACCCAAAGTACCTATTATACCTGCTTTTATGTTTGATTTTTTTAAGATTTCTCGTATCATGCACGCCGTAGTGGTTTTGCCTTTCGTACCGGTAATCCCAATTGTTTTTAACTTTTTCGCAGGATGTGAAAAAAGAGCAGCAGAAATATACGCCAAGGCCTCTCTAGATTTCTTTACCAAAACTAGTGGCACGTTGCCACAATCCACATTTTTTTCAGCTATAACAGCAACTGCTCCATTTTCTAGTGCTTTTTTCACGTAGTCATGCCCATCAAAACTTGCACCATTTAAGCACACGAAAGCTGAATTTTTAGGTATTTCCCTGGAATCATAAGATACATCTTCTACCTCGATATTCACATTGCCCTGTACCACAGAGTAACTCAAATTTGATAGCAATTCTTTCAATAACATAAAACATCACCTTTAGTATTTATATTTCAGATAAAAGCAAAAAATAATTGATTTAAAAAAACGTAATATACAAGAAAAGCCGTCCTAAAATACAGGACGACTTAATCTGTTGGTGGGCCATCAGGGACTCGAACCCCGGGCCAACCGGTTATGAGCCGGTTGCTCTAACCAACTGAGCTAATGGCCCGCCTTTTACGATATTAATTATATCAGTCTCATATTGCTTTGTCAATACAAATTTTTTAAAAAATTCATTTCATCTTAGCCACATTAGTTCACCACTAAATCACACATTTCAACAGTCTTGACTGCATCCCCACAATATAAAACCTCATTAACGTATAAAAACACGGTATCTTCATAAAATACAACTGTTGGTTATTTTTTACAGTGATTATATGTCACGATTGCATAAAATTAGATTTATTCCACTTTATAATAAAAAGTGAAATAAATTTACAGAAAAAAACGTCGGCTGAATTTGGAGGTGATATTTAATGCTGTCTAAAACCTTAAAAAAGCTGCGTGAAAATTGCGGTTACACACAACAACAAGTTGCAGATGCACTCAATATTGAGCGTTCTACTTACACCTATTATGAAACTGGAAAAACCACTCCAGACATTAGTACTATTATAAAGCTATCTAAAATATTTAACGTTTCATACATTGACATTTTTGAAGATGAAGAAAAAAGCCAACGTCATACTTTCTCAGACACATACGATTATGAAAGTTGTAGCTTGAAAAATTTAACCTATATATATGAGTTAACCAAGCTTGAAAAATCTTTAATTAGTTTATTTAGGCTTCTACCTTTAGACAGACAAAAATCTTTAATACAAAATTTAAAAGAAGAAAATAGAGAAAATAATATTTCAGTTTGATCTGAATACAAATAACCTTATTCACCTCACAATAAAACTAAAGCAGTCATATAATGAAATTAACAAAAATTTTTAATTTCGGAGGTTTCCTCAATATGCCTGATATGGACAATAAATTAGATTTCTCTAAACTTTATAATTTAAATAATGAAACTGATGTGCAAGAATTGGAAAGCCTTTCAAACGATATATTAGGATACGATAGTCTTTTTAAAGAGGATAATGAAGAAAATAAAAAGTTAAAAAATGAGTCAGAAAACTTAAGTTTGCGTTGCCAAGAAATGAGCACTTCAGAAATGACAAAAAATGAACTAACTCGTCATGAAGGACTAATAAGCTATCCAGAAGAAATGTCCTCTAAAAAAGTGATGGATTTTCAAGCTTTAAATACAGAAAATTTAGAAAACTTTTTAAAAACGCAAGTAGGAACATTAGCAACTGTTGAAATGCTAGTTGGGATCAACCAAAGTGTAAACAAAATAGGAATAATTACACTTGTAGGAGATGACTACCTGCTGCTAAAAGAGGCACAAACAGAAAATATATTAGTATGTCCATTGAAAAATATAGAGTTTATTAGATTAAATTATTAATCATTTTACCTATTCTTAACAGCAGAATACCTATTTCAACAAAGTTTTATAAACTTAACGTCATCTATAATAACAGCATCTCCATCTATGCTGTATGACATCTTACTTTCACGAGCTCTACTTACTGCATTTTGCAGCAAAGTAATCTCTCCATCTTGCGTACTGTACTTAAGCTTAAATGTTATGTTTTTGTTTTTCAAAATTGCAACAGAGTTATCTTTAAATTCATATTCTAAATCACGTTCATCGTTTTTCCATTTTCCCAGCAGGTTCGTATCTAAAGTTTTATTTACAGTTAATTTCCCCTGTTCTTCTTTGTGTTGACTATATTTAACAACATTATTATCGCTATCTTTGAGCTCCAGTTTTCTTCCATTAGCGCTAGATACAACAACGCTATCATATTCACCAGTTAAAATGTCTCTAGAATTTGCTTTTATATCTATATTAATTTTATTGTTTTCTTTTCTCTCGTAATTGCCAGTTACTTTTACAGAGTCAGACTCATACGAAGCTGTGCCGTCTTTGGTAAATGTTAAAACCACTTTAGAGTTTTCATCTCCCGTCTCCCAGCTACCAATAATATTACTATCAAAATATATTGAATAAATCAGCCACACCGCAAAAACACTAAGAACCAAAACTGAAACTGTCTTTATTAATACTTTTAACCACTTTCTTTTTTTCATTGAATTTCCAAATTTTTCATTCATTATAATCTACCTCCATAAAATTTATCCTACTACAACCTGGCTTTCAGGCAAAATCTTTTCTGAACCTCTTTTTTGTTGATTTATAGTAACTGCTAAAATAAGAGAAATAGGCCCTACTCTCCCTACAAACATCGCTATCGATAGTAAAATTTTTGAAATATCGCTAAGACTTGTGGTAATTCCTACAGTTAAACCTGTAGTTGAAAATGCCGATACCACCTCGTAAACTATGTCTATAAGAGGAATGTTTTCCTCTAAAACATTTATAGCCGAAACTATAGATGTAACAAAAAACAACGATAATCCTACAATTGCGATGGATTTATAAACTGTAAATTTTGCTATTTTGTGCCTTAAAACAATAGCATCTTCCCTACCCTTTAATATGCTTATAATCACTATAATAATTGTTATAAAAGTGGTTGTTTTAATTCCTCCGCCTGTGGACGCCGGCGATGCACCTATAAACATAAGTACTATAGATAAAATTTTAGTTATATCTCTTAGCATGCCTATCGGTACAGAGAAAAATCCCGCCGTTCTTAAACTAGCCGATTGAAAAAATGAAGCATTAATTTTCTCCGCAAAGGTTAAGTCTTTTAACGTATTGTCATATTCAAATAACAAAAACAGCACTGTACCAACTACCAGTAAAATAGATGTCATTATTAGAACTAATATAGAGTGAAGCTTTAAATGTGGGTGACTTTTATTATTTTTCCATTTTTTCGAAATGCAGGAGCCAATATCGCTAATGACGATAAAACCTATCCCTCCAGATATTATAAGCAAAGATATAGTAACACAAACTAATGGATCAGAAACGTAATGAGTAAAACTTTCACCTGACGTTATAAAACCCATAATTTCAAATCCTGCATTACAGTACGCCGAAATAGCAGTAAAAACTGCCTGCCATATTCCATAAGTCCCGTATTCCGGAACAAACCTAATTGATAAAACTAAAGCCCCTATGCTTTCACACGCAAACGTCCAAATTAAAATTACTTTTATCAATTTAGAAACATCAAGCACCTTGCCGTTTGTATGTTCCTTGGCTATTTGCAAGTCCCTGATATCTAGCTTACCTCTAAGCAGAAGAGTAGCACCTGTCGTAAATGTTATCATGCCAAGTCCTCCAAGCTGAATAAGCAGAATTATTACTATTTGGCCCACAATTGTCCACTTAGTGAAAGTATCAAAAACCACTAATCCTGTTACGCATGTGGCCGAAGTAGCTGTAAAAAGTGCGTCTATAAAACTCGTGTAACTATACCCTCTGGAACAAAAGGGTATATATAGTATACTTGCGCCAAAAATGACTATAAACAAAAAACTAAAAACTATAAGTCTCACTGCCGATACATCTTTTAGAGACTTTTGTTTTTTACCCAAAATTTCATCTCCTTCTTTTACTTTAACTATTTGAAAATAATTTCAACTTATTTAAAATAATAATTAACGGTACTCCTAGGATATAGCATACTATAAACTGTCCTATACCCACAGTTGCAAACAAAGGCAAAAATATTTGCCACGAAAACCTTTGAGAAGAAGTAAATATAATCATTAAGCTAACGCTCACGGCACCAAATACAACCGGCGGCAGTGGTGCTAATATTGGTATATTTTTTACTTTTACGTGCCGCAAAAGTCTAGTAAAAATAGCTGCTATGAAAGTTGATATTGTTCCAAAAATCAGATCGACTATTCCCAGTGGACTTGCTAGATTTGATATAAGACAACCAATTACAAGTCCCGGTACAGACAATGGTGAAAATATAGGTAAAACTGTCAATACTTCAGAAAGCCTAAGCTGAATGCCGGTATAAGCCACTCCAAAACATGCAGAAAATGATGTTAATGCCACATAAAATGCAGAAACCATTGAGATAAATGCCATTTTTTTTAATTTTTCAACTTGTGGTATCATTTTTATTTTTCCTTTTACAAAAACTCCCCACTAGGATACTTCATTATCGTAAAAAAATCAATATATTTTAAATAAACTCCTGAATTAACGAATTTTTTGGAACTAATTTTTTGTCTATATGTTCAAACTTACTAAGTTTTTCCACAAACTTTTTAACGTCCATTTCTCCTGGAAGCCCCTGCATTAACTTTAAAGTTTCCTTCGCCATAACACAAGGCTCGTAAGGATGTAGCGTATTAACTTTTATATCTGCATACTGCCTTATGGGCCTTATGTACAATTTTTCACCCCTAATTATATTTTTCCACATCAATATAGTTCTTTCGGCATCTGTGCCTCTATGTATATAATCTCTTAAAACACGTCTTGTTAAGCGTATAAACTTAGTCGGAAAAAATATACTGTCATCTTTTCTGATGCCTATTTTTAAGTCTACATATATTCTTACTACGTTTTCAGAGCTAATGCCTTCTGTAAATACCGGATTTATCGCATGTAACCCTTCTGCAATTATTATTCCTCTTTTAGGGACTTTTAAAAAGAGCCTTTCTTTTTTTGGGGCCATTACCGCAAAATCGTACGTTGGAATCGTACATTCACCATGTTCTATTAGATCAGTCAAACTCTTTTTTATCTCAACTGTATCTAGCCCATCTATAGCCTCGAAATCTTTAGATCCATCCTCAAGTTCAGGCACATGTTCAAAACCTCTATAGAAGTTATCAAACGAAAAAATGTCGGACCATACACCATTTTCTTTAAGTTTTTCAATTATCATATTTGAAAAAGTTGTTTTTCCGCTAGACGATGGACCAGATATTAAAATTAACTTACAATTTTCCTTCTCGTTTAATATGTAATCTATAATTTTACATATTTTTATATGAAAATGGCTTTCCACAGAGTTTATTAAATATTCAGGTTCCACTTTAGCTGCATCATTTATTCTTTCTAACGTCCATCTTCTACTCGAATCTTGTGAGTAAAAATTATTCATAAAATCTATCCTTTCTAGAAAGAACCACAAAACGATTTTTGCTAATATGAAAGATAAATGTTCGTTTAAAATCAAGTGCAATTACTTGATTCAGTTCTCTTAAGTTATCTTAAATTAAAATATGGGTTATTTTTCTTTTCTGATAATAAATCTGTAACTTCCCCATGACCCGGGTAAATTATATATTGGTCTTTTAACATAGCAAGCTTCTTTACAGATTCAATCATGTCTTTACCGCTACCGGTTTTAAAGTCCGTTCTGCCTATAGAATTTTTCATTAAGGTATCTCCTGAAAAAATCAGTCCATTTGTCATAAAACACGTGCTGCCAACAGTGTGCCCCGGGGTAGATAGCATTTTTATTTCTATATCGCCAAGATAAATGCTGTCATTATTTTTCAAAGCTAAATCAACTTTAAACTCTTCTATTGGCCTAGAGCAAAAGTCTTTCGATAAATTTAAACCAGAATCTTCTATTAAATTTATCTCATCCTCATTTGCTACCACTTTGGCATCAGTTAAATTTTGGTACCTATTTACTTTCCTTATATGGTCAAAATGCCCATGTGTCAAAATTATATATTCGCATTTTCCACTCTGTGCCAATTTTTCGTCCAGCTTACTCGAGATTCCACCTGGGTCTATTATCGCCATTTTATTTGTTTTTTTGTCAGTTAAAAGATAACAATTAGTTGCCAGAGGCCCTACTTTAAAAATTTCAACTTTTAAAGAATTTTCTTCGTCTTTTTTCGGTTCTAACAATTACACACACCTCAAATCCTACTTACAGATATAATATTTTCTGCGCTTGACAGTTTTGAAATTATAGAACTTAAATGTTCTCTGTTTTTGACTGTTATCGTAATATTAATATTTACTTTTCTGTCCTTAGTTTTATTGGACGTCATAGAGTGAATTGAAACATTTAACTTTGAAATTTGCGAGGTTATATTTGCCAAAAGTCTCATGGAATCTGACGCAATAATTTTAATGTTTGTTTTGAAATTATCACTCTCATTCTGTCTCCAATGTACATTAATCCATCTTTCTTTTTCATTTGATTCTGAGATATTTTCAGGAACATTTAAACAACTCTTTTTATGAACAGAAACGCCATGTCCTCTTGTTATAAATCCAATAATTTCATCCCCAGGTATGGGATTACAGCATTTTGAGAAATGAACTAGGCAATTGTCAATACCTTCGACTACTACACCGTTTTTGATACTTTTATTTTTAGAAATAGCAGTTTCTTTCACCTTTTGAATATTAACTGTTTTCTTTATTTTAGAGTATTCATTTTTTATCCTAGGTGCAACCCTGCTCATAGGAATGCCGCTATACCCTATAGCTTCAAAAAGCTTATCTGCTGTTTCGCATTTTAAGCTTTTTGCCAGCTTTTTAGCAAGCTCTTGTATTCCTTCTTGAGAGAGGTCTAAGCCAATCTTTCGGCATTCTTTTTCAACCTGCAATTTGCCCTCAGCTATATTTTCATCATGTTTTTCTTTTTTAAACCACTGTTTTATTTTATTTCTGGCTTCACTGGTTTTTACTATGCTCAACCAGTCTCTAGTTGGGCCTTTGTTTGTATCTTTAGTCGTAAGTATCTCGACAATCTGCCCTGTTTTCACTTCATAAGATATCGGTACTATTCTTTTATCAACCTTTGCACCTACCATTTTGTTTCCAACTTCACTGTGAATAGCATACGCAAAATCTATCACATTAGCTCCGGAAGGCAAGTTTACAACGTCGCCCTTAGGCGTTAGAACAAAAACTTCTTCAGGTATGAGATCCGACTTTATAGTGCCTATAATATCAAGCGCATTTTCTTTATGATTTTCTATCATACCTTTTATCCAGGAAATATGATCTTCTAGTCCGCTATTTGGACCATTTAAGCCCAATTTATACTTCCAATGCGCAGCTATTCCGTACTCAGCTGTTCTGTGCATTTCCCAAGTGCGTATTTGCACTTCAAAAGGTATACCTTCTTTGCCTATGACAGTCGTATGAAGTGATTGATATAAATTTGGTTTTGGTGTAGAAATATAATCTTTAAACCTATTTGGGATTGGTCTATATATATCGTGAATTATCCCGAGAGCATTATAGCAACCATTTACACTGCTTACTATCACCCGAACAGCATATATATCGTAAATTTCTTCCATAAACTTATGCTTTATGAACATTTTTCTATATATGCCATTTATGCTCTTCACTCTGCCCTCCAGGTGAACATTTCTTATGTGCACAGACAGCTTTTGTTGTACTTTTCTTTTTATCGATTCAATAAAAGCTTCTCTTTCTTGTTTCTTTAAAGTCAAAGCATCCTGTATTTCCTTGTAAGCTATAGGGTCAAGCTGCCTTAACGATAAATCTTCTAGTTCTTCTTTTATTGCTCTTATACCCAACCTGTGGGCTATAGGA
Source organism: uncultured Oscillospiraceae bacterium (assembly GCA_949292425.1). Lineage (GTDB taxonomy): Bacteria > Bacillota > Clostridia > Oscillospirales > Acutalibacteraceae > UMGS1224. Next base: position 14,474 of record CASEZK010000003.1, read on the forward strand.
GCATAAACTTCCATGTTTTCTCTAGCTTTATCGCGCCTTTTTTGCGCTCGCATGCACTCTATAGTTCTGGTGTTTTGCAATCTATCGGCCAATTTTATTATTATTACTCTTATATCCTCATACATAGCAACAAGCATTTTTCTAACGTTTTCTGCTTGTTGTTCTTCCTTTGTAGAAAATGGAATTTTCCCAAGTTTAGTAACTCCATCTACTAGATTCGCTATGGTATTTCCAAATTTATTTCTTACATCGTCTATGGTCACAGCTGTATCTTCCACTACATCGTGCAAGAGCGCTGCCGCTATAGATTCTGTGTCCATTCCAAGCTCTGCCAATATATATGCAACAGAAGTTGGATGTAAAATATAAGGTACCCCAGAAACTCTTTTCTGATCTAAATGCGCTTTAGCTGCCACTTGATACGCTTTATTTATAGTTTCATAGTCAAATTCTCTATCACTATTTTTTAAGAGCTCTAAGAGTTTGTCGTAATCATAATAAAAGGCTTTCATATCAGTTTTCATTTTAAATTACCTGCCTTTTTAGCTCCTTCAAAATTACAGAAGAATTTATATCTATTTTATTTTCCATTTTATTCACGTGTACTTTAAAAAGTAAAGGTTCCCTCTCTATGTTTATTAGCTTCAACTCTTCCATAATATCAAAAATCAAAAGTAACTTACAAAAATTTATTCCTATTTTTTGAAAGCGAGCTCCAGAAATTTCAATATTTATTGTTTCTTTGTCAACTTTTCTCTGTTTCAAAAGCTTATATACCGTAGCAATATCGTCTCTTAAAGGTACAACTTTGCTTAGTATACCATCTTTTGTTTCACCTCTTTTTATTTTTTCGTATATCCTTTTTTGAGTAAGCAAGCTTTCCGGGTTAAGATCTGAAAATTTCATATCATTTATAATAATCGATAAGCTTTCTGACCCATTATAAAGAGATTTACTAACATTAACTGCTAAATCTAAAATTTCTCCAACTCTGTATGGAAACTCATTTTCCGTCATAAAGAATTTCATGGCTACAATTTTTTTATTATCTCTCGAAAAAGTAAGTCGTAAATGATTTCCGTTCCCTACCGGAGTAATTTTTTCTAACTTCATTTTGTAAAGTCCAAAAGTCGGCTGTGGATTGTCTTTTCCAAACGGTTCTAATATACCTATTTGTTCAACTCTGTCTAAGGATAACATTTCAGGGTTCAGCTTACATGCTATATTTAAAGTCTGAAAAGGCATTTCGACACTTGCAGTAAAAGCTCTCATATCATTTCTAAATCTTTCAATATCGCTTATATTTACATCGAACCCAGCAGCCATTGTGTGCCCACCGAATTTTAATAGATAAGAAGAACATGAATTTATTGCATCGTAAATGGAAAAACCTTCAATACTCCTAGCTGAAGCCCTGGCCACATTTCCTATACGAGTTATAACTATAGCAGGTTTTGAGTACCTTTCAACCAGTTTAGATGCAACTATTCCAATAACCCCTGGGTGCCAGTTTTCCCCGTCAACTATAATAACTTTCTCAAACAGCCTTTCCGGTTCTTTTTTAAGTATTACTTCTATTTGATCAAATGCTTCTTTCCCCAAAGACTTTCGTTCACTGTTTTCTTGCTCTAAATTTCTTGCAATACATTGTGCTTTTTCTTCGTCTTCGCAAGTTAACAGTTCAACAACCTTATCTGTTGTACTAATCCTTCCGGCTGCGTTTATTCTAGGAACTATGCCAAAAGCTACATCAGTTGAGGTTATGTACTTTTCAAAGATTCCGGCTTCCTTTAAAAGCGCTACCAGACCTACTTTGTTCGTCTGGTTAAGAAACTCTAGTCCTACTTTAGCTATAATCCTGTTCTCACCCTGCAGCGGCACAATGTCCCCTATTGTTCCTATTGCGACGAGTTCTGCATATTCTTCCAGCAAAAAACCGATATCTGCATCTTCCTCCAGTGCCAAAATAAGCTTAAATGCAACCCCTACACCCGCTAAGTTTTTATGCTCATTGTTTTCTTCCCTTTGCGGATCAACTATAGCTACAGCTTCGGGCAATTCTTCCGGCAGCTTATGGTGATCTGTAACCACAACGTCTATTCCCAAAGCTTTTGCATAAGAGATCTCTTTTACTGCACATATTCCGTTATCAACAGTAACTATCAAGTTAACTTCTTTGCTTTTAAGCTCATCGATTATATTTGTATTTAACCCATATCCATCTTCGTGACGTTTAGGTATATGATAAATAACATTTGCTCCAAGTCCCTCTAAATAAGAATAAAGCAACGCTGTAGCTGTTACGCCATCTGCGTCGTAGTCACCACAAATACAAATTTTTTCAAAGTTATTAATTGCTTTTTTGATTCTATCTACAGCTTTTTGCATATCTGTAAAGTCCACATACTTAAATTTTTCGTAGTCTAAGTTTATGTAATCTTCTATTTTGCTTACTTTGTATATATCTAATAGCATCGCGGTAAAAATCGGTATGTTGTATTTATTTGATATATTTACTGCATTTTGTTTATTTAAATCTAAAACTTTCCATAATTTTAAAGACAAAACTTTCACCTGCTTTTTAAGTCTGTACATTTTACGTATATACTATATTTTATATTATTTACTTAGTTTTTTCAATAAAAATAATCAAATCTCAAAAAATAAAGCCCACCTCAAAAGTTACAGTATCTGTTGACATTCAAGATAGACTAAATTTAATAATTTTTATTTGCAAAGATAATAACCAGACTCAAACATCTTTATATCACTTACACCTTTTCCATTGCTTACAGCATATTTGCCTTCATCCAGATAGATAACCTTCTGACCTTTATCTATAGCTTTCAGCGCCTGTTCATCTGTTAGTTTAGTGAAATCTGAAGCTACCACCTCTTTTTTTGCAGCACCTCCCGCAACGTTTTCTAACATATCTTCGTTTAATTCTTCATCCTGATTAAGAAACGTAAAAGCTTGATGTAGTTCGTTTTTACTTAGTTTTATTCCCTTTTTTTCAGCAAGCTTTTTCAACTCTTCTTCATTTTTGCATTTCTTTGATAATTCAATTAATTCCCCATCAATTTTACTCAAGTCCATCCGCGTTTCCTCCCCTACATATACATCTCAATTTTTTGTTTAATTTTCGGTAGGATCTATCTTTCTTATCTTAACAACAATCTCTTTTTTACGAGCTCCTCCTGCAACGTTATTCAAAACGTCCTCAGATAGCTCCTCATCCTTTTGCAAAAGTTCATATATTTGCTTCAAATCTGTATTTTCAAAATTTATATTATTTTCATTTACTAAGCTTTCAAACTCTTCAAAGCTTTTACACCGTTCTGCCTTTTTTACTATCTGCGGATACTTCTTACTAAAATCATACGCATTCATAATTTTTCCCTCCACGTTTTTAATCAGCATTCCAACCAACTACAAAATTATTTCACCAACTTATACCAAGTGTTCGTTTTTTCATCTAAAAAAATTTTTGCTTCTGGGTTTGCAACTAAGAGATCAGAAAGTTCTTTGTTGGTCAAAGGGACAGCTGTACCTTTTAAAGAAGATGGATCTAATTTTTCGTTTATATTAGCTACAGTTTTGTCCCTACCACTTCCACCTGCTACGCCTTCTAACGCATCATCTTTAAGCTGACTATGTAAATTATTTACATAATCGTATATTTCATCTATCTCTAAACCTTTAATAACAATGCCTTTTCTTTTCATTAAATCTTGTAGTTCTTCCTTAGACTGGCAAGATTTAGCTTCATCTAAAAGGTCATTATTTTCCTTAATAAATTTCAGAAAATCCATTATTTGCTCCTCTTCTCGTAGTAGTACTCCCCTGTTGACAACTTCAGCACTTTAAAGCCCAACTTCTCTAATGCTGCTTTTTCATATTCATTATTATCGGCTATTCGTACAAGTTTGCCACCCGACACATCTTCAAGCATGTCCGGATTAAGATCATTTTCTTTGTCATTCTTTTTCAAAAAAATCACTCCTTTCGTCTGTAAAATATATTATAAAGCATAATTAATTAAAAGTCAACTAAAATATCAAAAATATCCTTTTGTATTTGTATTATTTTAACTATGCTAAATATAATCACAACTTTCGTTTAATATTTTAAACGAAAGATAAAAGCACAGCACAAGTAAAGAAAAGTTATATTCTGATGTAAAAAATGCGTAAAAACCTACCGTTGTAAGTAAGTACAAACCAATAACAGAAACTATAAAGGAAACTTTACATACAAACTCCAAGCTGAATTTTCGTAATAGCAATAGAAAAAGCAACTGTCCGCCATCTAACGAATGGACCGGCAATAAGTTAAATACACACAAAAATAAATTTTCAAATGCAAAGTACAAAAGTGCTTTTATTAAAAAAATTTTATATAAAAAGAAAAACAGTACAAAAAATATCATGTTGAAAAGAGGCCCTGAAACTAAAATTAATATGTCATCAGACATCCTTCTGCTTACGCGATTAAGGTCTAATATATTAGCATTGAATAAATTAAATGAAATCTCATTCACGTCATATCCTGTTTTTTTCATGAAAATTAAATGACCAAATTCGTGTATTAACGCCGCCAATATACCTAAAAATAAAAAATTGCTTTTATCAATAAAAACAATAAAAGCTAAAAACGCCAACATACCATATTCTATTTTTATTTTTAAGTTAAATATTTTAAATATCATAGCTAAACATTTGAATTTTCTAAAAATTTTTCTGGGTCCTGTTTAACATCATTTATTAAAATTTCCAAGTGTAAATGGTTTCCTGTAGCACGTCCCGAATGCCCAACTAAAGCTAGATCTTGTCCTCTGTTAACTTCATTGCCTTCTTCTACCAAAATTTTTTCACAATGAGCATATAATGACTGAATGCAGTTGCCATGGTTCAGTACCACACAGTTTCCATATGGCCCCATTTTTTCAGCCTTCGTTACTACGCCAGGAAGTATAGCATGTATAGCTTCGCCGTTCATTGCGCCTATGTCTAAGCCGGAATGCATTTTTTCTTTAAACGTAAAAGGATCCTTCCTTTTTCCAAAATGTGAAGTAATGTTACCTGACTTAAGTGGCCTTGATACAGGGACAGATAGCAGCACCGGCGGAACATCTGCTAAAAAAGTATCTTTTTTGTTAAAATATTTACATTTTCCAATTGGTATTTTTTTAAGCTCCTTTGCATCTATTACATAGTTGTGCAGAGTTTCGTTGTACCAACTTTTAATACCCTCGTACAGGCTGTGGTTTAAATATTTCAGAGTTAAAACAGAAATCAACACCATCAAGCATGTTAAAACTTGAAATATAAGTATTTTTTTGTCAGTTATATTCATTCTCGTATTTAAAGAACTATTTGTTTCAATTTTACTGTCAATGCTATCATTTTCATCATACTCTAAAAAAATTTTTTCTTTATTTAACATAATCTCCTTAGTATATATTTATACCTATTTTCATCTCCTTTATAATATATTTATTAAATTGTAGTAGAATATATTCTGCCAAAATTTGTATTGATTAAAAAATTTTTAAGACTTCCATACATTCAACAAATATAGCTATTATGAACTACTTTTTTTACATCGCTATTGCTGTTAATTTTCCGAAATGTTATAATAATGTATTATATTGCAAAACTGTGGAGAAGCTAATCGCAGGAGTGTGATATAATTGAGTAAAAAAAATAAATCTGATTGTGAAGTAAAAAGCAGCGATAACTCTGCCAGCAATAAAGCAGAACCTGGTAGCCAAAAACAGACTGATCAAATTAAAGAAACCAGTTCTATCATTATAAATAATAAGTACACTATCTATTGCATGACCATAATTGGCGAAATTGAGGGACATTCGATTGCTTCTGAAAAAACTAAAACTACTAAATATGAACACGTCATTCCACAGCTTGTCGCAATAGAAGAAACAGAAAAGATCGATGGTCTTTTGATACTTCTAAACACCGTAGGTGGAGACATTGAAGCAGGACTTGCCCTTGCTGAGTTGATCTCCGGCATGAAAAAGCCCAACGTTTCTATGGTTATAGGTGGAGGTCATTCCATAGGCGTTCCATTAGCCGTGTCTGCTAAAAAATCTTTTATAGCAAAATCTGCCACCATGATAATCCACCCCGTAAGGACCAACGGTGTCACTTTAGGCGTTCCGCAAAGTTTTGAGCATTTTCAACGCATGCAAAAAAGAATAACTACGTTCGTTACAGATAACTCTAAAATTTCTAAGGAACGCTTTTTGCAACTAGCTATGAACACAAACGAACTCGTAATGGACATTGGTACGGTGCTAGATGGCGATCAAGCTGTAAAAGAAGGAATTATAGACAAAGTGGGAACACTTTCTGATGCTATCGATGCATTGTATGATATGATCAAAAAAAACAAAAAAGTCAATAAATAAAAATCCTTGTGTCGGCCACAGCTGGCACTATTACATATTAGAGGTGAGTTTCATTTGGTACAAAAAAAAGTAAAAAAAACGCAGAAAAAAAGCAATATAAAAAATAAATCTTTAGAAAATTCAACAAAAATAAAAACTCAAGAAATTTCCATTTTGCTTTTTGCATCTTCCATTTTGTTGAGCTGCCTGATATTAATAAAAGGTGAAAATGTGTGGACCTTCTTACATAATTTCATATTAGGGTTATTTGGAGTAAGTGCATTCTTATTACCAATTCTGTTATGTTACACTGCTTTTGCTATTTTAGTTTCAAACAATTCAAAAATAAATCTAAAAATTTGGCAACCGGTCAGTATCATATTTTTGTTTTCCACAACTACATACCTCTTCTCAAATGAAGGCAAATATTTTGAAGAAAATTATTTTAAGACGTTAGCTCAACTGTACAAAAGCGGCATAACAAGCAAAGGTTCTGGTCTTGTAAGCGGAATTTTAGGAATACCATGCGTTGCGGCTTTCGGAGAAATAGGAGCTAAAATAATTATTTTACTTTTGCTTTTCGTAGCTACTATGCTATTGACCGGCACTAACTTAGTTCAATTGTTTAAAACTATTTCAAAACCTGTGGGTGTAGTAAAAGAAAACTTAATTGAAAATCGTATGAAAAAAATTCAGCGTGGAAATGCCAATATTGATATTGCTTTAAACCAAAATGACATTGCAGATGGATATGAAAGTAAAAAAGATTCCGAAAGTAAGCTTAATAAGCTAAAAAAAGCCTCTACTTCCATGAACAGCTTTTCTGACGACATAGAACTGACTACAAAAAAATTTTTAGAAAAAAGTAAACAATCTGAGCCATCAATTGTTGAAAATATAAATCAGGGACTGAACACTTCCATTGATGGAGAATATCATTACCCCAACCCTATGTTACTTGAAAAAAGCGTGGAATCAAACTCAACCGATGTAGCAAAAGAATTGCAGCTAAATGGTAAGATGCTGGTAGATACACTAGAAAATTTTTCTGTACATACTAAAATCGTAGACATAAGTCGAGGTCCTGCCGTAACTAGATATGAGTTGCAACCGGCTGCCGGCGTTAAGATAAGTAAAATTACAAATTTGTCTGACGACATAGCATTAAACCTTGCCGCCTCTGGTGTAAGGATTGAAGCTCCCATTCCAGGGAAAGCTGCAGTCGGTGTGGAAATACCTAACAAGATTGTAAGTATAGTGAAAATGAGAGAACTGGTCAGCTCTAAAGAGTTCATGGGCTCAAAAAGCAAACTGTCTGTCATATTAGGAAAAGATATCGCTGGAAATGTCAAGGTTACCGATCTTGCCAAGATGCCTCACCTCTTAATAGCCGGCTCTACAGGCTCTGGTAAGTCAGTGTGCATAAATTCATTCATAATAAGCCTTTTATATAAGGCCTCACCAAATGAAGTAAAACTCTTAATGGTTGACCCAAAAGTAGTTGAACTAGGCATTTATAATGGTATCCCGCACCTTCTGGTACCTGTTGTGACCGATCCCCGAAAAGCCGCGGGAGCACTTAACTGGGCCGTAACCGAAATGCTTAAGCGATATCAGATGTTTGCAGAAAATAACGTAAGGGACATAACTTCCTACAACAGCATGGTAAAGGTTAAACTTAAAAATGCAAGCGATGTAGAAAAGGAAAACCTCAAAACACTCCCTCAAATAGTGATAATAATTGATGAGTTGGCAGACCTGATGATGGTAGCGCCAAATGAAGTGGAAGATTCTATATGCAGGCTTGCACAGATGGCTAGAGCTGCCGGAATGCACTTAGTTATAGCTACACAAAGGCCTTCCGTAGACGTAATAACAGGTATTATAAAAGCTAACATCCCAAGTCGTATTGCTCTTGCAGTTTCATCACAAATTGATTCTAGAACTATACTTGACTCCGGTGGAGCAGAAAAATTATTAGGTCGTGGAGATATGCTTTTTTCTCCTGTTGGTTCCCAAAAGCCAGTGAGAATTCAAGGCTGCTTTGTAAGCGATAAAGAAATTGAATCTGTAATTGAGTATATAAAAGAATCTAAAGAAAATATATACGATTCAAATATAATGGATGAAATCGAAAAAAATGCTGTACTTGATAAAAAAGAAAAAGATACTTGCTCGGACAACGACGATGACCCCATGCTACAAGATGCTGTCAAATGTATCTTGGATAACAACCAAGCATCTACCTCGCTTTTACAAAGAAAATTGCGTCTCGGTTACGCAAGAGCTGGTAGGATAATGGATCAAATGGAACAAAAAGGCATAGTTGGTCCCGCAAACGGTTCAAAACCTCGTGAGATCTTAGTTTCAGCTCAAAGATGGTCTGAGATTAATGATAACAAAAATTTCAGTTAGGATTTTTAATTATGAAAAAATACAGCGTTAAACAGAAACGTACATTAATTATTTCTTTAATCATAATTTTTGCAATATCTATCGGCATTACTGTCTGTGAAAATTCTAATATTGTTTCTTGGAAAAACGTATTTAACTTAGCAGGTGTTTCAGACTTTGCTAGCGAGTCTGACCGGTACGATATGTCAGTACATTTCATAGATGTCGGCAAGGCCGACAGTATTTACATAAAGTGCAAAGATAAAAACATTTTGATAGATGCCGGTGAAAAAAATACATACGACCTTGTTAATGAATATTTAAGGCGCCAAAACGTAAAAGTGCTAGATTTAGTAATAGCTACCCACCCTCACACAGACCACATAGGTGGAATGCCTAAAGTTATAGAAGAATTTCAAATAAATAAGCTTTTGATTCCGGAGTTAAAAGAAGAAGTTATTCCAACTTCCATAACCTATGAAAAGCTTTTGCTTGCAATAAAAAATAAAAATATTGCTCCTGAAAGACCCATACCTGGAAACTCATTTAACATCGGAGGATTAATTTTTGAGGTTCTCGCCCCAAATAAACAGTATGATGACGTAAATAATAATTCTATTGTAGTAAAAATGACATTTAAAAATACAAGTTTTCTGTTTACGGGCGATGCCGAGAAAAAATCTGAAAATGACATGATGAATAACAACTTTAACCTTGAAGCAGATGTCTTAAAAGTTGGTCATCACGGTAGCAAAACCTCTACAAGTTCTGCATTTCTTAGAAAAGTTGACCCTAAATACGCCGTCATTTGCGTAGGAGAAGACAGATATAATCTACCTAAAAAAATTACTATAGATAAACTGACTAAAAGAAATATAAAGATTTTCCGTACGGATTGTAACGGTACTGTTGTATTTTCTACAGATGGAAATAAAATTTCCGTTTTCACAGAAAAAGAATAAATTTAAAATTTAGCTGTAAGTACTGACCTTGCGCCGCATCTAAAAATATAATTTTTTACTCGGCGCAATAATTCATAAAAGCAGGTGATCTAAATTATACAAGCATCTATAGACAGGTTCGAACCTAATTTCGCTATATGTGAAAACTTAGCTACAGAAGAGATATTTAAAATAAACAGATTCAGTATCCCAAAAAACGCTAAAGAAGGGGACATAATCAACATATACAAAAATAAAATCACAATAGATCCTCAAAAAACTCAACAGCAAAGAAGAAAACTGTTCACCTTACAAAGTGAGATATTTAAAAATAAAGGAGAAAAAAATCATGAATTTTAAGGAAGAATTTATAAAAATATTTACAGCAAACATACACCGCAGCGGTAGCCAAGAACTTTTAGACTGGCTTGAAACTACAGATTTCTTTACAGCCCCTGCAAGCACGAAGTATCACTGTGCCTGTTTAGGCGGTCTCGTTCAGCACAGTGTAAACGTTTATTATACTTTAACAGAGCGATACTTTAACAATGAAACTGATTCTCCAGAAAGTTTTGCCATATGCGCTCTTCTTCACGATTTGTGCAAAGCTCAGTTCTACAAAGTCTCAACGCGAAACGTAAAAAATGAAACTACAGGCGCTTGGGAAAAGCAACCATTTTACGCTGTCGAAGACTTATTCCCATACGGCCACGGCGAAAAATCTGTATTCTTAATAGAGCGTTTCATGCGCTTAAAGCCTGCGGAAGCTATGGCTATCAGGTGGCACATGGGTGGGTTTGATGACTCAGCTAAAGCCGGCAGTTTTTCTATCAGCGTGGCGTTTGAAAAATACCCGCTCGCTGTACAGTTGCACCTTGCTGACCTTGAATCCACTTATCTTAGAGAAAAACACACTTCCGCCATGCGGTAATAAAACACTAAAAATGAAAGGAACTAAACCATGCATACTTCTTGGGAAAGTCTAGAAAAAGACTGCAAGCTCTGTACAAATTGCAACCTGTGCAAAACGAGGACTAACGTTGTTTTTGGGGTAGGAAATAAAAATTCAAAAATTCTATTTATTGGTGAAGGGCCTGGTGAAAATGAAGATTTACAAGGGGAACCTTTCGTAGGAAGGGGTGGGCAACTTCTCGATAAAATGCTTACAGCTGTGGACCTTGACCGTCATAAGAACATTTATATTGCAAATATCGTAAAATGCAGACCACCAAAAAATCGCGATCCCCTTCAAGAAGAACAGGACGCATGCATCGATTGGCTCAGAAATCAAGTTAAACTTATAAACCCAAAGATCATAGTATGTCTGGGTCGCATCGCTGCCATGAGAATCATTAAACCTGACATAAGAATAACAAAAGAACACGGTATTTTCTTTGAAAAAGGAAACATATTAATGATGGCGACCTTACATCCTGCTGCATTGCTTAGAAACCCATCACAAAAACCCGGCGCATTCAATGACTTTCTCCTCTTAAGAGAAAAAATTAAAGAGTTTTGCCCTGAAGTTTATGAAAATAAACAACATCAATAAGCTTTTTTGTACTTAACACAATGAGTTCAAAGCAATACATAACTTTTCCGAATCATTTTGAAGATAACCGTTTAAATAATGGTGGTGTCACAGTATAGTTTATATATGAGATGTCTGTCAAAGAAGAACAAATTGATAAAGGTAGCAATAACAACTTTATGAATCTATTTGCTCTATTATGACATTACCCAACTAAACGTTCCCCTTATACGGACTTTCAATAATAATATTTTGAGATATCACGTTTAATAATTCTTTTGTGATTTGCAATTCAAAATCCTCCAGCGCAGAATACTTCATAGCTTTGCCACTTTCAGATATTTCCATTGCACTTGTAACAAATCTGGCTG
>CASEZK010000004.1 GCA_949292425.1 uncultured Oscillospiraceae bacterium
CAAGTGTGCTATTTAAACTCAGTGGAATTTTTAAGTATACGATCCATTTCAGATAATATATACAAGCATAACTCAAATTTAGATTACGAAAAGTTCAAGCTACAGTCAGCTAATACCGCAAATCGCATTGTTTGCAACTTAATAAGCTCACTGTAAAATAATAGCCTAACAACAAAATCTGTCGTATAGAAGTATCTTTTATGCAATAGGTTTTGTTTTATATATTGATTGTTTAATTTATTGAATCAAAGCGTATTTAAATTAAAAAGTTTTTAACATTTTAAACAGTGTTTTCAACTGATCAATCTTTCACTTCGCTTAGGGAGAATTGATTATTCTCGCTGTTGTAAGACACAAGGAGATTTACAGATTCTTCCGACTCCATTTTTGCCATGGTTTTGGGAATATTTTTAAGTTAAAAGAAATATACTGTTAAAAACAAAATGGATGTGAATAATATGAAAGAAAAGTTAAAATTAAATCTCAAGTACAGCCACAACCTTAAAGCATTAATAATTAATAATAAATCTTCAACTGTTTTGGCTTGCATATTGTTGCTTGGCATATTTTTAGGAAGTTTATCCGTTGGAGCAATGAAAAGTACAGTGATAAACAAAATCGGAGTCTTATTTTTGGACAATTTTAAAAACAGATCCTCTGAACCTCTATTTTTCATCTTTATATCGTCTTTATCTTCTGTATTCATTTTCGTTTTATTGGCTTTCTTTATGGGACTATCTGTTTGGGGCTTTATAATGGTTCCTTTTGTCCCGCTAGTCAGGGGCATATGCATAGGTTTCACACAAAGTTATTTATATTCACAATATGGTTTATACGGTATTGCATTTCAGTTAATTGTACTGTTCCCCGGCATTTTTGTGTCATCTATAGCTATTTTGCTCATAACAAAAGAAGCTATGGCATTGTCTCATAGTCTCTCTAACGTCTTTATTTTTAATGAAACAAGCTATAAAAAAAGAAGTGAATTTAAAACTTACCTGTTTAGAAGTAGCTGTGTTTTTGCTTTAACTACTCTTTCAGCTATCATTGACACTGTGCTAAATTTTGCTTTTTTACGCTTTTTTTCTTTTTAAAAATAAACATTGAATTTATTTTGTACATATGCTAAAATAATAAAAAGTTGCGGGAGTAGTTCAGTGGTAGAGCGTCAGCTTCCCAAGCTGAATGTCGCGGGTTCGAATCCCGTTTCCCGCTCCATGTAAAAAGTTGACATTTTTGAAGAATCTAAGATGTCGACTTTTCTTTCTCTAAGTTTTATATGAGTTTAAAGTTTAAAAAATTTTGAAACAAGCACCATCCTAAAAATAATGCAAAGAACAAGACCACCGGAAAATAGCCGAAAAAAGATATAGAAACCGAAGGTTGGGAAGTGGTAGAGGTTGCTAGACAACTTTGTATTTGGAGAATAAAGTGACCTCTTATGCGGAAACTGTCCGATGTTCCGACTGAGTGTTTGTCCGGAGATACAGTTCTGGATTATAAGGCTCATTCTTTTTCAGGATGTTGTAAATGACAATGAGCAGCATTCATGTTATGGAAATGATCTTTGCAGCTTATATAGTAGAAAAATACCGCTTGCTGATTTCCGGATGATTTTTTGCTTTAATTGCAGCTAAATCACACTGAACAAGCAGAGATTTGATGTGAGCATCTGCACACAGCTAATGAATAGTTTTCTTTTTTCCAGCACTCTCGTTGTTTTTCAGTGTAAGACAAGCCAAAGAGCATATGTGCTTCGAGGTGCGAAACACGGATATAGCTACACCATTTCGTAGATTATACAACAATTGAAGCAAAGGATTGGACACATGGCACCATAGAAATGAAACTGATTTGCGGATATGATCTTCAGCAACCGAAAGAATTAGTGATTCGATATTTAACCTGCAAAGTTCAAGACTATACGTGTGATGACGGATAATCAGAAGCCTTTTAGCTTTTTCGTGATAGATTTTGCCGTTGACGCAAGAATCTCCTCATCGGTAGCTTTCATCTCTTGTGATATGAAGGATGAAACATTGGGGATCTTATTGGCATAATTTTCAATAAACCGATTGACAAGATTTGTCGTTGCTTTGCCAAAACACATAAGAAAAGACATCGTCAAGTTTGATGTTGGAAACAGTTGGATAGTTCTGTGCGCGTGTCTTTTCACCAACATTGAAATTAGTAAGTTTCAAACAGTAATGCACCAAATCACGAAACTGGCGAATATCTGCCGGTGGGATAAAACTACCAGAAACGAGATCGTACCGAAAAATATTTGCAATCCATTTTGCATCCTTTTTGTAGGTCTTCTCACATATTGCAGGTGAGCAAGAACAATATTGCAGGTTTGCTGCGGAATGTTGTAAATGGGAATCCAGTCTTTACTCGAGGGCTCTATATGCACATATACAGGCATGAACAAAAGACTTGTGGACGTTCATTTCGCAGCATATTGGGTAAACGATCTTGAGCATAGATATACCATCTCATAGTATTTGAGAAAAATAGGCAGGACTAAATGCTCACTGAAATATTAAAGTAGTGTCTCTGCAAAGATAAATCTACAGGATTCAAAGCCCTTATTCTTGCAAGAGATATAATGATTTTCCGTATTATTGTGAGTATTTAGATTGACTCCAAAGTCTGAGCATATCTAGGATCCTACAAACATATTTTTGGGGACACATTTTGGTTTTTAACATTTTGTGTCTCTACTTGTGAATTTCTTTATGAGTCTGCCAGTTTTCACATTGGTTGCTTATTATGCTTTTAAGCTTAAAAGATTTTCTATAAGTCTTGAAATTGATAACATTACCTACATAGGATTGGTTTGTTAAAAAATCATCCTTTTGGCTTAAGTTGCTCGCATTGAGCCTGCATTGCTCATAGACCGTTGGCGAACTTTTGCCATTAGATGTCAAGCAAAAGTCAAAACTGCAACCTGAGGCTAGATTTTTAATAACATTATGTAATAGGGCATTCTCTGCTTCTACTGCTATGTACCACTTATATTAGCACAACTACTGCAGTACTTTTTTTGCACGCTTTTAAAAAAAGATACCTTACATCGATATTTTGGCGCAATAGGGATTAGCAGTTCTAATATATCAGAGCGAGTTTTTTGTTTATTTGTATGAGCTCTTTTAGAAACCTTTGGCACAGCCTGTGGATTTAGGTATACAATAAAACATCCACTAGTGAATGTGGATGTTTTTAGGCTATTTAAAAATAGCAAACGCAAATTATTTTCAAAAGCCTATTTATATTATTTACATAGAAGGCTTTTTTATTCAAATCTTATTTAAAGTTTAAATAAGTGCTTTTTCTAACCAAGCTGTTGCAATATCCATTGCAAAATAAAGGTTTTCTTTTTCAGCAGATTTTATAATTCTATCCTTAATATCAATATTTGAATCAGTGCTGATAAGCTGGACAGATACCTTCGTTGCGGTGTTAAGGTTATTGTTTCTTTCAGATGTTTTTACATGAAGTTTTACTACGTAATCATCAAACATGTTACCATAGTAGAGCGTATTTTCACACCGAACCAGAGGCTTTCCTTTGTAACAAAAAAAAGTGTCTTTTTTTATTTCATTTTTTTTCATAAATATCCCCTACAAAATAGTATAATTCTATCTTACATCTAAATAAGACTTTACTAATATCTTTAATAAGTCATCTCGTTCAATTTTGCTAATTATCGTTCTTGCATTTTTATAATTGGTAACATATGTAGGGTCTGCCGACAAAATGTATCCAACTATTTGATTTATAGGATTATATCCCTTTTCTCTCAATGCATCATAAACAAAAGTTAATATTTGTCTTACATCTTCCTCTGTTTGATGCGCAGCATGGAAAGCAATCGTTTCATCAGACATTTAACTACCTCCTCTGCTTTATATTATACACTTACTTTGTACGGAATTTCAACCCCTACAAGTTTATAAAAACTAAAACGTAAAAATCAACTTGTAAATTTTTAAAGCTACGGGATATGAGTAATATCATAAAGATAAAATAATGTTAATATTGATGTCAGTAAGTTACTACTTATTCAAATACAAAATTTAATCTTTTCAAAAATTTTTAGAAACTGTGCACCCACAGTAATTTTGTCTGTACAAATTAAACTGCTTTGAAAGTTCGATTGATTTTTTATATCCATCTTTTTTCTTAAAATCGGAAATTAAAAATCTAACACTATATTTATTTTCCAAGCTTTCTCCGATATCATTTAACCAAATAGTATTCTTATAAGGACTTACGGATAATATAGAACCGAAAAACTCAAAGCCTAGAGCTTTTGCAGTAACCGCAGTTTTTTCAAGGCGCAAACGGTAACAATTAAAACAACGCTTTCCGCCTTCTTTTTCATTTTCAAGACCGCTTGTTATTTGATAAAATTTAAAATCTTCGTAATCGCAATCTAAAAAGCTTATTGTGTTTTTGGCTTTGACCTTAGGTAATAGGTCTATTTGCTCTTTTTTCCTAAACAAATATTCTTCTTTAGGGGAAATATTGGGGTTGTAGTAAAGAACTGTTATATTGAAGTATGAGGACAGATAACCTAGCACGTAGCTGCTACATGGCGCACAGCAACTGTGCAACAAGAGCTTAGGTATTTTATTTCTACTTTTTAAATTTTCAAGGAGCGACTCGAGTTCCTTTTGGTAATTCCTTTTTGTCATATTCTTTTTCCTAAAACGTCAATTTTTTCTTTATAAAGCGCTTCAAATCGATTTTCCTCGATGGATGCCCGTATTTCTTCTAGAAGGTTATTGTAAAAGTAAAGATTGTGCATAACGCTTAAGCGCATTGCGAGCATTTCACTACACTTAAACAGGTGCCGCAAATAAGCTCTGGAGAAATTTTTGCAAGTGGGACATTGGCAAGTTTCATCAATTGGTGAATTATCTAGCTCATACTTTGCATTTGATATATTTATAATCCCTTGGCTTGTAAATAAGTTGCCGTGCCTAGCGTTTCTGCTTGGCATTACACAATCAAAAATATCTACTCCTCTAGCCACAGCTTCCAAAATATTCACAGGTGTACCAACACCCATTAAGTATCGTATCTTGTCACTTGGCATGAACGGTTCCACGCAACTTATGATGTTATACATTTCATCAGCACTTTCACCTACAGCCAAGCCACCTATTGCATATCCGTCTAGGTTTAATTCGCGTATTTTTTTCATATGTTCTATTCGTATATCTTCAAATGTGCTGCCCTGATTAATTCCAAACAGCATTTGTTCTTTGTTTAAGGTATCGTTAAGTGAATTCAATTTATTTATCTCGCTCTTGCACCTTTTAAGCCATCTAACAGTCCTGTCACATGAATTTTTTACATAACTATATTCAGCAGGGTTTTCTATACATTCATCGAAAGCCATAGCAATCGTTGAGCCTAAGTTAGATTGGATCTGCATGCTCACTTCGGGAGACATAAATATTTTACGACCATCAATATGAGAAGAAAAATATACACCTTCTTCTTTAATATGTCGCAACTTTGCAAGCGAAAAAACCTGAAATCCACCACTGTCGGTCAATATAGGACCTTGCCATCGAGTAAATTTGTGGAGGCCACCTAACTTTTTGATAATTTTATCGCTAGGCCTTAAATGCAGATGGTATGTATTGCAGAGTTGAACTTGGCATTTTAAACTTTGCAAGTCAATGGCAGATACAGCCCCTTTTATGGCGGCACAAGTTGCTACATTCATAAAAGCAGGAGTCTGTATTGTTCCGTGTGGTGTAATGAATTCACCACGCCTAGCGTTTTTTTCTTTTTTTATAAGTCTATACATAATTTCTCACTTTCTACGTACTTAGAGCTTTCGCTTTCAGTGAAAGCCCTAAAAGTCTATTTCCTGCTATTTTATAAACATGGCATCTCCGAAACTAAAAAATCTATATTTTTCTTTTATAGCTTCAGAATATGCGCTGAGAATGCACTCCCTTCCCGCAAGCGCAGAGACAAGCATAATTAACGTACTTTCGGGTAAATGAAAATTTGTAATCAAAGCATCTGTTACTTTAAACCGATATCCCGGGTAGATAAATATATCAGTCCAACCAGAACTTGCGTTAATTTTTCCTTCTTTTTTGTACATTGACTCTAGAGTCCTGCAACTGGTAGTGCCAACGCATACAACTTTACCGTTTCCAGCTTTAGTTTTATTTATGAGTTCAGCTGTTTCTTCAGAAACTTCATAATGTTCGCTATGCATTTTATGATTGTTTATGTCCTTTACTTTTACGGGCCTAAACGTTCCAAGCCCTACATGTAAAGTTACAAACCCGATATTTATTCCTTTATTTTTAACTTTAGACAAAAGTTCTTTCGTAAAATGCAAACCCGCAGTCGGTGCAGCAGCTGAGCCGAGTTCTCTTGAATATACAGTTTGATATCGTTCCTTATCTTCAAGTTTCTTTGTGATATAATGTGGCAATGGCATGGTGCCGATTTTATCGAGTACACTGAAGAAATTTCCATCGCACTTAAACTTTAAAATCCTGTTGCCATCACCGGTTACGTCTATAACTTCAGCTTCCAATACTCCATTTGCGAATGTAAAAGTTGTACCTGGTTTTGCTTTTTTACCGGGCCCCGCTAGACACTCCCATACATTCTCAGATTTTCTGTTTAGCAATAAAAACTCAACCACAGCATCGGTGTCGACTCTCTTGCCGAAAATTCTAGCGGGGAGAACCCTGGAGTCGTTAAGTATTAAACAATCTCCAGGAATAAGTTCATCTAAAATATCATAAAAATGCTTATGTACAATTTTACTCGATGATCTATCGAGTACCATTAACCTAGACTGATCTCTACTTTTTATAGGTGTTTGAGCTATCAGTTCTTGTGGCAGATCATAGTAAAAATCATTTGTTTTCATAGTTTCCTCTTTTAAGTTGAAAATTGACAAAAATAAGATGGAGTGCTATACTCCTAAGATAAACGTTTAACTACATTATATTTTATTCTAGATTTGTTTACAATAAATTTTTATAAATTTAAAGATAGGGCAGGTGGTGATGGTACATTCGATAGCTTTTACGCTGTTAGTGTATCATATTTTTATGAAAAAATTTAAAGTTGGGATTTTGGGCGCTACTGGCATGGTAGGTCAAAGATTTGTATCACTGATGGAAAATCATCCTTGGTTTGAAATTGAGATGCTAGCTGCAAGTAAGAACTCAGCGGGGAAAACTTACGAGCAAGCACTTTCTTCTCGCTGGGCTATGAAAGGATCTATTCCGCAATCGTTAAAAAACAAAGTGGTTTTTGATGCTGCTACCGACTTAAAAAAAATAACAAAAGAAGTTGACTTTGTTTTCTGTGCTGTGGACATAAAGAAGGAAGACATAGTAAATTTGGAGGAATCTTACGCGAGAGAAAATTGCCCGGTTATATCTAACAATAGTGCCTGTAGATTATTTCCAGATGTGCCTATGATTTTGCCTGAAATCAACCCTGAACATTCTGAGATTATAAAAGCACAAAAAAAACGTTTAGGGGTGAAAAAAGGATTCATAGCGGTAAAACCCAATTGTTCCTTACAGTGCTATGTGCCAGCGATTCATCCTCTCATAGACTTAGGCGTAGAAAAGGTCCTAGCTTGTACATACCAGGCCGTTTCTGGTGCAGGAAAAACCTTTTCATCATGGCCGGAGATGCAAGATAATTTAATTCCGTTTATCAGCGGAGAGGAGGAAAAATCAGAGCTTGAACCGCTTAAAATTTGGGGGAAAATTGATGGCAATAAAATACAAAATGCCGCATCACCTAGCATAACAACGCAGTGTTTGAGAGTACCTATTAGCGATGGGCATACAGCAGCTGTATATGTTTCTCTTAAAGAAAAAACTTCTCCTGACGAAATTATTTCAAGGTGGCAAAATTATAAAGGATTGCCGCAAATTTTAGAATTACCAAGCTCACCAAAGCAGTTCTTAAATTATTTTAAAGAATCCGATAGACCTCAAATAAAGTTGGATCGAGACTTAGAAAATGGCATGGGAATATCTTTAGGGCGCTTGCGAGCAGATAAGCAGTACGATTTTAAATTTGTTTCTATGTCGCACAATACGATAAGAGGTGCTGCTGGTGGCGCCATTTTGATGGCAGAGCTTTTGTGCACCCAGGGTTATATTTGTTAGTTTTGGAGGTAAATATATGAAAAAAATTGTATTTAAAGGCGCAGCTGTTGCACTTGTAACACCTATGTATGACGATGGTTCAATTAACTATGAAGTTTTGGAAGAGCTTATAGAATACCAAATAAAAAATCACACAGATGCGATAGTAACTTGTGGGACGACAGGAGAATCTGCAACATTAAGCGAAAAAGAGCACTCAGAGATTATCAAGTTCACAGTGGAAAAAGTCGCAGGGAGGGTTCCGGTTATCGCAGGAACGGGTAGCAATAGTACTGAGCATGCTTTATCACTTTCTAAAAATGCACAAAACCTAGGCGTGGACGCCTTGCTGGTAGTAACGCCATATTATAATAAAACGTCACAAAAAGGATTAATAGAGCATTACAACTATATCGCAGATAGAGTTGACTTGCCGATAATAACTTACGCTGTACCGTCTAG
This sequence comes from uncultured Oscillospiraceae bacterium, assembly GCA_949292425.1. Taxonomy (GTDB): domain Bacteria; phylum Bacillota; class Clostridia; order Oscillospirales; family Acutalibacteraceae; genus UMGS1224. Next base: position 8,625 of record CASEZK010000004.1, read on the forward strand.
AACAGGGGTTTTTATAAGGCCTGAAACGTACTTTGAACTTTCAAAACATCCCAATATTGTAGCGACGAAAGAGGCTTCCGGAAATATTTCAGACATAGCAAAGATAAAAGCACTTTGCGGCGATAATCTGCACATCTATTCTGGAAACGATGACCAGATCTTACCAGTGATGTCTTTGGGCGGGCTGGGAGTTATATCGGTGTTTTCAAACATCTGCCCTAGAGAATGTCACGACATAACAGAGGAATTTTTCAATGGCAATTTAGCACAAAGTCGAGAGCTATTCATAAGATACATTAACTTGATGAATGAGCTGTTTTGCGATGTTAATCCAATCCCTGTAAAGGAAGCGCTAAATGAGATGGGATATAATTGCGGTAGATGCAGGCTTCCGCTAGTCCCGCTGAGTGAACAAAACAGAAAAAATTTAAAAGAATTAATGCGAGGCTATAATTTAATTTAAGCCAAGAAGGATGTATTTAAAGTGAGCAAAGTTACGAATGCAATAAAAAAAGAGCAAAAGTTAACAGTGGGAGAAGGTTTTTTAAAATCGACTGTTGCTTTGGAGAAAATGAAAATTATAATTTCCGGGGCATCTGGAAAAATGGGCAAAGTTTTAGAAAGCGTACTGAAAGATAAAAATGACTGTGAAATAGTTGCGGGAATTGATAGAAAAACTTCAACTGGAAATTCATTTAAAATATTTGCTAACGTGTGCAAAGTAGATGCAGATGCCGACGTAATAATAGACTTTTCGCATCCGGATTTATTGAATCCTCTTTTAAATTTTGCAAAAGAAAAAAAAGTACCAATAGTTTTGTGCACTACTGGTTATTCTGAAGAGCAAGTTGAACTAATACAGGAGTATTCTAAAGTTATACCAATTTTCTACTCGAGAAATATGTCCTTTGGAATAAACCTACTCATAGAGCTTTCAAGAAAAGTGACTAAAGTTTTGGGAGAGAACTTCGATATAGAGATAATTGAAAAACATCACAATCAAAAGATAGATGCTCCTAGCGGGACGGCGTTAATGATCGCTGATGAAATTTCATCAGTGCTCAATAAAGAAATAAATTATGTATATGACCGCCACGAAAAACGAGCAAAACGCACTAAAAGAGAAATCGGTATACATTCTGTAAGGGGTGGTACCATAGTGGGTGAACACGAAGTTATTTTTGCTGGAGAGGACGAAACAATAACTATTTCACATTCAGCACAATCGAAAAAAGTTTTTGCTATAGGTGCCGTTAATGCTGCCAAATTTTTAAAAGACAAACATCCGGGTCTTTACGATATGAAAGACTTACTGTAATGTTAAAGTAAACTACAAAACAGCCCTCCTGTGAAAATGAGAGCTGTTTTATAGATTTTTTACTAGTTATTGCCATTAGCTTCTGCTAGTTCTTCTTCATCACTCATAAATATTTCTCTGGTTTGTAAGTCTCCCAGCTTGGTTACATCTTTCAGTTTTCTTTGAATTTGCCTTGTCCTTACACCCACTAGTTTATCGAGCTCTCCGCTAGCTTGGTTTAAGCGATCAAGTGCTTTTACTAGCACATCAGAGAATTTATCAAATTCCGTTTTAACTGCACCTAAAACATTCCAAACTTCATGGCTTCTTTTCTGTATTGCAAATGTTCTGAAACCCATTTGTAAGCTGTTCAAAAGAGCTGCCATAGTGCTTGGACCTGCCACATTTACCTTGAAATCCCTTTGTAAAGTTTCTATTAAACCGCGGTTAACAACTTCAGAATAAAGACCCTCAAACGGAAGAAACATTATAGCAAAGTCTGTGGTATTAGGCACATCTATGTATTTATCGCGTATATCTCTGGCCTCTTTTTTGAGCATATCAACTAAAGCCTTAGCACTACGTTGCACAGCATCAGCATTACCTCTTTCGTAAGCATCTCTCAAGTTTGCATATGTATCTCCTGGAAATTTTGAATCTATAGGCAAATAAACGCACTCTTCGTCGTTTACAGGAAGCTTTACAGCATACTCTACTACGTTTTGACTCCCTTTTTTGGTGGCGACGTTTTTTTCATATTGCTCCGGAGACAATATTTCCTCCAAGATGGCGCCAAGCTGTATTTCACCCAAAACTCCTCTAGACTTTACATTGCTTAAAACCTTTTTTAAGTCACCTACACCTTTAGCTAAATTTTGCATTTCCCCAAGGCCCTTGTACACTTCTTGAAGCCTATCGTTTACCAGCTTAAAAGATTCCGTCATGCGTTTATTTAACGTTTCGCTAAGTTTTCTATCCACAACGTCTTTAATTTCATCTAATTTTTTGTTATTGTTGTCTCTTATAGTTTGAAATTTTTCTCCCACAACGTTGCGGATATTTTCAAGTTTTTGTTCAGTTTCGATCGAAAACGTTTTAAACCTTTCTTCAAATTGTTTCAAATTTTGAAAAATCGTATCTTTCAATAAAGTTTGTTTTTCCACGGTATTTTCTTCAAAATTTTTTAATTGCTCCAAATACATTCCGTTTATTTTTTCTTGATGAGCCTGCATATTCTGAAATGTTTCGATTACTTTCTTATTGAACTCACTATGCTTCTCACTCAAATTATCGGATATCATACTTCCTAACAGTTTTATACTGTTTTGAATGTCTGATTCATTTTGCTTATTTTTTTTAGTTTCTTGCCAAAGTATAAAAATTGAAAAAATACAAACTAAAGCAAGAACTAACAATATCATAAATTCTATACTCATTTTGAAATTTCCTTTTTAAGTAATTATATTTCTGATAGCCTTAATTTTCTCAACTAATCTTGCATATTCCGGCAAACCGATTTGTTGCTGAGCGTCCGACTTAGCTTTTCCTGCGTTTGGGTGTACCTCTACCATAATTCCGTTAGCACCTGCCGCTACAGAGGCTAAAGCCAAAGCTTCTACATATTTTTTGTTGCCGCAAGCATGTGATGGATCGACTATTACCGGTAAAAGGCTTAAATCTTTAACTACGGGAACTGAAGAAATGTCCAAAGTATTCCGGGTAGCAGTCTCAAATGTTTTAATTCCTCTTTCGCATAAAATAACATCATAATTTCCTTGAGACAGTATGTATTCAGCGGCAAGTAACCATTCTTTTATGGTGTTTCCCATTCCACGCTTCAATATAACCGGCATTTTTATTTCACCTACAGACTTTAAAAGCTCGAAGTTTTGCATATTTCTTGCGCCTATTTGAATTATGTCGCAATACTCAGCAACTAACTCTAAATTTTTCTCTGATGTAACTTCCGTGACGGTTTTCATATCTAACAGAGTTGCTACTTTTTTTAAGATCTCTAACCCTTCTTTGCCTAGTCCTTGAAAGGAATAAGGCGAGGTTCTGGGCTTAAATGCACCCGCACGTAAATATTCTCCACCCAAGTTTTTTATATGACTTGCCACTTCGTAAAGCTGATCAAAAGATTCTATGGCGCAAGGACCTGCGATTAACATCAAATCTTTTTTGCCTACAAATTTATTTTTGGACTTTATTATTTCAGAATTTCCTATCATTTTAGCTTGTTTTATTTGTTCTCCTTAATTTTTATTTTTGTACCAACTAAGTTTCCCAGCTTTTAAAGATTCTTTAAAACTGGTAACATCTGGCTTGGTTCCACCGTACTTGCTGTAGTATGCATCCGGATATAGCGGTGAATGGTTATATTTAGCTTGTGCGACATCGACTGAAATATCTTCTCCATCACGAACTTTTCGCGCTACAACGACAGTTCTGAAATCTTTTAATTCATATGAGCAAGTTGAAAGAGTGATAAGTTCATCGTTTTCGTTTACATCTACAGGCGTATCTACGATAGAACGAATTTTTACCTTGTAAATATATTCTAAAAAGGAATCTTTGTTTTTGAAATTTGAAGTTAAATATGGGAAAAGTTCGCCATGCTCTGGATTTGCATTGGTTTTAAATACAGATATTATTTTCCATTTGTTTTTATTTTTAATTGTATCGAAAGTGAAAACCGGAGTTGATTTATAGAAGCTTAAATCTGCGAACTTACAAATGTGTGCAAACATACTGCCGTTGTTCATGTGGTGACCATGCAGCAAAATGTTTTTAGGTTTCGTGTCGATATTGCAAGTGCTGTCTATAAAGATGCTGCCGTATTTTGAGTATTCCTTTTTATAGTTGTGGTATAAATAAAAATCTGAATACAAAACAGGATAATCTATAGGCGTATTTTCAATTTTTATCCATCCCTTTATATCGCTATTAATCTGCAGTAGATTTTCTAAGTTGAAAGAATTACTGTAATATATTTTCTGCATTTCATCAATTGTATTTTCATTTTTTCGAGGGTCAATGACGAGAATCTTTAACAAAAAATATCCGGAAACGAGTAGCACTACAACACTTATAATTATTAAGATATTATAAAATAAGACTTTCCTCTTCTTTTTATTATCTTCATATACCTTTTTCAATTTCCTATCTCCTTTGTTAATATACAATAGTCGCAGATATCCCATTTAAAGCTTCATTTATTAGAAAGTCTGCATCTAAATGATTTTCAGCTTCCAAAACGTCATCAAGTTTTGGCTTAGTTTGTGGATGTTTCGGAGTAAAAACGGTACAGCAATCTTCGTATGGTTCTATTGAAATATTAAAGGTATCTATTTTCCTGGAAATAGATACGATTTCGTCTTTATCCATCCCTATTAATGGTCTAAATACAGGCATGCTGACAGGCGAGTTGGTGCAATAAATAGCCTGTAAAGTTTGGCTGGCAACTTGTCCCAAACTTTCCCCTGTGATTAAAGCTAAACATCCTTGGCGTTCCGCTATTTTCTCAGAAATTTTCATCATGAACCTTCGCATTATTATGGTAAATAAATCCTCGGGACATTTGTTTTTAATTTCTTCTTGTATGTGCGTAAACGGCACAGTTATCATCTCTATGCGATTGCTGTATCTGGCCACCGTTTCTAGCAATCTTTTTACCTTATCTTCTGCTTGTGGGCTTGTATACGGTGGACTTGCAAAATGAACTGCAGTGAGTTCAAGACCTCTTTTTGCCATCATATAAGAAGCAACAGGGCTGTCTATTCCGCCTGAAATAAGTGTAACTGCCTTGATTCCCATTCCACTTGGTATGCCGCCTGCCCCTTCTATGGCGTTACCGCGTATAAAAGCGTTGTGATCTCTTATTTCTACTGTAACTATAATGTCCGGATTTAGAACATCTACGCTTAAGTTTTCAAAATGTTCAAGTATGTATCCCCCGATTTCTCGTGAAATCTCAGGGGATTTTAAAGGAAATTTTTTATCTGAGCGTTTAGTTTCCACTTTGAAAGTTTTTAAATTTTCCAAAGTATCTTTTAAATAATCGACAGTGGTTTCTTTTATAGAATCCATGTTTTTTTCGCATATGGCAGCTCTTGAAAAATTAGCTATACCGAAAACTGTTGCGATCTCTTGTGAAACTTCGTCAAGATCTATGCTATCATATTTCGGTATAAGTGTTATGGTTGACTGCAAATTTTCTACAGAAAAATTTCCGAATGGTTCAACCTTCTTTTTTATATTTTTAACTAGCCTATTTTCAAAGTTTTTTCTGTTAAGACCCTTTAGAACTATTTCGCCAATTTTTATTAATATAATTTCCTTCATAAAATACATCCTTTATCAACTTTTTACTAAAGTATTTATGCCTTCCTTTAAATAGAATATGAACCCATCGATGTCATCTTTTGTGTTGCACTTCGAGAAGCTTACCCTTATAGATGAAGTTATTCTTTTGTCGTCAAACCCTAAAGCCTTTAGCACGCGGCTTTTTTTACCTTTAGCGCAGGCCGAACCGCCCGATACATAAACGCCTCTAGACGATAAAAAGTGTAACATGGTTTCCGCTTTTATATTTCCTGTGGAGAAGTTTACAACGTATGGGAGAGCATTTTCCCCAGAATTTAACATTATGCCGTCAATTTTTGATAATTGTTCTGTCAAGTACTCCTTTAAAAAAGTGGCTTTTTTATAATTTTTTTCCAATTCGAATTCACTCACAGCTGCACCGAACGCCGCTATAAGTGGAGCTGATTCTGTGCCCGGTCGAATTTTATCTTGCTGTTCTCCTCCGAAAATTATAGGATGAATTCTTTTATTTTTGGCCTTATACAAAACTCCAACACCTTTCGGTGCATGAACTTTATGAGCCGAAATGGATATTAAGTCCGCATTAATCTTGTTTACTTTTACCGGTATTTTTCCGAAAGCTTGTACAGCGTCGACGTGAAAGATAGCCGGTGAATGCTTTTGATCTATACATTTTCGGACTTCTTCAACAGGCAAAATTGACCCTACTTCATTATTCACCATCATTAAACTTACTAGGATAGTGTCTTCATCTATAGCGCTTAATATTTGTTCTTTTTTTATACAACCTGTAGCATCTGGTTGTAAATATACTATTTGAAAACCATTCTCTTCAAGTTCTTTACACGCAGCGTGAACTGAAGAATGCTCTATCGCTGTAGTTACGATCTTATTTCCTCGTCTTCTCATGGCGTTCACAGAGCCAAATATTGCCAAGTTGTTGCTTTCTGTTCCGCCAGATGTGAAATAAATTTCGTGGCTATCGGCAGATAACTCTTTCGCTATAATTTTCCTAGCGTTTTCTATTTCTTTTTGAGACTGAAACCCTTTATCGTGAAGAGAAGATGGATTCCCGTAATTTTCTCTCATCAGTTCGGTTGCTTTTTCTATTCCAGATTCACATACTTTAGTCGTTGCACTATTATCTAAATATATTTCGCGCAATGATTTTTCCTCCTTAATTGTGAAACAAACAGGATATTTCACTTTCATATTATACACTATAAATACCTGTATTAAAATAGTGTACTTAATATTAAAATATGAATATTTTCACTTATTTGGGAAAAATATTTTTATTGTTTAATTTTTTTGATTGCACTTGGTGTGCGGTTGCGCAAACGCGAAAAAATTATTTGCAGCAAAATGGTATTTTGCTGCGGCGCAGCCGCTCACTACAGAAAGGCAAAACGCTGTAAAGATTCTTGTAAAGGAGAATACCTCATGACGAAAACTTCGGTATTAAGGCGAAAAGTAAAGTTGATAAGTTTTTCCACGTTTATAGGAGTAGTTTTAATATTACTTGCAACTTCGGGATACGCATTAGCCAACAAGTATAAACGAGACATAGAGTATGGCTACTTGCGCTCTTTAAATGAACTATCAGATTCTATATCGACTTTAGAAGTGACTATGAATAAGGGAATATATGCAAATACAATGCCGCAACAGTTTGGACTTGCTAATAAAATAATTTCGCAAACCGTGGCAGCGAAAATGGCGTTAGAGCAGCTTCCTGTAGATTACTTAGGGTTAGATAACATTAATAAGTTCGTAAGCCAAACGGGTGACTTTGCAAAATATTTAACTTCAACTATATCTAAGGGCCAAACTGCAACCGATGAGGAAATGGAAAACTTAAAGAAACTTGGGGAGTATGCAAAAACGGTAAATTCCGACTTAAAAGAAGTTATAGCGCATTTAGATTCGGGGGAAATTGATAAAAGCAAGATTTCGACAGCTTTTAGCAATTTAAATGAAAACGAGTCTAAGGATAATATGTTAGCTACAGCTTTTAAAGAGATGAACGACAACTTTACAAATTACCCTTCTCTGATTTACGATGGACCATTTTCAGATCATATAACTAGGATGAAATCAAAATTTTTAGAAAATGTTCCTGAAGTTTCTAAGGAACAAGCCAAAGAAAATGTTGTAAAGTTTTTGGGAGGCAATAGTGTTGCAAATTTAGAATATGTTTCTGAAACTAGCGGAAATTTACCTGAATACAAATTTAAGACAGATTCAGCGGAAATTTCTGTTACTAAACAAGGTGGGTATGTAAATTACATTCTTAAAAATCGAGAAATTTCGGATATTAAATTAAGTTTCAATGAAGCTTCGCATTTAGCTAAGGAGTTTATGTCAAAAAGTAATATAGGTGACATGAAAGAAAGTTACTATTCCATAAATAACGGCATTTGTACGATAAATTATGCTTACTCTAAAAATAACGTAATATGCTATCCTGACCTGATAAAAATAGGCGTGGCTCTGGATAATGGAGAAATAATGTCGTATAATTCAACAGGTTATTTAATGAACCACAGTGACAGAAATTTACCTGGTAAAATTATTACTCAAAATGAGGCTAAAGGGAAGCTTAGTAAATATTTAAAACCTGAAGATAGTAACCTAGCAGTTATACCGACAGCAGGATTGAATGAAGTTTTATGTTACGAGTTTGAATGTACAGGTGAAAATAAAGACAAAGTTTTAGTTTATATAAATGCTCAAACAGGTTTAGAGGAACAAATTTTCGTTGTACTAAGTTCTGACAATGGAATATTAGTTATGTAATTTTAACCTTTTTATAGTGAAAATAAGAAATTTTATAGATGATATTTACTTTAAATGCAAATTGAGGTATAATATAAAATACTAATGAAAAGGATGAATGAATATGGAAAGTAAAAAGAATAAAAAGCAACCAGACGATGAAAAAATAAATGAACCTGACTTGGCTGTTGTTTCAGGAAGAAATAGAAATAATGAAATGACGAAAGAGTTTTCTCAAAAGGAAGCACAGAAAACCTTAATTGACTTACTGGGTATACCAAAAGAATAGACAACCACGCGCTTGGTGTGTGGTTGTCTACATAGATATATATTTCTATCTTCAAAATGCTTTATTCTATAGACTAATAATTTTTACAGATCTAAATTAAGCAAAAATATCCATTGTTTCATAATATTCATTGATATTGTAGGAGGGAATGGGATTAGCATTTGAAAATTTAGATTTGTTTTTTTGCTTTTCTTCGCTAGCTTGTTTCAATGTATGAATTCCTGAGTTATGCCAACGACTAATGATACTGTCCATATAACTTAAGATGTATTTACCTTTAGCGTCTACACAGCGATCATATGCCTCTTTGATGAGTTCATCAGGAATTTTCCATACATTAATCCACCTGTTAGCAGTTTCACTTTCCTTGGTGGTAGGGGATCTTTTCTCTATACCGATCGTTTTCTCAACGATACTCCAAGCCTGACGACTATTCTCGAGCATGCGTATTTTATTTTCAGCTTTTTCTATTGTATTTATTTCTTCTATGCCCCAAGACCTAGCTATTTTATCTATATAGTTCATGTGTACTTTGCCAATGCTTACTGCGTATTGGAGAAGCATTAGAATAACGTCAATCGGAAGACCGTCACTGTCATGAAAAGTCAGCAAAGTAGCACAGTCTGCGCTGGATATCGGACGAGATAAAATAACTTGTGCTTCTTGCATTAAGAAATTTATATCATCAGAATCGTTTATCCTTTGTGCTACGAAAGCTGAATCCGGCTTTTTGCGTTTAGAAAGTTCCCTCAATTTATTATCTTTATTTGGCGAACTGTCAATTAAATTTTTATCTTCACAAGCTTTATGTAAACTGTTTGAACTCGTAGGCAAAACGTTTGGCATATTTATCAGCTTCGTTTCCACCCAATATTGCATGGCATCTTTGATGTCTGCGCAAGACATAGACAAACTAGCAGAAATATCATCAATAGAAATATTTTCGCCGGCATGCCTTAATGAAAAAAGTAAAACTTTAAGTTGTGCGGAACCTGCTAATTTTATATGTTTATCAACAATACAGCAAGGCACGGCAAACACGTTGTTCCAAGCACCAAGATCAATTGAAAAACTCATAATTACACCTCTTTACTTATTATACTACAAATGTATAGCTCGTACAAAGTAGAAAAACTATGTATTTTTTATGAATATATTAGTGATTTTTATAAAAGATATGAATGTAGTTTTAAGTTGAAAAAAACGAAAGGATATTATAAAATAAAAAAGGAGGAGATGGCATGTCAGTAAAATTAGATACTAGATATTTATCAAAATTTATCAAACCGTTTGAGTTAGATCAAATATCACCATTTGTGAAGACAGCGAATGATATTTTACATTCTGGAAAAGGTTCAGGAAGCGAGTTTACAGGATGGCTTAATTTACCTAAAAACTATGATAAATTTGAGTTTGAAGAAATAAAAGTGGTAGCGGAAAAAATAAGAAAAAATTCGGACATTTTGCTGGTTATAGGTATAGGTGGATCATACTTAGGTGCAAGAGCTGTAATCGAATTTTTAAAATCTAACAATTATAACACTCTTCCTAAAAGTACGCCGGATATTTATTTTGTAGGTAACAACATGAGTACGACGTATATAAACGACATTCTGAGAATTTGCGAAAATAAAGAAGTATCTATTAACGTGATATCCAAGTCCGGAACGACGACGGAACCTGCTATAGCTTTTAGAATATTTAGAAAATTTCTAGAAGATAAATACGGAAAAGATAAGGCTAAAGAGCGAATCTTTTGCACAACAGATAAGTTTAAAGGAGCTTTGAAAAAGTTAGCTGATGAGGAAAGTTATAAAACTTTCACTATTCCAGACGATATAGGGGGAAGATATTCTGTCTTGACGGCTGTGGGGCTTTTACCTATAGCAGTTGTAGGTATAAATATAGATAAGCTCATGCGAGGAGCAAAGTTAGCTCAAAGTGAACTTTCAAACGAAAACCTTGATGAAAACGATTGTTACAAGTATGCTGCCATACGGCATATTCTTTATAATAAAGGCAAAGAGATCGAAGTTTTAGAAAGCTATGAACCGAGTTTTATGATGTTTAGTGAGTGGTACAAGCAGCTTTTTGGAGAGAGTGAAGGCAAAGACCAGAAGGGCATTTTACCGATATCGCTTACTTTGTCGACAGACCTTCACTCTATGGGGCAATTTATTCAGTCAGGCAGAAGAAATATGTTTGAAACAGTTTTATTGCTTGAAAGTCAAGATAATGATATAGTTCTAAACGAAGAAAATGGCAATGTAGATGGCTTGAATTATTTATCTGGAAAGACGATATCGTTTATAAACAGGCAAGCAGCACTTGGAACGATTTTAGCACATACAGACGGAGATGTCCCTAATGTAGTTTTAAAAATAAAAGAACGCTCTGAAGAAGAACTTGGCTATTTGATATATTTTTTTGAAAAGGCTTGTGCTATCTCAGGCTACATGTTGGGTGTTAATCCGTTTGATCAGCCGGGCGTTGAAAATTATAAAAAAAATATGTTTGCGCTTTTAGGCAAACCAGGCTTTGAAAAGGTAAGAATTAAGATATTAAATAAAATTTATTGAATTGCAGCTCTTGAAGTAAAATGATTTAGCGTCGGTAAATTGTATTTATTCCATAATTAAAATTACAGTGTAGGGTAAGATGGTTACATCTGTGCCAGAGGTTATATCTTACCCAATAAATAAAAAAATATTTTATCCATTGACATAAAACCTAATTTATGTTAACATTAAGCTAAGTTTATATGTTTTAGTCGGAGAGGTGTCCGAGTGGTTTAAGGAGCTAGTCTTGAAAACTAGTGATCCCGCAAGGGACCAAGGGTTCGAATCCCTTCCTCTCCGCCATATAAGTAAAATTAAGGAGAAATACCCAAGAGGCCGAAGGGGCTCCCCTGCTAAGGGAGTAGGTCGGGTAACCGGCGCGAGGGTTCAAATCCCTCTTTCTCCGCCACTGTAGAGTA
>CASEZK010000005.1 GCA_949292425.1 uncultured Oscillospiraceae bacterium
TCCCGGCATACCACCAGGCAAAACCACTCCGCTCACTTTGCAAATGTCCATGTCCTCTTTTTTTAAATCGGCTACAACTTTTATTTTGTTTGCACCAACTACAAAATCATCGCTGCCTACCGACACTGTTTTTACTTCGCAGCTTGCACGCCTAAGAACATCAACCACAGATATTGCTTCAATTTCTTCAAAACCTTGCGCTAAAAAAACATAGATCATCATTTTCACTCCATTTATTTTTTCAATCTAAAGTTAATCCTAGGTACGGTGTAGCATTAACTAAAATTTTTCCCCCGCTCAAATTTTTTATCATGCCAAAGTTTTTAAAATTTCCATGTCCATAAAAAAGATCACTCAAACTGCACGGTAAGCGTAAAACATATTCTTTCGCTCTCACGTTTTGCAGAACTTTCGATAAAAGCAAAAATACAGATTCTTTTAAAGATTTAATCTTATAAACGTCTTCTGTAACGTTTAAAACCGCTAACTCTAAAATTTCGACACAGCCGTCATCTTTTCTTGCACAAATAGCATAACCATCATCTGTAAATACATTTTGGCCATTATAAAACTCATTTTGTTTGAATGCAAAATTAATATCCTTTTCACTCCAAAATACGTCTCCCTCTTGATTATAAAAGCTAAATCGAATCTTTTCTAAATTAAGTTGTGCTGTTGCTGCTTGAAAATTGCCCTTACATTCTCCTACGTTTTTTTTAAGTTCTGCACAATTTAATTTCACAAAAAAGGTTTTAAAAAACTGCTTGTACCCTATTTTTTCATAAAACTTACAAAGGTTTTCGTTTGCCGGCATGAGAAACGAAAATTCTTGCCCTTTACTTACAGCTACGCTGTTAGCATAGTCTATAGTTTTTCTCATGAAGCCTTTGTTTCTATATTGTGGAAATGTGGCAGCAGCGTAAAAATAATAGGCTGGAGTTTTTTCTCTATCAGAATTTAAAATAAAAGTATCTAACATATGAAGTGCTGAAACTACTTTGCCTTCAAGCAAACATACCACACAGTTTTCTTCTCTGTATTTATTGTCAAAGAAAAAGTCCACTTCACTATCACTTGCACAAAAACTCTCTTGATAAAGCTTCTTCAGTTCCGGTAGCATTCTCTTATTTGATAGCTTTAAATTTAGCATTTATACTCCTTTAAAAACAGCTTCATATCTTTTTAAAAGCCTACACGGGCGATAAGATTTTTTGGCTTTTCTAAGACCATCTATGCCCATGTCTTCTTCCCTATTTACGTAAGTATATGAAGCTAGGTTTCTTTTTGCAAATTCGTTATTTATTACCGAGTAAAGCCCCTCATACCTCGAAAGTGCTTTTTCAAAATGTATATCTACAATTGAATTGTTTATTTTCTCAGCCACAGTCAAAGCTGCAACCTTTTCATCTATTCTAATTAACCCACCAATTAGATTGAAGCATTTATAATTTTGAAAAGCTAGGTCAATAGCTTTTTTCTCATCTAGAATACTTTTTCGTTTGCTTTCTATATTTTCACTAAACCACTCATCTGCAAGCTTTTTGCACTCGTTGATATTATTTTCATTTATGTCTTCATATCCCCAAGAGTAAAGTTTATTAAATTTCGATATGTGGTTTCTCTTACTGTGATATTTCTTGCCGGTTAAATTTATTAAATCCTTTGTTTTATAGATATAATCTTCCTTACTTTTTTCCTCAACATAATCAAATTTATCGGGCATTAAAGTTTCCAAATGACACTTTTCTTCTTCTGTTATCCCACCAAAAATCAGCTGAATGTTACTTTCCTTTGCGTCATTTAAAATATCATACAAGGTACTTTTTAAGTCACCAAAACCTACAGGAAATCTATATTTTTCTTCACCATCAACATACTTCCTTAAAATAAATCCATTGTGGTTTAATATTTTTATTTTAGTAAAATCTTTCCAAAAAAATATGTTTCCAAAGGTATTATCACTGCCAAAAGTGTTAGAACAATAAAATATTTTCTGAACCCAAGACATATCATCTAACACCGGTTCTTTAAATTTTAACATTTATTCAACGTCACCTTCTTAGCTAAACTAAAAACTGATTCGTGTATATCATCTATAAGTTTCGGGTTTTTACCTTCGCTACACTTTACTACATTCCAACCTAACAAATCTGAAACAAACATTGCCGACTCTTGGCATCTTTTTAAAAACTCTACATTTTTTTCGTGCAAGTCCTTACAACTTTCCTTTCCTCTGTATCTATGCGACATAAAACTTTGAGAAACATCTATAGGCATATCGAGATAAATCACTAAATCTGGCTTTGGAAGGCCTAATTTCACATACTCGTAATCTTCCATCCAGCTTATATAGCTTTTCCATTCTTCCTTAGGTAACTTTTCAAGCTGATATATCGCATTTGACGTCGTATATCTATCTGCAACGATGATCTGTCCTTTTTCATATCTGCTTTTCCATAACTTTACAAAACTAGCGTATCTATCCACCGCAAAAAACGAAGTAGCTGCATAAGCATTTACGTCTTCTGGCTTTTTGCCAAACTCAGCGTTTAAATACATCCTGACCAATGACGAAGATGGTTCGCTATAATTAGGAAAACTTACTTTGCAAACGTTAAAGTTAAGTTCTCTTAATCTACTACATAATATTCTGGTTTGTGTAGCTTTTCCACTGCCATCCAGCCCTTCTATAACAATAAGCTTTCCTTTTTTCATCTTTTCACCTTTTTTCATTTTTATTTTTTACAGTATTATAACAAAATTGACTCTTCAGTTCAAATTTTAAAAAAATTTGACTTTGCTACTGTAATGTAGTATAAATTTTGTATCATAAAAAATTAAAGGAAGTTTACATATGAGAATCCTTATTTTATCTGCATCTACCGGTGGCGGGCATATGAAAGCTGCTAAAGCTATAAAATCTTATATACTTAAAAATAGCTCAGAGTCTACTGTTGAGATCGTAGATACGCTAGAATATATAAATCACATGTTAAATAAAACTGTCAGCGATGGGTACTCATACATAGCTAAGAAAACTCCAGCTATATTTGGGACAATTTACAATGCCTCAAATAAAGAAAATAAATTCAACGATCTGATAGTTAACCTTAATAATTTATTCAGTAAAAAACTCCTGACATTGTTAAACGAATTTAAGCCGGATGCCATTATAGCAACGCATATGTTTCCTAACGAAATGGTCTCAAACCTTAAAGGACAAGGCAAAATCTCCATCCCTTTGATATGCATAATAACAGACTACGCTACGCACAAAACTTGGATAAGCAAAAATGTAGATGCCTACATAACCGCAAATGAGGAAATGTCAAATTCCATGATTGAATCCGGCGTTAACAAAGAAATAATATACTCTTATGGTATACCTGTTGAACCGGAATTTTACATAAAAAACTACAAAGATAAACTCCTATGCAAGTTAAATTTAAACCCGAACATGCCAACCATATTACTTATGGCTGGAAGTTTCGGCGTTACGAACATTTTGGAAATATATGATAATTTATCGGAAATCAACTATGATTTCCAAGTGGTCGTCATTACAGGCAAAAACGAAAGGCTATATAATACATTCAAAAAAAGGCTACATCTTGAACACAAAAGCATTACCAGAAAGGTACATGTTAAAACGATAGATTTTATAAAAAAATCGATAAAAGTACACTCTGAAAAGTTAGCGGGTATAAAACTTTACTGGCGCAAAGAAAAGAAAATTAAACCAACTAACCTCATTTTCTTTACAAATAAAGTCTTTGAATATATGCAGGTTGCTGATTTAATTATAACAAAACCGGGAGGACTTACAGTATCTGAGGCGTTGGCTTGCAATTTACCAATGGTGCTTTTCAATGCTATACCCGGGCAAGAAGAAGAAAACGCTAATTTCCTTGTAAGAAACAACATGGCTATAAAAATAAAAAACAGTAGCCAAATAAAAACTACTGTAAAAGATCTTATAAGTAACGAAAATATGTTACAGTCTATGAGAGATTCTTGCAAGGCGTTTGATAAGTCTCAAGGTAATGAAAATATATTAAAATTAATAAAAAGTTTGATAGAACAATAAAAAACAACATTTTACCCTCATTTTCGAATATTTTCAAGTTTTTTTATAACTATAATCTATAAGTAAGTTTATGAGGTGAATGTTGAATGTCATTAATTTCTTGCAATGACTGTTGCATCTATCAGAAAGA
This sequence comes from uncultured Oscillospiraceae bacterium, assembly GCA_949292425.1. Taxonomy (GTDB): domain Bacteria; phylum Bacillota; class Clostridia; order Oscillospirales; family Acutalibacteraceae; genus UMGS1224. The sequence goes on from CASEZK010000005.1 coordinate 4,218, forward strand.
TGGATATTGTACATTGGAAACACCAACTGTCGTAAACAATTCTACAGCAGTTGGTTGTGCACATTATGTAAGTTTAAATAAAACATCTTTGGAAAATATTAGCACAACGCAGCAAATGCCTCTCTAACATTTTTAACGCCAATTAAATCTATGTTATTACTTGATTTATTCTGTAGGCTCCTTAGGTTTTGAAATGGCAATATGCACCTTTTAAAACCTAACCGACTCGCTTCAGATATCCTTTCTTGAGCAAAAGATACTCCTCTTACTTCTCCTGCCAGACCTATTTCTCCAAAGGCTAAAATGTCTTCGCTTATCACTTGGTTTTTTAAGCTCGAAATGAGCGACAAAGCCACTGCTAAGTCGGAAGCTGGTTCGTCTAATTTAAGACCACCTATTACGTTAACATATGTGTCTAAGTTCGAGAAGAAGTAACCGCACCTCTTCTCAAGTACTGCCAATATTAAAGATAATCGATTATAGTCAAATCCTGTGGACATTCTTCTTGGATTTCCAAAATTTGATGTAGCTGCAAGACCTTGAACTTCAGCAAAAATAGGACGTGTTCCTTCCATAATGCAAGAAACGCATGTTCCAGAGGTATTTTTAGGTCTATCTGAAAGCAACATGACAGATGGATTTTCAACCTCTTCAAGTCCTGCACCTGTCATCCTAAACACTCCTATTTCATTTGTGGAGCCATATCTATTTTTTATTCCGCGCAATATGCGGTACGACATTTGTTTGTCTCCTTCAAAATATAAGACCACATCCACAATATGCTCTAAGACTTTCGGTCCGGCTATCGCCCCATCCTTATTCACGTGCCCTACAATTATAATCGGAATATCTAAAGTCTTGGCTGAGCGCAATAAAGCATTTGTACATTCTTTTACTTGCGATATACTACCGACGCTTGATGGAATTTCCGAGTTATTCATAGTTTGAATCGAATCGATTATAACAAGATCTGGCTTTCCCTGTCCCATTTCTTGCGTCACTATTTCAACATCTGTTTCTGCTAAAATGTACAAGTTCTCGTTTTTTACATTAAGGCGTGTTGCCCTGAGCTTTAGCTGATGCCGAGATTCTTCCCCTGAAACATATAATATTTTTTTTCCCTTATCTACATTATTACAAACTTGCAACAATATGGTCGATTTGCCTATACCAGGATCTCCACCAAGCAACACCACAGAACCTTTGACTATACCACCACCTAAAACTCTATCTAACTCTTTTAATCCGGTTTTGTATCTTTCATCCTCAGAGCTTTGAATATCGGCTAAAAGCGTAGGTTCGCAGTGTTCCCCATTTGAGTATTTAGATCCTGTATTAGATTTTTTAGACGGTTGCTTTAACGTTTCTTCAAGAGTGTTCCATCTTCCACAGTTTGAACATTGCCCTGTCCATTTAATGGATTCATGTCCACATTCACTGCATACCCAAACTGATTTTAACTTTGCGCCCATATATAACACTTCCTTTTGTTCGCAATATGATAATGTATATTTTAAAATATATTATTTCTTCTTGCAAGTATATTAAAATTTTCAAGTAGCACTCGGGCGCAGCCCTTTTCAAAATGTTTTTACATTTTGAAAAATTCAAAGCAAAGCTTTTATGGCTTGTTTTGAATAGCCTAAATAAATTCTATTTATTTAGGCTGGGCTGCACCCTATTAACTTAGCTATTTAACTTTTAAGCAATGAACTGTTAAGTATTCCGCAATAAATAGAAAATGCTACTTTGAGCTTATAATCCTCGTCTAACAATTTACTCAACTCTTCGTCATTAGAAACGAAGCCACATTCCACAATCACTGCCGGCACTTTAGCATTATGTAAAATATAAATTTCTTTGCCAGATGGTTTAGTTTCCCTTTCGTTATTCGGTTGTATAAGCTGCTTAAATGAATTTCTTATATTTTCAGCTAAATTAAGGCTCGATGAATTATTTTGCGAGTAAAACACCTGCGTCCCATAATACTTTTTATCTGTAAACTTATTTTGATGAATGCTAACTAAAATGCTATTAGGGTTAGAATTTATTATTTCTAACCTATTTTTCATATCCGAAACTTTTTTGCCCCTTAGCGACTCAGTATTTTTTCCATCATAAATTGCACAATCTTCTTGTCTGGTCATTATAACTTTTACTCCGGACGAAACCAACATATTTTTTAACTTTTGTGCAATATCTAAATTTATATCTTTTTCAAATACACCACTATCAGATACCGCTCCGCTGTCTTCCCCACCGTGTCCGGGATCTATCACTACTGTATCGAACTCTCTTCCTGGCTTAGCGCAAACCCTTCTTGAAACGTTCATATATATATTTCCAATCAAAACAGAAAAAGTAAGATAACCAGATATTATCAGAAAATAAAATGCAACATCCTTATGAATTTTCTTCATAAAAATTCACCTCTGTAATACTTATGTTATCTTCTTTTAAATATTTACAAAATAGAAAAATTATATTTGCTAAAAGTCCTTTAGCATATCTTTCCATCGCAAACTAAAGACCCTAGGCAAAATTCTGTTCAGGGTATGTTAAGTTTAAAACTATTTTATGAAATGTATTAATTTATTCATGCGGTGATTTACACCTGACCTTGAAAGCTTTGGCGTTAAGCTTTCACCTAACTCTTTTAAAGACGCTTGCGGATTTTTTAACCTTAAAAGTGCCAGTTCTTCTAGTCCACTTGGCAAACTATTAAGCCCGATTTTTTTTTCAATCTCCTTAATAGCTATAATTTGCTCAGTAGCTGCCACTACAGTTTTATTAATATTTGCCGTTTCAAAGTTATTAGTCCTATTTATTTGGTTTCTAGCTTCTTTTAGCATTTTCACTTGCACTAGCTCCATAGCGCTTGCAGTAGCTCCTATAAAAGTCAAAAAATCCATTATATTGTCAAACGATTTCATATAAACTACAAACCGATTTCTTTTATACACACAATTTACATGCAATTCTAGACCCAAGCCCGACAATATTTCTTTCAAATGTTCCGCTTTTTCCTTGTTCAGCACACTAAACTCCAAGTGATAACCTAAACTTGGCTCGGCTAAGTTGCCACAAACTAAAAATATTCCTCTTAAGAAAAGAGACAGTGCTTTTTGATTAAAAGTTTTGTAATCAAGTTCTTTAAACTTTTTTAAAATTCTGATCCTGTCTTCATTAATAGGCACATTTAAAATGTACAGATCACTAGAAAAGTTTTTTCGGCATATCGTTTCTGTTATTACTCCAAAGCGTTCCGATAAAATTTCTGAAATTTTGCTGCATAATAAACCATTTTCTGTTTTTAAAATGTTTTCTGAACTTTCGCCAAAAATTTTTGCATAACTTAAGATACCATAAATTTCATATACTTCATCTTCAGCTTCGCTTTTTAAATAACACAGTTCCTCTTTTACATTGCAAGAAAAAGTCACCTAAACATACCTCCTCAAGGTTTAGCTTTAGTCGGTACATCTTTATTTTTTGCTTGTTTCCTTGTTAATGTCTCTATGGTTTGCACATACATTAAATTTCTTTTCTTTCAAATGTTCACACAGTAACTGCGCAATAGCAACCGACCGATGTTTCCCTCCCATGCAGCCTATGGATATAACAAGCTGGCTTTTTCCTTCGCTACAATAAAGCGGTATCATGTAATCTACCATTGAAAACATCCTTTCTACAAAGCCCTTAGTTTTATCCCATTTTAAAACATATTCACTAACTTCATCTTCAAGGCCCGTACGTTCCTTTAAATTCTCCACATAAAAAGGATTCGGAAGGCATCTTACATCAAAAACCAAGTCCGACTCTAGCGGTACACCATACTTAAAACCAAACGACAAGCAGTTTATAAGCAATGTTGATTGACTTTTATTTAAAAATAAATCAGATATTCTTTCTTTCAACTGCGCAAGCGATAAAATTGAAGTGTCTATCACGTAATCTGCGTGATTTTTTATGGGTTTTAATACTTTTCTCTCAAATTCAATTGCCTTTAATATTGACCCTCTGTAGTTCATTAACAGAGGATGACGCCTTCGAGTTTCTCTAAACCTTTTTATCAATGCTTGGTCACTGGAATCCAAAAATAGAACCTTATATTCGCTGTTATTGCTATTCAATTTTTCGAAAGGTTCGCTTAAGTTATTGGATATGGTATCGCTCCTAATATCGGTTACCACCGCAACTTTTTTGTTAAGTTTGTCCTCACTTTTTTTGCATAAATCGTAAAATATACCCACTAGCTGAGGTGGAATATTGTCAACGCAATAAAACCCTATATCTTCTAAGAAGTGCATGGCGCTGGTTTTGCCCGCACCAGACATCCCCGTAACTACTAAAAAGTCCAAAAATATCCTCCTTTACAAGGTTAATTATCCA
>CASEZK010000006.1 GCA_949292425.1 uncultured Oscillospiraceae bacterium
AAACTCCACATTTCATCCATTTCTGTTGATAATACATTGCAAATTATAACATTAAGTGGCTTTTCTGCATTCTGTTTAAGAAGATATTTCTTGTTCACTTGCTTTATAAATTTTCCCGTTTTTTTAACAGTTGTTACTGTGTATTTTGAAATGCCTAATACTTGTCCTGTATCCAGTACTCCCGATCCATTCATTGCTATTTGTTTTTGTACCAGGTCTGCTAGCATTGTTTTTATACTCAAGCTGAAATGTTTTATGAGAGCATTCTATATTTCGGCAGAGATAACGTTGTCTCCCGGTACTGTTTTTCCATACCGTATAATATCATCGCTCCCAAAATAGGAACATTTTACTTTTACTGTTGCCATTGTCTCTCCTACTATTTTTTCTGTTATCTTATCATGTATTCGGAAAACTTTCATCTGAATTATGACATTACCCAAAATTCAGCTGTCCAGAAAAAGACGATTACAAAAAATCTTTTGGACGCACAAAAAAAGAGCAGATAGCCTGTTAAACAATCTACTCTTCAAAAGGAGAACCATAAAAACGTTCCATGCCACTTATGTTACTCTACACTGTCTAATCACTAGACTATTGATACAAAAATGGCTTAGTATAATGTGCGGTGTAAAGCCATTTATAGTCAAACTATTTTATAAATACAAAATCGAGAAGTATTTCAGAGGTATACCTAAAACGTTTCTTAATTTATAAACAAAGTATTTTGAGTATTCAACTAAAATAAAATTACAATCTTACATCAAAATAGTTGATGAATACTCAATTTTTATACCATTATCTTTTGTTCTGGCAAGTTTTGCTTTATTCCCGTTGTCGTCTTATATTGAAAGCTTTTCTATTTTATGCTCATCAAAAAAGTTAACTACATTGCTTTCCACAAACCCAGCCCATTGTTGCGGACCAGTTTTCTTTTTTTAAGAAAAATCATCATCCATAATTTTCTGTAATTCATTTATTGATTCTGTCATTTCTAAGCACCTTCTTTATTTTATCTCTTCAATTTTCACACTATGTTTTTTAAGTTTTTCATCATAAGAAATTCCAACCGCCAACTTTTGGCCTGTATAATCCTTTAGTGCAGTGGCATATCTTTTTTCTTTGATTTGCTTTATGGCTTCATCTGGTGTCGAATTCTTTTTAAGTTCAAGTATAAACGCCGGTTTGCTTTTATCGTTTGGATAAAAAATAAAATCTGTAAAACCGATACCTGCGGGCATTTCTCTTACAATCGTATATTTAGTTCTCGCACTTAAATATACAAGACCAGCTATAAAAAGTCAAGAGTGAAAAAAGAAAAATATTAAAGAGAAGAAGAGGAAGGAGGAGTTGGCAAATAAGGGCGATTATCTCGGAGAATAACAAAAATAATATTACAAAGCTTACGAGAAACAGCTCCGATAGAGGTAAGATGATGCTTACCACGAGATTTGAGAGATTGATAATATCGGATAAAATAGGGTCACAAAAAGCTGCACGAGAGGCAGCGAGCCAGATTGCACGACGTAAATACGGCGATCCGCGTTTAGAAATTTTGTTTTTAGTACTTGAAAACTTGCCGGATTGATTGACTTTAACATCGAAACCTGCAAATGCGACAAGTTTAGAAGGCTCACTAAATCTATTGATATCGCCGATTTCACTGACAATTATAGCGCCGATGGTTTCGCCAATACCGGGAATGGTAGTGATAACTTGATTGGATTTTTTTAATAAAATAGAAATTTGCTCCTCGAGTTCTTTTATTTGATTTTCAATGAAAGAAATTTGCTCTACAAGTTGCCTGATCTGAAAAGAAAAAGCATCTTTTGCAAAAGAAATTCCAAAAGTATTTTGTGCTGAAGATTTTATAAACTCAGCCTTTTCAATACCAAACCTACCGTTGCTAGCTTTTTCTAGAATTTTAGAAAGTTTTTTAACTGAAATGTCCAACAGATCTTCAGGTGTGGGGCATTTTAAAAGCAATTCTTTAGAGCTGACACCAAAAACATCTGAAAAAATGCTTGAATATTCAGGAAAAACCTGGTCCAAAAGGGCTATTACTCGCCGTTTACAATCACTGCAAGAGTCTACTAAAGCAAGCCGATAACGCGATAATTGACGCATAGCGATGAAATTTTCTTGAGCAAGTTTAGTTTCAGAATATTGCCCAAAACGCATGACTTGTGCGATTATGAAGGAATCTTTCGAATCATTTTTGGTCTGTCTTATGTACATTTTTCTAAAAGCTTCTGATTGAATTGGGTTGATGACCTTAACATTGAAGCCATTTTCTGTCAAAAAAGCATATAAAGAAAGCCAATAATGACCAGTTGCCTCCATTCCGATTACCACGTCTTCCTTTGTAATTTCAAATCCTTCAAATAATGAATAAAGTTTTTCACACCCTTGCTTTGAGTTTGAAAACGATATACTTTTAGCTAATTCTTTGCCATCTTGATCAATAATCGAAGCTTCATGCTTGTGCTTTGCTATATCAATTCCACAATAAAACAAAAAATATACCTCCAATTTGTTTTTTACAAGCTAGAGAGTCCTCTAAACTTTGCAACATACAACCTCGTTAGACATTCAGTGCTCTTCACTATCCAGCTCATTCGTATCAAGTTGTAAAGCAGAGGTCTCTATATGGAAGCTATACTTCATGCGTTTTTCCTGTACCTCTCTGCTTGTTACCTTTTATTATCTCACTTGGCTTGTGAAACAACAACTTTATTATACGAGGCAGAAGTATGCCCCGATCAAGTACATATGCTTTTAGAGATACCGCCAAAAATGAGTATATCAGGTTTCATGTGATTTCTCAAAGGAAAAAGTAGTTTGATGATATATGAGAAGTGGGAAATCTTAAATACAAATATAGAAACCGAGAATTCTGGTGTAGAGGATATTATGTAGATACAGCAGGAAAAAATGCAGTTAAAATAAAAGAGTATATCAAAAATCAGTTAAAACAAAATGAATTAGGAGAACAATTAACATTTAGCAATACAGACCCATTTATGGGTAGCAAGTAACAAACTTTTCGCAAGTGTCAGATCGTATCAGCCTCCTTTAGAGGCTGCTAGTAGAACAGGGCTTCGCACGTTAAAGAAATACCCCCAGCCTAGCTGGGGGATTATTATTGTTATTTTATCAAAAAATCACGGAAAGTCAATAAATGTTTAAAACATTTTTAGAAAATACAAATATAAAAATACGCTTGTAATAGTTTTATAAGCGGATGTAAATTACTATAACCTCTTCTAAAACAAATGCATATTTTTTGAAACACCAATCTTCACGTTCACTTCAACAAAGCTATAAACAAAAAAATACAGTAATTCAATGCCTGTTTATTCTTGGCGGAGATGGAGGGATTCGAACTCTCGCACGCTTTAAAGGCGCCTACTGCATTTCGAGTGCAGCCCCTTCAACCACTTGGGTACATCTCCAAAAGTCTTACTGAATATAATATGACAAAAAAGAGTTAAAGTCAAGTCCTCCCCGCCATGAAATTTTTCACGCAGCTCTCATCTTCATTTGCAAAAAAAAATAAACAGTATACTGTTTAGTAAAAAACGAAATTGTGTTATAATAAATGTATAAAATTACGAAGGAGGATAATATGAAAATTTTAGTTGAAACTTCTGCTAGACATGTTCATTTATCAGAAAAAGATTTGTATGTTCTTTTTGGAGAAAATTATAAACTTACCAGCAAAAAAGAACTTTCTCAACCAGGTCAGTTTGCCTGTACAGAAAAAGTAACAGTAAAAGGACCTAAAGGAGAAATAGCAGCATCTATTCTCGGCCCTACTAGAAATAAAACTCAAGTTGAACTTTCATTTACTGATGCTAGAAAAATAGGTCTTGTACCACCTGTAAAAGAGTCGGGGGACCACAATGGTACACCAGGTTGTATATTAGTAGGTCCATGTGGTGAGGTTATTTTAAACGAAGGTGTAATAGTCGCTAAGAGGCATATACATTTGAACCCGGACAAAGCAGCTGAATATGGTTTAATCGATAAACAAATTGTGAATGTGAAAATTAATTCCGATAATCGCTCCGTTATATTAGGCGATGTCGTCGTTAGAGTTAGCGAAAACTTTCTACCGGCTATGCACATAGACACAGATGAAGCAAATGCTGCCGGCATCAACGGCGCAGTTGAAGGCAAAATTTTAAAATAAATATTTTCTTGGAGTAACGTTATGGGCTTTAAACAAGATTGGATGGAAAGACAAATTGAAAACTTAGGTAAAACTTTAGTAGGCTTTATTTTAGGTAAAAAAGGCTTGGAAGGACTTTCTGAAAAATATGAAGAAGCCTTTTCGCAAGGTACCATTGACGAAGATATTTTGGAAAGGCAGTTAAAAAAACTTGTAGAATACGGGGAAATATGTAAAGCTGAAGATTTACTGTTTGCATCTTTAGAAGAAAATCCGACACCTCAAAAGAGCGTCATTGGACTAAATTTTTATGCTAACCTAGACAAATTAGATAAGAATTTCTTGAGGGAGCATAATTTCACAGAAGAAGAAATAAGTGATGGAATAAAAGAAATAAAAAAGCTTATATAAAGTCTGTTCCCAAAAATAAATGATAGTCAAGAAAATATAAGATATAATAGGCATGTGAAAATAGGCAAAAACAGATCGAAAAAATAAAAAATGATGCAATCAAGAGGAAACCTGCAAAAATATCAAATCAGCGGTTCAATGTCATATTGTACGCGGGAAAGCAGATGTAAGTTAATGACATCACCAAAAAATTCAAAAACTAGCATTCAATTTACATGAGGCTTAGAAGATGTACGAAAAATGAACCCAAACAGCAGATTTTCGAGGATCTTCTAGCACAAAACATTATCGATGCTAGCGGTGAAGCTTTGTGTTTTGATAGTACTAGCGTCAAAGTGCATCCTAATAAAACAAGTTGCGAATAGAGCATTGATCGCTCAAAAGACCGAAAACTTATCGAGTCGTTTAATTGTTAAGGTCTGACGCTATTTGCTCATGGCCCGTGCTTACGAAGACAATGAAGCACAGGCCCTTGAGCTTGGGCGAGGATTTATTTTTGTTATCCCTAAAAAGAAAGCAAGAAAATCACCTTGGCAATATGATACAAAACTTTATAAACGTCTCAGTAAAGTTGAGCATTTTTCATTCGTATTAAGCACTTTCTTAAAGTTTTCACTCGCTATGACAAACTTGATATTACCTACTTTTCTATCTGTAACCTTGGATTTGATTTTTGTTGCGCTTTTTATATGAACGGATTCTAGATTGCCATTAATTTTCAACACATTCAACGGATCGAGCAAAACCACATTCAATATATACCCGTCACCCACTTCAATTGGAACACTTTTCTCCAAATTATTATGGGCACAGTAATTGTAAACTGTTTCCATGCTTGGCATCAATGGTTGGCTATATACACTACTTCTCGTAAAATCTGTTCCGTATTCATATTTGCAGTTTACGCAAGTACTTTTCGTGTCAACTACAGTTTGTTGCTTGTTGATTTAAAAGTTTTTTCAGAAGATATATGTGAAGCTTTATTTATCTCTTTAACTACATATACTATATACTTACCACAGTGTTACTACTGCCATTGATCCTTCAATTAAAATGTGTTAGCATAATTTTTCGTTATTATCAATTTCATTGTTAGCTATTATTTTGTATATTTATACCATTATACTATTTAGCTACATAGTGTAGCTATGTCTCGTGAAGTGTTAACAAGTCTTTATTTGGCTAACAGAAGCTTTCATTGACTTAATTGAGTTCACATTTTTTCGGTCTCAATTTCCGGCAAATCTTCATCTGAGTATAGATAAAGCCCCAATCCATGGCGCGCTAAAGCCTTTGTTAGACTCCGTTGAATTGTTTTATTTACATCAAAACTTGTGACATTTTCAAGATTAATCGACTTGTTTTTTATAATCCATTATCGGCAAATATTCGGTGTGCTCAAGGCCCGCGATTTCAACGCCAGTCTTCACCCACAAGCTTTGCTATCAGTAAAATAAATGCACCCAGATTCGGTTTCGTAAACTTTATAATTTGCCTCTGGAAAGCGCTTCTTCACTTCCGCCCACGCATAAGACCAAGACAGGTAAGATAACCCATTTTTCTTCTCTACATGATCGTTTACATTAATTTCAAATAATACCTCAAATACTGATTTTTTCATACCGTACAATATCCTCGCTCCCACAATAGGGACACTTTACTTTTACTGTTGCTATTGTCTCTCCTACTATTTTTTCTGTTACCTTATCATGTATTTGGAAAACTTTCATCTGAATTATGACATTACCGCTCAGTAAGTGAAGAAATGCCTATCACCCCAAGGTAGCAGCCAATTCCCACTACTATACTGATACACATTAATTTAAAATAATCCATTTTACACACTCTTAATTCATCAAAATTTTCATATTTCAAAAACGACAAAAAGGACAACTAAATCCTGTCCTTACCATGTAATTTAAGCTTATGATAACGATAATTTTTCTATTAAATCGAAAAGTCGAGTAGAGAGCTCATGTAATAAATACTGCTCCCCCTCGCAGAACCGTACGTGCAGTTTTCCCGCATACGGCTCTTCACAAAATTATTCACGTAATTCCTAAAGAGAAAAATAAATTTTAGGTCGTGCTATTGGATTATATTTCAGAAAATTGTTGAACTTTTCCCATGACATTCGTCTTTGACTTCTTTTGTTCAGCGTTTTATATAGTTCCCTTATGATGTATCTGTAAAATACCTCAAGTTTATGATAATTTCCAGGAGACTGTCCGAAAACTCCGAAAAAACATGGAAGAAAGGTTTGGGATATGGTATAATTAAGGCATCAAAACCATAATGGAGGGCGCAGATATGGGGTATATTCAAGGAGCGGATCGCAACCAGGTAATTCTACTGCCTA
>CASEZK010000007.1 GCA_949292425.1 uncultured Oscillospiraceae bacterium
CTTTGCTTATAATAAAATCAATTATGCCGTTTCTAATAGGATAATTCATAACACTGTCTAGCTCCGTACCTAGAAGATATCGCCGTCTTTTTCCGTAACTTATTTTATTAGAAGCATCCTCCCAAACTTCACCTAAAATAATGGCATCAGGATCTTTGTTTTTAGCACTTTCCCGGATGTTCTCAATAAATTCATCAGGTAGTTCATCAGCTACGTCAAGCCGCCAACCTTTAGCGCCAGCTGCCAACCATTTTTTTACTATTCCATTTTTACCATTTATATATTCATTGTAACTTTCGTCCATTTCGTTCACTTCTGGTAAGCTCTCAAACCCCCACCAAGAGTTGTATTCGCAAGGCCAAAATTTAAACTTATACCACCCTTTGTACGGAGACTTTTCGCTGTTGTAAGCGCCATCTGTTTTATACCTATTTTCTTTATTAAAATATATGCTATCGCTTCCAGTGTGGCTGAAGACGCCGTCTAGTATGATGCTTATACCGAATTTCTTTGCAAAGTTACAAAGGTTTTTAAAGTCAGTTTCCGTGCCCAATAATGGATCAATCTTAGAGTAATCTGCGGTGTTATACCTATGGTTCGAGTGTGCAAGAAATATTGGGTTTAAATATATGCAAGTTACGCCGAGTCCCTTTAAGAAAGGGAGCTTTTCAATTATTCCTAACAGATCACCGCAAAAGTAATCAGAATTTGTAACGATACCGTTCTTGTTGGCTTTCGATATGGGATCTTCGCCCCAATCATTTCTAAGGAATCTATCACTTGGGACATTTTCTTTTGGGTTTTTAGAATTGAAAAATCTACCAGGAAAAATTTGATACATTATGCCTCCAGACAGCCAGTCAGGAGTAGAAAAGTCTTCGCTGTAGCAGGTGACTTGCCAGTTCGATATGTCCGCCGGGCTTTTAATTATTTCACCTTCACCTAAATTTCCCTTTGAGATAAATATAGTTCCATTGTCGGTTTTTATTTCAAAGTGGTACCAAAACAAGCCTACACTCGGTACGAGATAATCGCATTCCCAAGCTTCTTTGCCGTTTTCACAATCTTCACACCAGAACATATTTAAGTTTTCTGTTTTATGGGTATCATCAAACTGTATATTTAACGAAGCTTCTCGGCAGCAGAGATTTTTATCTAAAAAAATTTTAAAATGTATATTTGTTTTGCACTTTGCAGCACCTTTCGGACACCTGCATTTTTCGTTGTGAGAATTAAAAATCATACTTACAATTCCTTTAGCTTTTACTTTTTTCGTTAAGTGGTTTTATATGCCAAATATTATCGGCGTAATTTTTTATAGAAATGTCGGCTGAAAAAATTCCTGCATTAGCTATATTTACGACGGACATCTTGTTCCAAATTTCCCAGGAATCGTATAAAGAGATAGCCTTTTGCCTTTCGTTTTTGTAGTCTGAAAAATCTGCCAAAACCATATAAGGGTCTCTGGTTATTAAATATTGCGAAATATCTTCAAACCGAACTGCGCCCACACCCAGAGCTAATTGATCTATAGCTTTCTTCGCACAGCTGTTATTGTAATACGCCATAGGGTTGTAGCTATTTTTCCTTAAGTTAAAAACTTCTTCTGCATTCATACCAAAAATAAAAATATTTTCATTACCAACAGAATCAAATATTTCCACATTTGATCCATCTAGTGTTCCTAGGGTCAAAGCTCCATTTAACATGAATTTCATATTGCTTGTGCCGGATGCCTCTGTGCCAGCTAGGGAGATTTGCTCGCTTATATCGCTTGCGGGAATGAGCTTTTCTGCAAGGCTAACACTGTAATTTTCTAAAAAAACTACTTTCATTTTGTTTTCTATGGATTTATCGTTGTTTATAGTCTCGCCAAGGTAATATATAAATTTGATGATTTGTTTAGCAAAATAATAGCTGGAGGCGGCTTTACCTGCAAAAATGTAAGTTCTAGGGACAACCTGTGCTAGTGAAATTTTATTTTCCTTTAAATCAATATAAGCCTCTAATATTTCTAAAGCATTCATTAATTGGCGTTTATATTCGTGGAACCTTTTTATTTGGACATCAAACATAGAGCCAGGGTCGACTGTTATGCCGGTTGAATCTTTCACATATTTTGCCATTTCAATTTTATTTTTAAGTTTTATTTCTTTCAGTTTTGCGAGTACGCTGGCATCGTCCTTAAATTTTTCAAAGTTTTTTAATTCCAATGGGGAAGTTATAAAATGGTTTCCTATTAAACTGGAAATAAAACTGCACAGTTGGGGATTTGCTTGGCATAACCACCTTCTGTGAGCTATTCCATTTGTAACGTTTGTAAATTTTTCCGGTGTTATTGAGTAAAAGTCATTGAAAACTTTAGTTTTTAAAATGTTGCTGTGTAGTTCTGAGACGCCATTTACGCAGCTGGAGCACACTACTGCCAAGTTTGCCATGTGAATTGTACCATTTTTCACTATCGATGTTTTATATATCGTCTCGTCACTGCAGTTTTGTCTTTTTAACTCATACACAAGTCTGTTGTTTATCTCTACTATTATTTGGTAGATTCTTGGCAACCGTCTTTTTATGAGTTCTTCGCTCCATATTTCCAAAGCCTCACTCATAATCGTGTGGTTTGTAAACGCGAAAGTTTTTTGTACAAGCTCAAAGGCGCGTTCCCACGAATAACCACACTCATCAAGCATGAGGCGCATAAGTTCCGGTATAGCCAAGACGGGGTGGGTATCATTTAAGTGTATAGCAGCTTTTTCGGGCAAATTATCAAGAGTATTGTAAATATTTAAATGCTTTTTCACGATATCCTGAATAGTTGCGGAAACCAAGAAATACTGCTGTGAAAGCCTGAGACTTTTGCCTTCGGGGTGGTTGTCGTTCGGGTAAAGCACCTTCGTTATAACGCTTGCCATTGCGTCTTGTTCTACAGCCCTTATATAATTACCGCTGTTGAAAAGTTCCATGTTAAATCCGCGCGACTCAGCAGCCCAGAGCCTTAACTTGCTCACGCCGTTGCAGTTATATCCCGTTATACTCATGTCGTACGGCACCGCGATAACATCATTTGTTTTTTCGAGCTTTACATTGTGGAACCCCTCACCCCAACTTTCTTTTACATTTCCGTCAAAGCTAACTATTACGGCTTCTTCGGGCTTAGGCGTAAGCCAAATACTCCCTCCAGATAGCCAAAAATCAGGCAGTTCTGTTTGCCAACCGTCTATTAACTTTTGCAAAAACACGCCATGCTCATACCTAAGTGAATATCCTATGGATGGGTATGCGTTGGTGGCTAATGAGTCTAGAAAGCAAGCTGCTAGCCGTCCAAGACCTCCGTTACCCAAAGCCGCATCAGGTTCTTTGGCATACACCGCTTCTAGGTTAACTCCTAAACTTTTTAATGCGCTAGAAAAGACTTTTTCAAGCTTTAAGTTTGTCAAATTATTTTTTAATGATTTTCCAAGTAAAAACTCCATGCAAATGTAATGCACCTGCTTAGGCCTTTGATCTTGCATTTTGGAAAGGAATTTACTTTGACAGTCTGTCATGAAATCTTGTAGGACTAAAGATACAGCTTTATAGAATTGCCCGTAGGTTGCGTTTTCAGGAGAGATGCCAAAATTATGAGACAATTTTTTTACAATTAAATTTCTAACATTGTCAACTTTTTCTTTTAATGTCAAGTTACTCACCTCAATTTATAATAAAAACCTTAGCAAACACACGGAAAGCTAACAGGTACAATAAATGTAATTTGAATAATGAAATTTCACCATTTTATTTGACTTCTTAATGTAAAAATGTTAAAATATACATATTGTATGACAAATAAATCTACAATAAAACTAATAAATAAATGTTAAAATGTCATTTTTTATGTGTACAGTCTTTGGTTAACATCTATTTATTGAGAATTTAAAGAGAAAGGATGATATTTATGAGAAAACTTTTAAGAAAGGGATTAGCAAGTTTAATTTTATTTGGTGCTACATGGACTTTTTGCCAGCTATCTTTAAGTGCCTTTTCGTCTGCTACACATGAGTATGCAACTAAAAAAGGGATCGCCATCTGTACTAGTGTGTTTAAAGAAGCATCGGAACTCTACGATGAAAGAAGTGTAGTTCAACTGCTTGTGTTTTGTACAAAGCCGGACGAAGACGAAATAGAAGGGGCATTTAAGGTTCACTTTTATAATCCTGCGACTGAAAAAAACTTTAACGGCGAAGATGATTCTGCATTAAGTAGATATAAGGTTCACTACAACAGCGCCGTAGACTTTTTCAAGAAAGGTGAAAAGGATAAGGCAATATCCGAACTGGGAAGAGCTATCCATTTTATGGAAGATATGAATACTCCGGTACATACTAACAATCAAAGTTTCATCGATTCGACCATAGATGTTTTCTTACATACGTCTTTTGAGAAAAGATGTGTGGAGATACAATCTACAGTTGATGCTTCCATGCAGAGAAGGGAGTTTGATTATTATAAAAACAACACGTTAGAACAAATAGGTAAGGCTAGTGCAATGCTAGCAAATGGCAACTTTTATGAATTGTATAAAAAAACTCTTGAACGCGATATAGTTGCGAAAAACTCGGTAGAGAATGCTCAAAAAGCCGTTGCAGGGTTGTTATACAGATTTTTCTTAGAAATGAGAAAGTATATATAAAAGGAGGAATTTTTAATGAAAAAGGTATTATCAATAATATTGTGTTCATGTTTGGTTGGAATATGCATGACACGTGTCAGTTATGCTGCAGTTAGCGAAAAAGCATGTACAAATCAAGAAATAGTGTGGAAGGATATGGGAAATAAAAGTGTTCATTTATCTAATGATATAATGTACGATGTAGGATTTTATGTTAGTGAATCTTTTAAGAAAGAGGAAAATGCAAGTGAGTCATATAAAAAAGCAAAACTGGTAGGGAAATTTTATAGTAATGAAAAAAAAGAAATAAATTTAAAGAATTCATTAGAAGTTACTTTTAAATACGATGGACAGAATGCGTGTGTTGAAGACTCGGATAAAGATATAGTACAATCAGCGTCTATAAATACAGCGGATAAATTAAAAACTACAACTAAAAATGAGGTATATGTTTCTCCGAACCAATGCATAGTATCTAGCCAAACAGGACTATATAAAAAAAGGAAATGGTATGATTTTAGAAAAACGTGGGGAAGCTTAGACAACTTTCATACAGACATCGTATGTTCAAGTGATGGAAGCATAGATTTCAACTGTGAGTCTTTACCTTCTATGCCGAATCAAGAATTTGAAATAAAAAATATATCAAACACAACCGAATCTATAGATAATAAATTAGATAGAGTAGTGAATATTAGCGACAAGATATATACCCCTAAAACGAAAAATAAAGATCAATATAATTATAAAACTCGCAGGCTAGAAATTTTGTATAAAGACAAGAAAGGTCATGACTTAGCAATTGTTACAATAGAAGTAAACTTTAGGTTCAACAAAATAAGTCATGAAGTTGAATGTATAAGCACATCACACCGGGAAGTAGAATTGGCAGATGACTGGTACGTGGATTTGTTCAGTTTGCGTTCAGGTGATGAGACAAGGAACAAAGGCGGTGCATATGGCATAATCAGTTTATCTCATGAAGAAACTTTGTCCTATGATAAATACAATGACTATATATTTGTAAAATGTGATAGCCAGGGTAATATAAACGACAATATATGTATAAGGTGAGCTAACTATTATGTGTATGTTTAAAAGCATAGTTGGATTTAATTTGCTATATTTTTATATGTGTGTAAACTTTTTGTTGAAATCTTTAATTACTTGTTAGAGTAGGAAAGTATTGCCGTGTCATTTTTCGACGGGAGGGGGCCCATAACCATATTTACTCCTCTCAACGTACACAGCTCGCCATTATCACTTATTCAGCTTGAACTTTTATAATGGTAAATATTATTATGACATACCTTGCAAATAACCGATGTTTTTCTCCATTTTGCAATCATAGCAATTTTTTCCCGAGGTGCTTTACCTTTCAAGTCTTTAACCTTGTGTGAATACGATGGATTTCATACTGATTGCTTCCAGTTTTGCCGCATAGCTCACAGACATTTGATTTTAACCCGTTTACGAGTAACTTCTTTGAAGTTAGGTATATTCTCAAATTTTTGTAACTTTGTCGGACGGGAATTCACCTCCCTTACATGCCTTGCTCTATCCTTCTTTAAACGCTTTAAAACGTCGGATATTTTGCTTTTATGCTTATTTGCGATTTAGGAACAACTACACTCCATAAGATAGGAAAGTAAGCTAATTTGTTGAATTTGCCACTAAACAGTAATAATTATAAATACCTCGTGATTCTACATTATAGACTGAAACGATTTCAGGGGCTGTAAGTCTTGTAAGACAAACTCTATTGACAAGAATCAGTGTCACATCCTTTTGCTGACGAGCAATGCCTTTTAAGAAAATGAACTGGTGAATTTTCTCAACAAACAGAACATTCAGCCCTGTCATATTATTCAACGTGTGTTGCACCCCGTTTCCGGCTTCTCCATGATTAAACTTTATTGTCTCGTCTCACGCGAATGTTTAAAACCGTGCATATTGAACTGTGTGTTATAAGCGTATTTTGATTGCTAAGTTCATTTTTAGCTTTTTGCTAATAAATTCGGTAAGTTTACACTTTATTTTCGTGCGATCATAATTGCTCACATTTACCACTATCAAAAAATCATCTGCATATCGAACATATTTGATTTTCTTATCTGTTTGTGATTTGCAAGGAGTTTTAAGAAATTTAGCAAGTACTTGTTTATACTCATTTATCCTATGTGTGCGGTCCTCTCCTCTTGTTTTCTTGACATAGCATTGTATACGATCCATTTCACTTCGGCATTTTTGATATTCCGATGCCAATTTTTGTTCTGTGGGCTAGTTTGAATTTGCTTTCAACTTCATTGAAAATTTTTTCCAATTCATGCGAGTAGATGTTGCCCAGCAGTAGTGATATAATTCCGCCCTGTGGCGTTCCGCTTATTTTTCGATACTGCCAATTCTCCATATACTACGCTTTCAAAAGCTTGTAAATCAACTTAATTGTCCGTGCACCTCGCTTTTGCTGTTAAGCAAGCCGACTGGTCTATATTATCAAAACAACCTTTTATGTCATCAGAGACAAACTGGTACACGCTACTAGACTCCATTTTTAACTTGCTTAGTGCCTGTATGGCAGCTCTTGTTTGGTCTGGACCCATGAAGAAGTTATTAATGAACACTGCCTCATATATAGCCCCTATGGTCATTTGGAGAACTTCTTGTACCAATTTATCTGGAAATACCAGTATGTCAAAAGGATGTTTTTTAGTTCGGTCGTTTTTCCACGTAGGTTCTTCTAACAGGCTTGGGTTGAAACGCTTTTTCTCTTAAAGATTTTATTATTTTAGAAATTTTGTCTTCGCTAAAGTTCTGTCAGCCACGTCGTTATTCATCCCTTATGTTGATGCTCCATTATTGGTATATAAATTTCTACGTGCCGTAAGTAGATATCGGGACGTGAAATATAGCGATACAGTCTGATAAAAAATTTCTTACCATCTATTTGCTAAATTTCGCTAATTTAACATTGAGAAATTTCTCCTTAATAAATTTTAACTTTAATTCGCGATGATTGCATCCCTTCACCATTATAAAGACATTACCGTTCTTGAATACTATGCCCCTTGCGGGACTTTCAAGTCCCCTAAGATTACAGCCTATTATGACACTCTCACTTAGGGCACCAGTTAGCATTGCGTGTAAGTAAATACGGGTTGTCGTTTCTGCTTTCACTCCATTACCATATGTTCTTCTACAGGTTGTGTAAATTTTATCGATAACCATTTGGTTGGCCATCATAATCAAACGTATTCACGCCAAAGTTTTCATGTACTTTCCTTTGTCTATGATAAACAGAAACTAACAGCTCACATTCACTAAATCCAAGTTAAACCTCATATTCGCTTAACATTTCGGTTCAATCGCACCATAATGCCTTTAGGTGACTTACCGATTTTCCTGTCATATTGGTTTTCACTTTTCGGTTAAACAGGTTGCTTACTGCGTTATTTTCCAGGGTGCCACCTTAACTCATTTCACTCAACGTCCTACCTTGACACACGTTGCTATATTCATCAAGTAAAAATCCGCTAAATGAATATCTCTGGAATCACGGAATGATACAAAAAATCCTAACAAACCAGTACTATGTAGATGTTGTTGTCAATTTCAAGACTTACAGCAAATATTTTAAACTTAAAAGCAAAATTGATAACGCCCGTGAAAATTGGCAGATTCATAAAGATGTTCACGAACCTATAATCAGCCGAGAACTTTTTGAGGAAATTCAAAAATCGTTTGGAGACACCAAATACC
>CASEZK010000008.1 GCA_949292425.1 uncultured Oscillospiraceae bacterium
AAGAGCTTATCCGTTGAAGAGCAAATATTTATCAGTTACATAGTTAAAGAGTGCCGAACACAGCGTGAACTTTCTGCTATGTACGGTATTACGCATCAAAATATAAGCAAAAGATTTAATAATATTACTAAAAAGCTAAGACAATTTATGAAACGATAAATTTGTCGAAAAGTTTTTTTGAAAACAGGGTGCCAAAAATACCCTAAAAAGACTCTTTATATATATGAGGGGATAAATTTTCACTCAGCGAACCTAGAAAACCGAATAACAAAAATCTCAGTAACAATTAAAGATACTCCTGCCCAGTCACAGTCCGAGCGTGAAAAAACCGTCGCAGGCAATGAGGGTAGCCCCGCAGTTGCGGGGACGTGAAATTCGTGTGCCGTCATTTTGGCGGGCTGAGATATTTCAATTTTAGTATAGTACAAGTTTTTGCATTCATACATTTATTAAAAACTATATTGGAGTATGATAAAATGAAAAACAATAATGAAATAAAGACATTACCATCAAAAGTAATTTTATCTAACGGAAGTATAGTGACATTAGATGAATTGAAGGAAAAAGAACGTGCGGAAATACAATCATGTATATGCAAAAATATTAGTAATCAGATTTCAAATTACTATTCCACAAAGCGAGAAGAATGGGAAAATTTCGTGTTGGTAATGACCTAAGTTATATTATTATATCTTTTTGGAGTGTGGATCACCATATTGGCTAATAATTATTTTCGCAAGTTTCGGATTTGAATTTTTTATATTTATCGGATACTCAAGTTTCTTTTCATACACCCACATTTATTTGCCCTCCATACATGTATTGTCCCATGGCCAAGGATTCGCTATCCATTCCCAAGAACTACCATTTTTGTCTTTCATGCTTAATGGTCCGTATTTAGATATAAATTCTCTCGTCAATTCTTCTGACTCAATACGATATTCACTTAATTTACTAGATGCTCCCCTATCATTTGGGTGTGTATCCAGAAACAGATGTAGCTCTATCATCGCAAAGTCAAGCATCGAAATTTTTTTTAATAAACTCTCTCTATTATTCATTATCTTCTATAACCTCCACATAAAAATGGCTTATCAAGACAAGGAAATAACGTTCCTTTACTCAGACCTTGCTCCACTGTATAAATCATCACAGGGTTTTGATACGGAATATACGCCATTGCTACTACTGCATTTTCCGGCAATGATGAAATTTCTCTGCTAAATAATTGCCTTTCTCTACAGTTATCTTTATCCATAAAAACACTTCCTACCAAATAGTAAATCTTTTTTAGATTCCTATACTCATTCTATTCTTACATGCATAAGCTTGTTCCGTATTTTTCACTGCCTGTATAAAAATTTCAATTGTCGTATTTACTTTCTTTCTAAAAATATGATATAATAATTTTAAAAGTTAGCTTCAGCTAACTTTATGGAAGGTAGGTGCGTTTACAAACGTGACTTTAAATGAACTGAAACCCGGTCAAATTGGCAAGGTCATTAAACTAAACGGAACTGGAAAAATAAGGTGTCGCATTGTTGATATGGGAATAATTCCTGGCACTACTATATTAATAAAAAGATTTGCTCCTTTTGGAGACCCAATTCAAATAAATTTAAGAGGATATGAGCTTAGCATCAGAAAAAACGAAGCCAAAAATATTGAAATAATTAAAATTAAGTAAGGAGGTTATCATGACAACTTTAAGTTCAGATCGCACCAAAGTTATGAAAAAGCACCTGAACGTAGCGCTCATAGGCAACCCAAATAGCGGAAAAACTACCCTCTTTAACCAGCTAACCGGAAGCAGACAATATGTTGGCAATTGGCCCGGAGTTACAGTTGAAAAAAAAGAAGGTAAATTATCGTACAAAAATGAAGAAATTAAAATCATCGACCTTCCCGGAATATATTCACTCTCTCCATATTCTTCTGAGGAAATCGTAACAAGAAACTGTCTTTTACACGACGATGTAGATTTAATCATAAATATAATAGATTCAACAAATATAGAAAGAAACCTATACCTCACCACGCAAGTAATGGAGCTCGGCAAACCCGTTATTGTCGTACTGAATATGATAGATATTTTAGAGAAGAAAGGCGATAAAATAGATTATCAGTTGTTAAGTAAACTACTCGGTGTTGCTGTCATTCCTATGTCGGCAAATAAGCACGATAAAATAGAAGACTTAGTGGACAGCTGCCTTGATATTATCAGCCAAAAGGCTTCTTCTAAAATACAAGATGTTCAAAATATTTATACTCCTGAAATTGACAGCATTTTAAACAACATAGAGAAAATTTTAAAAAACAGCAATAATAAAATTAAAGTCAACCCCAGGTGGTTAGCCGTAAAACTGTTTAGTGAAGACCACGATATTCTAAAGAATGTTCATCTTACTGAAGACGAACTAAGCAAGATTAATTTCTATAAAAACAGCGTCAGCCCAAGCAAAAATACAGACAGACAGATGATAATATCTGAATATCGGTACAATTACATTTGTTCTATCTGTAAGAAGTGCGTACATAAAAATTTGAAAAATGATAAATTGAGTATTACAGATAAAATCGATAAAATCGTTACAAATAAAATCTTAGCTCTTCCCATATTCTTAGCCATAATGATGCTGATATTTTACATTACATTTGGCCCTGTAGGCAACTATTTTAAAAGTTGGGCTGAATTTTTGATAAACGACATAATAGGTAACTCCATAGAAAAACTTTTAATCTCACTAAATGCATCATCTTGGACCAAAAGTTTGATTCTCGATGGTGTTGTAAAAGGCGTAGGTTCCGTCATTTCCTTCTTTCCTCAAATCATGATATTATTTACCTTGTTATCGGTTCTAGAAGACAGCGGATATATGGCAAGGGCTGCTTTTATTACCGATAAAATGCTGAGAAAAATAGGTTTGTCCGGTAAAGCTTTTGTCCCGCTACTTATGGGGTTTGGATGCTCTGTACCAGCTGTTTTGGGCACGCGAATATTAGAACACGATAAAGACAAAAAGTTGACTATTTTAATGATACCGTTTATGTCTTGCAGCGCTAAGATGCCAGTTTATTCTATGTTCATTTCAGCATTTTTCCCATCACATCAGCCAATTATTATATTTTCAATATACTTGCTTGGAATTTTAGTTGCTATATTTACAGCATTTTTGTTTAAAAATACGATTTTGAAAGGAAAAGAAGCCCCATTTATAATGGAACTGCCCGAATACAAATTACCAACCTTGAAAAACCTCAGTTTGCACGTTTGGGAAAGATTAAAGGACTTTTTAGTAAAGGCCGGCACTGTGCTAGTTGGTGCAACTATTGTTATTTGGTTTCTTCAATCGTTCAATTTTTCACTTCACACTGTACAAGATAGCAGCGACAGCATTTTAGCTTACCTAGGTGCAAAAATCGCACCCATTTTTACCTTATGCGGATTTAACGATTGGAAAGCCTCAGTCGCACTCATTTCCGGAATAATAGCAAAAGAATCCGTTGTTAGCACATCTGCAATACTGTACAACACCGAAGCCTCTATGGGCCTTCATCATGCGCTTTCTCAACATTTCTCTATGTTATCTGCTTACTCGTTTATGGTATTTGTGCTATTGTACACACCATGCGTTGCCGCTCTTTCAGCTATAAGAAAAGAAATGAAAAGCATAAAATGGACTACCATTTCAATATTGTACCAGCTGCTAACAGCCTGGTTTGTAAGCGCGCTTGTGTTCCAAATCGGCACACTTATAAAAAACTGTTTAGGAGGTTTATGAATGATTACGGATTTTATAATAGCATTTTTTGCTATTTTCTATGTATTGTCTTTATGTTTCAGAAAAGTTAAAGGAAATAAAAACATCTGCAACCAGAAATGCCAAAGTTGCCCTTACACTGGATGTAATTTTAAAAAATTAAAGTAAAATTATGGAGAAAAAATGGAACACCAAAGATTAACGGATTCCCTCGAGGACTACCTAGAAGCGGTATACATAATAAAAAAAGAAACTGGAGAAGCACGCATCACGGACATTGCGCTACGGCTGAGATGCTCAAAACCCAGCGTAAATAAAGCTGTGTCTCTTCTTAAAGAAAAAGAACTTTTAAGCCAAGAAAAATACGGACAGATTTCACTCACCAAAAGTGGAGAAAAGGCAGCCAAAGATATTTATTTTCGCCACAAGACCTTAATAGATTTCTTGTGCAATACCTTAAAAGTCGATTACGAAATTGCTAAAATTGATGCATGCAAAATGGAGCATGTAATAAGCCGTCAAACTTTAGAAAAACTACTTAAATATATGAAAAGCAACACAAAATAGGAAACTAGAAAGGAACAAACCATGTCCGTTACCTGGAACCCTTGGCACGGGTGTAAAAAAATAAGTGCCGGATGTCAAAATTGCTACGTGTATAGACAAGATTTTAAATTTGAAAAAGATAGTTCCATTGTAACTAAAAACGCTTCTTTCAATTTGCCTACAAAGAAAAATCGCAACGGAATCTACAAGATACCTTCGGGAGAGATGGTTTTCACTTGCTTTACATCTGACTTTTTCTTAAAGGAAGCCGATGCTTGGAGAGAAATTGTGTGGAAAATGATAAAAGAGCGAACTGACTTAAACTTCTTTATAATAACCAAAAGACCAGATAGATTCTTCATCTCGTTGCCGAATGATTGGCACAGCGGCTATGAAAATGTCTACATATCTTGCACAGTAGAAAACCAAAAAATGGCAGATTTCAGGTTACCAATATTCCTTAAGTTGCCTATAAAACATATATTTATAGCTGTCTCCCCTTTACTTGAAAAGATCAACCTACTCCCTTATTTAAACAGCGAAATAGAGGAAGTCGTTGTTGGTGGAGAGTCAGGCAAGCTTGCTAGAATTTGTGACTATCGCTGGGTTTTAAACCTTCGAAACCAGTGCATAAGTGAAGATGTCCCATTTTGGTTTCATCAGACCGGTTCTAAATTATACAAAGATGGCAAACTGTACAACATTCCAAGAAAATACCACCACTCTCAAGCTGAAAAAGCAAATATAAATTACAAAACAGAAAAGTTTAAAGAGGAAAAATAAAATGAAACTACACAACGATATTTACAGTTTAGACGCATTGTCTCTTGCTTCTTTGCTTCTTGGGAAACTTATATGCAGAAATATAAACGGCGAAATTATAAAAGCGAGAATAACCGAAACTGAGAGCTACTTCGGCACGGAAGATACCGCCTGCCACGCTCACAAAGGCAAAACCAACAGAACTAAAGTCCTATACGAAGCAGGTGGAATTGCTTACGTATACTTGTGTTACGGCGTACATAACCTTTTAAATGTTGTAAGCGGTACATATGGTCACCCCGAAGCTGTTTTGATAAGAGGCGCTGTAATTGAAGGTAGCTGCAAGAACTTTTATGAAGTATATAAAGCTAAATATTCTTTAAATTTAGATGGGCCGGGAAAAGTCACTAAAAGGTTGCAAATAGACAGAACTTTCAATGAAGAAAATCTTTTAAAGTCAAATAGGTTGTGGCTCGAAGACGATGGCTTTAAATGCGACTTTTCTAGACTCAAACGAGTCGGGATAAACTATGCTACTGAGGAGTACATAAACAAACTTTGGAGATTCAAAGTTAAATAAATTCTAGGTTTTGTTGATCAATACTTTTAATATTCTCCGATCCTTTACCTTTTCTATTGAAAAATTGTATCCTGCAAAATCTACACTGTTTTTTTCGCTTGAAGAGGGTATTTTGCCCAATTTATCAACCATGAAGCCTGCTAACGTGTCGTAATCAGATTCCGGCATATTTATATTCAAAAGCTCTTCTATTTCATCTAATGGGATTGTGCCATCTACAGAAAAGCTTCCCTCACCCACTTTTTTGATATCTTCCTCCTCATTATCGTACTCATCTTGAATATCCCCAACTATCGATTCCACCAGATCTTCCATAGTAACTAAACCTTCGGTTCCTCCGTACTCATCTACAATAATAGCTATTTGGGTTTTGCTAGAAATCATCTCACTGAAAAGTTCACTGCAAAGTTTCGACTCCGGAATATAAAACGCTTTCCTCACGACCTTTGTGACATTAACATCTAATGAATTTTCTTTTGTAAATCTTAGCAAGTCTTTTGCATAAACAACCCCGATTATGTCATCTATGTCTTCGTGAAAGACAGGTATTCTAGAGCACCCTTGCTCCAGCGACACCGTTATTGCGTCATTAATAGTGTTATTGTCTTCCACAGCAAAAATATCAGTCCTGTGGGTCATTATTTCGCTTACCTTTTTGTCATCAAACTCAAATATATTTTTTATCATGTCCTTGGTGTTGCCCTCAAACACACCTTTTTCTTCACCCTCATCTACCATCATCAAAATTTCTTCTTCTGTTACCGTCTCGTCCATGTCGCTAGAATCTAATCCTAGCAGTTTTAAGACAAAGTTGGTTGAGAACGATAAGAATTTGATAAACGGTCTAAATAAAATTTCAACAACTTTTAAAATTCCAACAGCTTTAAAGGAAATTTTTTCAGAATAGCGCATTGCTATTTTTTTGGGAACCAGTTCTCCCAAAACCAATGAAAATACGACAGGATAATCGTAACTGTAACCATAGATATCCCGCTTAATACGTCTTGCGAAAATGGTAAAAATGAAAGTAGGCTTGCTAATTTCTCAGAAAAAACTGCAGATGCAGATGCCGAAGTCAAAAAGCCAGATAGCGTAACCCCAACCTGTATTATTGCTAAAAAGTTACTTGAGTTTTCTAAAAGTCCCACAATCTTTTTTGCTTGTTTGTGCCCTTCATTTGCCATTTTTTTAATTTTATTGTCATTTAAGGTTATTATAGCGATCTCAGACATAGCAAAAAATGCATTGACTAAAATCAGCAAAAGAATTATAGCTACTTGTATGAAACCGTTAGAGCTTGATAATTTGGGTTCTACATCACAAAATCTACACGCTCCTCCAAATAAAAAGCTTTGAGTCATAATAATCACTACCTTTTATTAAATGTGCATATACATATTGTAGATTAATTTTATAATAAACGTCAATAATATTCTTTGTAATAATTTTATTTTATTAATTTTTCTGATTTTTCCGCCATTTTCGTTGCTTTAAATAAAAATTGTGAAAATTTATATATTTACAAATAATCGTAAAGGTGGTGAAATTGATAATTATTTAGTGATTTCAAGGGAGGGAATATTTTTTATGACAAGAAAAATGAAAACTATGGACGGAAACAGTGCTGCGGCCCACGTTTCTTACGCCTTTACAGATGTTG
Organism: uncultured Oscillospiraceae bacterium; assembly: GCA_949292425.1. Classification (GTDB taxonomy): domain Bacteria; phylum Bacillota; class Clostridia; order Oscillospirales; family Acutalibacteraceae; genus UMGS1224. Next base: position 7,310 of record CASEZK010000008.1, read on the forward strand.
CTGCAATTTACCCTATCACGCCATCTTCAGTTATGGCGGATGAAACTGATAAATATTCTGTTGCGGGCAGAAAAAATTTATTTGGCAGAGAAGTTAAAGTTACTGAAATGCAATCTGAAGCTGGTGCTGCTGGTGCAGTGCATGGTTCACTCGCTGCTGGAGCTTTAACCACTACCTATACCGCATCTCAAGGTCTTTTGCTTATGATACCAAACATGTACAAAATGGCCGGTGAACTTCTTCCTAGTGTTATACATGTTTCAGCCCGTGCTTTAACCAGCCATGCTCTTTCTATTTTTGGTGATCACTCTGACATTTATGCATGCCGCCAAACGGGTTACGCTATGCTTTGCTCAAACAGCCCTCAAGAAGTAATGGATTTGGGCGCTGTTGCTCATTTGTCCGCTATAAAAGGAAGAGTTCCTTTCTTACATTTCTTTGACGGGTTCAGGACTTCCCACGAAATTCAAAAGATCGAAATGTGGGATTATGAAGACTTAAAAGAACTTCTAGACTTTGATGCTATAGAAAAGTTTAGAAGAAGAGCTTTAAACCCAGAACATCCTGTTTTAAGAGGTTCTGCTCAAAACGACGATATATTCTTCCAAGCTAGAGAAGCTTGCAATAAATACTACGACGCTGTACCGGAAATCGTAGTGGATTATATGAACAAAATAAACGACAAGATCGGCACAGACTATAAACCATTTAACTATTATGGTTCCCCTGACGCTGAACACGTCATTGTAGCTATGGGTTCTGTTTGCGAAGCTATTGAAGAAGTTGTAGACTATTTAAATGCCGCAGGTGAAAAAGTAGGGCTTATTAAAGTTAGGCTTTATAGACCTTTCGTGGCAAAATATCTAGTTGACGTAATACCCAAAAGTGTAAAATACATTTCTGTGCTAGACAGGACAAAAGAGCCTGGTTCCATAGGCGAACCTCTGTTCCTTGACGTTTTGGCAGCCCTTGCTGATAGTGAATTTTCTAATATTCCCATTTACGGCGGAAGATATGGTCTTGGATCTAAGGATACTACCCCTGGTGACATTGTCGCCGTATACAGAAATATGCAAGATGTTTCTCCTAAGAAGAGGTTTACAATCGGTATAGTTGATGACGTTACAAACCTTTCGCTCGAGGTTAAAGAAAACCCTGATACCACTCCTGAAGGCACTCGTTCTTGTAAGTTCTGGGGACTCGGTTCCGATGGAACTGTTGGTGCAAACAAAAATTCAATTAAAATTATAGGCGATCGTACAGACATGTACGCTCAAGGATACTTTGCGTACGATTCTAAAAAATCTGGCGGAATTACAGTATCTCACTTGCGTTTTGGGAATAATCCGATAAAATCTACTTATTATATAAGCAAGGCTGATTTTGTTGCTTGCCATAACCCTTCGTATGTAGATAAGTACAACATGGTACAAGACTTAAAACCAGGCGGAAAGTTCCTTCTGAACTGCCCTTGGACATTGCAAGAATTGAACGACCGTTTACCAAACAAGATGAAAAGATATATCGCTGAAAATAGAATTAGGTTCTTCGTGATAGACGGTATAAAAATAGGAAAAGAAATAGGTCTTGGCGGAAGAATCAACACAATTTTGCAATCTGCTTTCTTCAAGATTGCCAATATTATTCCACCTGAAGATGCTATAAAATATATGAAAGATGCGGCAACAAAGTCTTACAGCAAGAAAGGTGAAAAGATTGTTGCTATGAATCATGAAGCTATTGAAAGAGGAATGAAAGACTTAAAAGAGATTGAAGTTCCTGAAAGTTGGAAAAACCTTGAAGGTGAGCAAACATCTACTCCAAATTCTTCAAACTCTCCAAGAAAAGATCTCTTAAAATACGTCAATACTATATTAAAACCGGTTAACGAATATAAAGGAAATAATTTACCTGTATCTGCCTTTGTCGATCACGTCGACGGTACAGTTCCTCAAGGCTCTGCAGCGTTTGAAAAGCGTGGTATTGCTGTGGATGTTCCAGAATGGAATCCGGATAATTGCATTGAGTGTAACTTCTGCTCACTTGTGTGTCCTCATGCAGTTATTCGCCCCATAGTAATGACAGACGAAGAGCTAAATAAAGCTCCTAAAAATACAAAATCGAAAATATTGACCGGAATGGACGGCAAAAAATTCGTAATGACAGTGTCTCCGCTTGATTGCACAGGCTGTAGCGCTTGTGTAAATGTATGCCCAGGCAAAAAAGGTGAAAAAGCATTGGCTATGAAACCGATAGACTCTCAAAGAAATCAACAGGAAGTCTTTGATTACTCTGTAAAACTTCCTAAAAAAGAGGACGTTATTGAAAAGTTCAAAGAGGCATCAGTTAAAGGTAGTCAGTTCAAGCAGCCGCTGCTCGAGTTCTCAGGAGCCTGTGCAGGTTGCGGAGAAACACCTTACGCTAAACTTGCTACGCAGTTGTTTGGCGATAGAATGTTCATTGCCAACGCTACAGGATGCTCATCAATATGGGGAGGTTCCGCTCCAGCTACTCCATATACGGTAAATGAAAAAGGCAAAGGTCCTGCATGGCAAAACTCACTGTTTGAAGATAACGCAGAATTTGGTCTCGGCATGGCACTAGCACAAGACGCAATACGTGGAAGACTGAAAAGCTATATTGAAGAAATTAAAAATGCTACGAATGATCAAAACTTAAAGACTGCCTGTGAAGGTTATATTAGTACTTTTACAGACAGTGGCAAAAACACAAAATGTGCCGACAAACTCATCAATGAGCTTGAAAAAGTTCAAAATGCTGACGGACAAATCGGATTTTTAGCAAAGAAGACACTTGAAGATAAAGATTACCTTGCTAAAAAATCCATGTGGATTTTCGGTGGCGACGGTTGGGCTTACGATATAGGTTTCGGAGGGCTTGACCATGTAATAGCTTCCGGTGAAAACGTAAACATCCTAGTATTCGACACTGAAGTTTACTCAAACACTGGCGGGCAAGCTTCAAAGTCCACTCCTACTGGTTCAATCGCACAGTTTGCTGCCGGCGGTAAAGCAACTAAGAAAAAAGATTTAGCTGCAATTGCTATGAGTTACGGATACGTATATGTTGCCCAAATTGCCATGGGCGCTAATTACAACCAATGCGTAAAAGCTTTTGCAGAAGCTGAGAGTTACAATGGTCCTTCGATTATTATCGCATATGCTCCTTGTATAAATCACGGAATAAAAGGCGGGTTGAGCATAGCTCAACAGGAAGAGAAAAAGGCTGTAGAGTCAGGTTATTGGAATTTGTTTAGATATGATCCTCGACTCTCAAGAGATGGTAAAAATCCGTTTATCTTAGACAGTAAAGCTCCAAGTTCAACCTATAGAGATTTCTTAATGAACGAAGTGCGGTACAACGCTTTAGCTCGCTCATTCCCTGAAAAAGCCGAGAAACTTTTCACTGAAGCAGAAAAGCAAGCTAAAGATAAATATGAACATCTATTAAATTTATCTGAACAAAAACGCAACAATTAAGTTTATTTGTATATGAAAAATATGATATCATATTTCAACAAACCAGCCATTTTAATGACTGGTTTTACTTTGTTTTTACAGCATTGTATCGAATACCCACAAACGACATAAATTAATAAAATTCATTAAAATATTTTCACTCTTTGCTATATAGCAACTTATTTCTACATTTTCGCATCAGATTCATAAATTTTATTATTTTGTTAAAAATATTTATATCAATATAATTTAAAATTAAATATTTTAACGGTTAATCTCATTTATAAATAAATAATTAATTATTTTATAAAATTATTTGTTGACATATTGTAAAATTTATGATATTTTATCTGTATACGATATTGTGGTTAATTTATTTTTTAGAATTGGAGTGCTTTAATATGAAAAATGAAATTTTAGAATTTTATAACAAAGCTGCAAAAGATGACGAATTTCTTAAAAATCTGCAAGATTTTAGAAATGAAAACAGCAACGCTGAAGCCAAGTCAGTTATAAAAAACGTTGTGCTACCTTACTCTAAAAAGAAAGGCTATAACTTCTCAGAGTCTGAATTGTCAGAAATAGCCGACAGCAATTCCCTTAACCTTGATGATCTAGAGCAAGTCGCTGGTGGATTTGGTCTGTTACCATTTGCAGCAAGCCTATTTTCTCTTTTTTCTATGATCCTTGGTGGTAACAATAATACAACACAACCTGTTCAACCAGGAACTGTTCAAGAACAAACTCAAGGCCAAACAAATGTCTATTATGAAAAGATAGTAAGCAACGACTGCACATTTTTAGTTGAATTTACTGACGATGGAGCAACAATCTTGGATGTTATAAGCATTCCTGAAAATGGACGTGTTAAAATTCCTAGCCAATCAGCTGGCAGAAATATAACATCAATTTCAGAAAAAGCGTTTGAAAAACATAAAGACAAATTAACTGAAGTAACCTTCGACGGTGGCTGTGAATTAAAGACTATAAAAAAAAGAAACGTTCAGCGGATGTTTTAAATTATCTAAAATAGATATTCCAGAAACAGTAACAAATGTTGAAGAATCTGCATTTGCTGGTTGCACGTCTTTAAATTCTATTACACTTTCAAAAAATATAACTACTATAGGAAAAAACGCTTTTCTTGGATGCAAATCTTTAAATACTATTACTATTCCAGAAGGCTTAGTACGATTAGGTGATAACGCATTTTCTCAGTGTACATCACTAAAAGAAATAAGAATCCCTGAAAGCCTCAATGGGAACATAGGTGCTCACACATTTGACGGTTGTACATCTTTAAAAAGTGTTACCATCTCGTCTGGTGTAAGTACCATTTCAGAGGGAATGTTTTCAGGTTGTACAGCATTGAATAGAATCGAAATTCCTGAAAGTGTAGAAGTAATTAACGATCATGCTTTCTCTAAGTGTGCAGCATTAAGCAATGTTATCATACATGAAGGCGTAGAGACAATAGGTAGTTACGCTTTCTCTGAATGTAATTCATTAAAAGATATAACAATTCCTAAAACTGTAGAAACAATTAACGATCATGCTTTCTTTAAGTGTGCAGCATTAAACCGTGTTGTCATACCTGAAGGCGTAAAAACAATAGGTAGTTACGCTTTCTCCGAATGTAATTCATTAAAAGACATAACAATTCCTCAAACTGTAGAAACAATTAACGATCATGCTTTCTCTAATTGTACATCATTAATGGTCCCCCTCTCATTAAAAGGAAAATTGGAAGCAAATATCCCTGAAAACTGTACTAAAATATACCACAATGATAGTGAATATATTTATGAGAACAATGATAGTTCAATAACCTTAAACAGAAAAGGTAATCGTTATATCATAAAACGCGTAACTAAGGTTCCTTCATCTGGAATTCTCAAACTTCCAAATAAAATAGCTGGAAAACCTGTAACTGACATTGGAGATGGTGCATTTGTAGGTTTAGAGACTTTAAAAGAAATTACTATCCCTAATAGCATTATCCAAATTGGCAATAATGCATTTCATAGTTGCACATCACTGGAAAAAAATCAGCATTCCTAACAGTATCACTAACATTGGTGATAATGCTTTTTACAATTGTACTTCACTAAAAAGTATTACTATTCCTAACAGTGTAAGAAGTATTGGAA
>CASEZK010000009.1 GCA_949292425.1 uncultured Oscillospiraceae bacterium
AAATTTCAAAAGTAATTTAAAAAAGTAAGCATCCGCTCGTTTGGAGCCAACGCCTTTTTGCTGACTTTTGTTTTCCTTAGCTTTTTTATTTTACCATCTCCTCTCTTTTTTGTCAAGTGATAAATCACAAATTTCGCAAACTTTTTATTTGCAAAATTTTATAGCAGCCTCAAATTTGACTTCTACTAAAAATTTGAACAATCCCACACTTTTATGTTATAATGAATTCTGTTACACATAAAAATAAGTATTTCCTGACAAATTACATACTAATTAAGGAGTGATCAATTTTGATAAATGGAAACTACTTAGTAAACGCCATCATTTCGGGCGCTAATAACTTAAAGAATAATAAAGATTTTGTTGATAAATTAAATATTTTCCCCGTTCCAGACGGCGACACAGGCACTAATATGTCTATGACCATATCTGCTGCCAGTTCTGCCCTTTGTGAACTAGACAAAGATTCTGACATCTCTGCTGTTGCTAAAATCGCAGCTTCTTCGCTTTTAAGAGGTGCTCGAGGCAACTCTGGTGTCATTCTTTCGTTGTTATTCAAAGGAATTTCCGAAGGACTCCGCGGTTTAAAAGAAGCTTCTGGTAAAGATTTGGTTAATGCTTTATCCATAGGCGTGGAATCGGCTTACAATGCTGTCATGAAACCTATGGAAGGTACCATATTGACTGTCGCAAGAGTCGCTTACGAAAAAGGCAACGATGCTGCTTTCTTCAACAGTGATCCTGTCTTTGTTTGGGAAGCCGTGTGTGAAGGTGCCAATGAGGCTTTAAAAAACACACCTGAACTTTTGCCAGTTCTTAAAAAAGCCGGGGTTGTGGATGCCGGAGGAAAAGGTTTATGCTTTATATTTGAAGGAATGTTGTCCGTCTTTAAATATAATACAATCATCTCAGAATTTCTTGACATAAACAACGAAAAACCAGTAAGCACTAGTATTTTTGAAAATGTAATTTCTGAATTTGATGAAGTTATTAACTTTACTTATTGCACAGAATTTATTGTAGAAAAAAATGCAGACAACACCTTGCCTTCAAGTGATGCCAGATCTTATCTTGAAACGATCGGAGATTGTGTAGTAGTTGTCGAAGATGATGAAATTATTAAGGTACATGTTCACACAGATAACCCTGGGCTAGCTATACAAGAAGGGCTTAAATACGGCCAACTTATTACAGTCAAAATAGAAAATATGCGTGAGCAAAATAAGAATGCGAAAAATGTCCAAAAAGCTGAACTGGAGATCGTTGAACCTTCTGAAGATTACGGATTCGTTGCCGTAGCTGCTGGAGACGGCGTAAAAGCTTTATTTGAAAATTTGGGTTGCAACAAAGTCGTTTGCGGTGGACAGACACTTAATCCCAGTACCGATGATATATTGAAAGCATGTCTTGCAACACCTGCTAAAACTGTTTTTGTTTTACCGAACAATAAAAACATTATTCTTGCCGCTGAACAGGCTATCTCACTCGCTACAGACCGTGAAATTAAAGTAATTCCGACTAAAACCATTCCTCAAGGAATGAGTGCTATGTTGGCTTTTGACTCTACTTTAAATAAAAGTGAAATCGCGGCTACTATGTTCGATGCTACAAGTTTGGTCAAAACAGGCCAAATCACATACGCTTCTAGAGATGCAGAATTTGGCGGATTTAAGATTAAAGAAGGTGACATTCTCGCTTTAAATGACGGTAAACTTACGTTTAAATCCAAAGACCCTGCAAAAGCCGCTATAAAGCTAATTCATTCTTTAGTTAAACGCAGCACTGAATTTATTACTATCATCTATGGTGAAGATATCTCAGAAGAACAAGCACAGGATGTTTTTATCGATATAAAAAATAAGTATTCCCACGCCGATGTTTCGCTTATTAAAGGTAATCAACCTATTTATCATTTTATAATTTCTGTAGAATAATTTCCCTCTTTCGTAAGCAGGACAACCACCAAAAAAATTTATTTTTTGGTGTGTACCTGTGATATTATAACAGGTACGCGACACTTTGTGTCGCGTTGCCATATATAATACTAAATATTAACTTCAAACTTAAAAAAAGGAGGGAATTTTTAAATGTCATCGTTGTTCCATAAAGATATTCACTTACTCAAAGGCGTAGGACAAAAACGTGCTATACAGTTCAAAAAACTGGGCATCAACAGCATAGGTTCCCTTTTCTACTACTTTCCTAAAGATTACGAAAATTTAACTGAGGTTTTTTCCATCAGTTCTGCTCCCACTCAAAAACCGTGCTGTATAAAAGGCACCGTAACTTCTCCTATTTCTGAGTCAGTTCTAAGAAAAGGTATGACAATCTATAAAACTAAAATTTCCGATGGCTTTTCATCTTTAAGTTTAATCTTCTTCAACTGCAAATACACTACACAGAAGTTAATAAAAAATAGAGAATACTACTTTTGGGGTAAAATCAGCGAAACAAACAACAACAAGGTCATATCTTCTCCAAAAATATATTCCAAAAGCGAAATAAACTCTCTAAAGCCACTGTACCCTCAAGTAGAAAATCTCTCTTCCAAACAAATAGAGTCCACTATGAGACAGGCTTTTCTCCTACTGCCTAAAAACATTCCTGATACTATCCCTGAAAAAATAAGAGAAAAATATAATTTATGCGAACTTAAATTCGCTTTGAGAAATATTCATTTTCCAAAAGACTATAAAGACCTCGAAAAAGCAAGAAGACGTTTACTGTTTGAAGATTTGCTAAACTTACAGTTGAGCCTTAGTAAATTAAAAATAGATAGCAGAAAAGCAAACTCACTTAAATTAAGCAAAAACTACAGCAACGAGTTCTTCTCCATTTTGCCGTTTAAGCTGACCCCAGCGCAAATAAAAGTCATAGATAATTGCGTAAAAGATATGTGCGGTCAGTTTGTCATGAACCGACTAATACAGGGGGACGTCGGGTCAGGCAAGACGGTGGTAGCGGCCGCTTTATGCTATAATGCTATAAAAGAAAAATTACAATGCGCATTTATAGCTCCCACCGAAATTTTAGCTCAGCAGCATTATCTATACTTATATAATTTGCTTTCGCAGGCAGGTATGAGAGTGGAAATCCTTTGTGGGTCTACACCTACATCTCAAAAAAAACGCATAAAGGAAAGTCTAAAGCTTGGACTGATCGATTTAACAATTGGTACGCACGCTTTGCTCACCGACGACGTTGAGTTTGCAAATTTAGGGCTTGTAATAACAGATGAGCAGCACAGGTTTGGCGTACGCCAGAGAAATGCACTTGCAGCCAAAGGTGCGTTTCCTCATACCATAGTGATGTCCGCAACTCCTATTCCTAGGACCCTCGCTTTGATTGTATACGGTGACCTCGACGTTTCTGTGATAGACGAGATGCCAAGATCCAGACAGAAAATTGACACTTTCCTTATCAGCAGTAAAAAAAGAAATCGTGCTATAGATTTTATAAAAAAAGAAATAGAAAATGGGCATCAGGCTTACATAGTCTGTCCTCTTGTGAAAGAAAGTGAAAAACTTCAGTTGGAATCTGCTACTAAATACGTTGAAAAGTTAAAGGAAAATCCAACCTTAAAGAACTGCAGCATAGGATTACTTCATGGAAAGATGAAATCTTATGAAAAAAATGATATCATGCAGCAGTTTGTAATGAAAGAAATTGACATTTTAGTTTCTACAACAGTTATAGAGGTCGGCATCGATGTCAAAAATGCAACAGTTATGATGATAGAAAATGCTGAAAGGCTTGGTCTATCGCAACTTCATCAGCTAAGAGGCCGAGTTGGTCGTGATAAGTTTAAATCTTACTGCATCCTTGTATCTGACAGATTGGATGACGAAAATATAAAAAAAAGGCTTGACGTCATAGTTCATAACGACAACGGCTTTGAGATTGCTGATAATGATTTAAAACTTCGTGGACCAGGCGACTTTTTAGGTACGCGCCAACATGGGTTTCTTAATTTAAAAACTGCTGATTTTCTAGATGACCTAAATATTATATCTGAAGTCAAGTCTGCCGCTGCAGACATTTTAAGAGATGACCCTCAGCTAAATAAGGAAGAAAATAGGTTTTTGAAAGCTAAAATAAAAAACCTTTATAATTTAAATTGAAAAGGGTGGTTTCCTTGAAAGTACAAAAAATAAAAAATAAAAAGTTTATAATAATTTTTTGCCTTTCTCTATTGATATTAATCGTTCTGTTAACTTATTGTTTCTCTTTTTCTTACGATAATGTCACGGAAATTCCAACAGTGACTGACTCAAATGTTAATAGTTCATTAAATGAAAATGATGAAAAGGATTTAAATGGAAGTTCAGGAGACATTCCTGCCTTTAATAACAAAAAGGTCACAATAGACGATAGCAAAAAAAGTGCGGAACCTTATAAAGTAACTGATTTTTCCGACTGGAACAAAAATTGTGATTTAAATCTCTTAGTTATAAACAAAGATAATGCTATCTCAGATAATTACAAATTTTCTTTAGTTGATTTTAACGGCAAACCGATAAATTCTGAAATAATGTCTCCGCTTGAAAGTATGATCAATGACGCTAAGAAGGATAATATTAATATATATGTTTCTTCCGGATACAGAAGCGCAGAAAGACAGACTGTTCTTTACAATAGAAAAGTTTCTTATTTCTTAAAAAAAGACCTTACTAAAGCGCAAGCGGAAATTGAGGCTGCTAAAGTTGTAGCAAAACCTAAAACTAGCGAGCATCACACTGGTCTCGCTATAGATTTCAACAGTGTTAAAGACAGTTTCTGCAAAACTAAAGAGTATGATTGGCTCTTGAAAAACTCATATAAATACGGCTTTATCTTGCGGTACCCCAAAAATAAATCAGGTGTTACTAATATCACTTTTGAGCCATGGCATTTCCGATATGTTGGATTAGAACATGCAAAGTATATCATGGAAAATGGAATTTGTTTGGAGGAATACATAGCACAGAAAATCTTGAAATGAAGTAATTGCTACTGTCGGCGCTAAATGAAAATATATATTTTCATTTAGTCCAGTAATTTTTACTGGACCGCCCAAAATATTTTGGGGCGGCGCCAACCCCACATTTCTTCAAAAATTTGACGTTTCTTAGCTTTTAAGGAGGAGTTATGAAGAAAAAGTTTTTATCAAAAATCTTTCTCATTCTTCTGTTAATTATAATATTTGCATATCTTTGCTTTTCAGACAACGGGTTAATCGATTTTATAAAAAATCCTTCTCGTCTAAATTTGAACTGGTTACTCTTCGGTTTTTCATGCCAAATAGCAAATATAATAATTGACGCTATATTAACCCATAAGTTTTTATCAAATATAAACTCCAAAATAAGCTTTAAAAATGCTCTGATATGTGGGCTTATAGGGCAATTTTACTGTGCTGTCACTCCCAGTGCTTCTGGCGGCCAACCTATGCAAATATACGCAATGTCACAGAGAAATATCAAAGCCGGTATCACCATATCCGCACTAGTTCAAAAATTTTTAATATACCAAATATCTCTAGTTATTTACTTTGCCACCATAATTATTTTAAAAACATATTATATATTAAGCCTAAACTCAGCTGTGCATTTAATATTAATAGTGGGCTTTTTAATACAAGTTTTATGTATGGTCGTTTTGATTGTATTTTCATTAAATAAATCTTCAACAGCGAAAATCATAAAAGTTTTTTATAAACTATTGAACAAATTAAAATTTATAAAAAACAGTGAAGAAAAAATACAAAAAATCCATCACCATGTGAACCTATTTCATCAAAGTAATAGCTATTTACTT
>CASEZK010000010.1 GCA_949292425.1 uncultured Oscillospiraceae bacterium
TAAAATCATTCTGGAACTTTTTCAAAACTTTATAAACTCATGAATGTATGCTATAATAAAATTACTGATTAAAAAGGAGGCTTTTATTATGGCATATTTCTTAAATAACCATTTTAAAAATAATGAATTTGAACTTGCAGCAAAAGATGAATTCTTTGTTGATAAAACTGGATTAATAGAAAAAATAAATTCTTTGATAGGCATCAAAGACCGATTTGTGTGTATAACTCGTCCAAGACGTTTCGGTAAGACTGTTAACACCTTGATGCTGGCTGCATATTATTCTAAAAATGCTGATTTTAAATAATTGTTTGATAAACTTGAAATAAATAAAAGCAAGTCCTATTTAAAACATCTAAATAAGCATAATGTTGTTTATATGACATTAAATCAGCTTCCAGAACCTGGATACCTGGATGCACTTACGAGGAATTTATAAATAATTATGTAGATGCTTTATTAAGTGATCTCAAAGAAGCTTTTACTAATATTGAAATAAAAGATGCGAAACCATTATCTAGGGTTTTTGACCAAGTATATAGTGAAACTAAGGAAAGTTTTATTTTTATTTTAGATGAATGGGACTATATTTTCAATAACAATTTGTTTTCAGAGAGCGACAGAAAAGCTTTTTTAGAATTTTTAAGAGATTTATTAAAAGATAAACCATATGTAGAACTTGCTTACATGACTGGTGTCCTTCCTATAGCAAAATACTCTTCTGGTTCTGCACTTAATATGTTCAAAGAATATAACATGTTAAATGATAGTAAATACGATAAATATTTTGGATTTACTCTTGCAGAGGTGGAAAATCTGTGTAAAAAAACAAAGTAAAATTACTTTTGAAGAACTAAAAATGTGGTATGACGGCTATAAAACTTACTCTGGCTTAGACATAGGCTAAGGAAAAATAATCTTCCTCGCCCCCAAGCCGTACGGACACCTCTCGATGTATACGGCTTTCCATTAGTATTTAACGTATTTCATTTTTTCCTTTGTGGATTTTCTCATGACAACTCTTGCAAACAACCAGAGTATTTCGGTGCTTCTTTTTCATTACTCGTTGCCAAAAGGTGTGTCCTCAGACAATTTCTGAACGCTTGGAATTCGGTGAACTTCATAATTTACATCATCTTTACAGCCACATAGTTCACAAACTTGCCCTTGCAGTCTTGCTATTAATGTACCGGTTACTTTTGACGTCCATTTGTAGTTAACCTTCCAATCCATATCATAAACATTCTCAGAGTGCTTGTAATCTTTGAACTTTAAAATTCGTTTTTCGGCGGTTTTGCCTGATGGAGTTTTATATTTGACTACAAAATTTTTCCCACTTCTGTATTTTTTGATTATCTTTGAAATTGATTTATTATACTTACCTGCTAAGGTAGCATAGCAACTATATTCCATCAAATACACAAAATAATCTAGCTTATAGAAGTCTGATGCTAAGTAGTAATAATTCAAAACTCCCCTTATCTCTGCATTGTATCTCTCGACAATCTCATAGTCGGGAAGGTATAACCACCCTCTTCTATGTATGGGATGAAACTTTTTAGCTTCTTTTTGTTTGATTATCCCTTTGTCGAACATAGATTTTTCGATTTTTTCAAATGGCACTGAAAGATTTACCGTGCCACTCCATGCGCGAGTTTTTCTGCCTAACGAATCTGTTTTTACTTGAAAATTTATCCTTACATTGAGATTATATCCCAAGAATCGTACCTTTTTGCTGCTGTGTGTAATTAAGGTTTTTTCTTCACTTAGAGTTAATTTCAATTCGGTTTCTAGAAATTGTCTCAATTCTTTCTTTATATTTTCGCAATCTTTTTTATTTCCGTTTACTGCAATCAAGAAATCATCTGCATATCTGACATAGCTTAGCTTTTTATCTGTTTGTTGCTTTGCCGGAGTCTTTAATATTCTTTTTTGTACTTCTTTTATTTCTTTAAGTAAATTAGATTTTTCTTCCGGTTTTGCTAAGTGTAATTTTTCACCAATTTGTGTTTTTGCGTTGTCAGCGCTTGATATTCTTTCGTGTATATTCTATCGGACTTCTTATCAAAGGACTTTTTGATTTTTTCGACTTCTTTATCTAACTCATTCAAATATATGTTGGCAAGGATTGGAGATAATATTCCTCCCTGTGGAGTTCCTGAATATGTTTGATGATACTTCCAATTCTCCATATACCCTGCTTTCAAAAATTTTCGGATTAAATTTATGAATTTACTATCCTTGATTTTTCGCTCTAATATTTCAATAAGTTTTTCATGGTTAATATTGTCGAAACAGCCTTTGATGTCTCCTTCAATAAACCATCTTGTACCTTTGAAATGATTTGAAGCCTGTTTGAGCGCCGTGTGACAACTTCTTTTAGGCCTAAATCCATGCGAATTTGTACTAAAAATAGGTTCGTAGATTGCTTCCAAGAAATCTCGCACTACTTCTTGTACCAATTTATCTTTAAATGAAGGTATTCCTAGAGGACGCATCTTTCCATTAGCTTTTTTGATATACTCTCTGCGTACTGGTTTTGGGGTGAATTTGTTATTTGATAATTCTTTTATTATCGTTTTGACATATTCTTGTCCAAATCCATCTGCAGTATCTGTATCTATTCCTTTGGTTAATGCTCCTTTATTTTTGCTCAGTTTTTGATACGAAATTAGGTATATATCTTCTCTCAGCAAGTATCTATAAAGACGCGTATATACTCCGTCTTTATGTCTGCTTGAATTTTCAAAAATACGCTTCAAAATCTCAGTTGTTGGTTTTTGCACGGTTTCTCCGTCCTTTCAACTTTCTTATTTTGAATTATACTAACTGTTTCCCTTTGCCACGTGGACAACTTTCTTGCCCTCAGACTACTATGGACCATATGAAATAAATTTCACTTAGGCAATCCCCAGTTAACTCTGTTTCTTGGATGTAAGTTGTCGGATATGCTTTTGGTCTGTTAATATACGTTCTCGTACTTGTTTCGCAAATATTGTAATAACAACACGCACGAATACGGTATGCGTGCCCATTTGCGACTAGGGTCTCAGAGTACTTTCCCTAGTCCGTAGATAACAGAAACTTAGACCTCACATTTAGCAAATCAGCCTTATCCTTTTACTTACTTGTCATTGCGGTTTAGTGGTGACTTTTACTCTAAGTCAACTTACCGCTTTCTCACCATGCTATGTTCCTGTTTCGACTTCCATCTCCCAGTAAAGTGAGCTTTCTGCTACGTTATTATGCAGCGTAGTTCCATTTTCCTACTTTAAACAGAGCCCTTGCTGGGCGCACGTACTCAATCCAAGATCTGTTGTTTACGCACTTAGTGATGGCGTTTGCCAAAGCTACTGGACAAATACCGGACCGATGGACGAAATTTTATACTACATAAATCAGGACATAGATTCGGTTAAAGACGACATAGTAAGAATGACATC
>CASEZK010000011.1 GCA_949292425.1 uncultured Oscillospiraceae bacterium
TCTACTTCCGTTAATTTCTTTTGCTAATTTTACTGCTTGAATTTTGTATTCTTTGTCATATTTTCTTCCCATTATTTTCATCTCCTACTTTTATTATTTTTCTTTGAAAATAATGTGTCAACTTTTTTTATACTACATCAGTAAAGAAGTGCATATCTTGATTCATGCAACATAAAAAGCCGCTATAGCGTACTATTTGGAACATTTGAAACTCGATAAATCTCAGTTATCAAAAATTAATAGACTCAGAAAATTAGCACAATTAGGAAAAATTTAGATTTCAGAAAAATCTGCGATTTCAAACGTGTAAATTTACTTTATTTTTATAAAACTTAAATTTGATGGAACGCCGTGTGCGGTGAAAGTCGCATGCACGGCGTGAAGCGGGGGAAAATCTCGAGATAATATCAGAAGATTACCTATCGCTATACTTTAAAGGTGGTACAAGTAAAATTCTCGCTGAGAATATTGAGGCAGAAGTTAAAGTAATCGCGCAGAACTCGAGGGGTTGCAAAATTCGTATGAACTCTAGCGGGAGAGACTATTACGGATTCATTAGAGAGACAAAGTGCCCAGCAGTAATTTGCGAAGGCTGCTTTGTAGACAATGCGACAGATGCCCAGATCGCAGACACTGCCCCAGAGCAGCAAGCTTTTGGCGTCGCGTATGCAAAAGGAATATTAAAGACACTTGGAATTGCGGTAAAAGAAAATACACCGCAAAACACGGTGCAAAATAATTCTAAAAGTGAAGCAAAATATTACGTTCAAGTAGGCGCTTATTCGCAAAAAGAAAACGCTGAAAGACAACTTCGAAATTCTAAAAGTGCCGGTTTTACCAACGCTTTTATCAAGCAAAGTTGAAAGATTTAGTCAGGCAGCTCAAATTTATTTATTTTTGTAGCGTAATGCAGATTTTCATCGCAAAGCGACGGGTCATCTTGATTTTCCTGTAAACAATTTATTATGCTAAGCGCCTGTTTGCGGCAGTCATAATTGTCTTGCTCAAGAAACTTGCACTCAGATTTTGCGAATTCCCAATCTATAGCCTTTTTTGGCTTGTTGAAGTTTATCCCAGCAACATTGTGAAAGCTTGCGTAACCATTCATGCATGAAGAATCCGTCGACGTTGCCGTTACAAGCACATTATTTCCTATCCACTTGTGATCAAGGACTGCGTTTCTAACTTTAAAAAATATGTCTTTATGGACTTCAATTAAATTTCGGAGCTTGTTTGAAAGCGGTAAAACGTAAAATTGATTATAGCAAAAACCGCCAAGAACAAGTGCACCAGAAGTTAGAGCAGCACCAAATGCGATGGTTCCTAAAGAAGCAACGCCAGCTGCGGCTGCGGCACCTTCAACAATTTTTCCAATACCTTTTCCCGCTAAGCTTTTTGCTACAGTCCAAACCCCAACACCAGCAGCAGCGTTGAGAGCTAAAGCCTTCTCGGCTTTATTTTTCCCTTCGGAGATAGCTTGAATCCTTTCTTCCTCAGAAAGTTTTTTAAGGTCACCGGAATAAACTTTGTTCGCAATGTCCGTTAACTCTTTGGTCATACTAGGTGAAGTGCCAGACAAAAGACTATATGTTTGTTTGAGCATATATGTCAATAAATCATTGTTGATTGCACTATTTTCGGCCGTAACGAGTTCTTTAATTTTATTAACTACATTTTTTTCTAAAACATAATTTTGTTCAGAAAAATCTTCAAACCTCATTATAGTAACCACTTTATCACC
>CASEZK010000012.1 GCA_949292425.1 uncultured Oscillospiraceae bacterium
AACTTTGTATGGTATTTTATTATTCTTTAACGCAAAATCTGATAAGTCTAAAAAGGTAATTGAAAGAGCGAAAGTGGAAGAAGTTATTAAATATTTAAATATGCATGACCCTAATAATAAAATTTATGAGGGCTATCAGGAAGATTCTACAGAAGCTTTGCAGAGAATATTAGATAGAGCCATAGAGGAATTAGATACAGCTGAAAATAGCCAAACACTTTCACCTGAAGATAGGAACAACTTTAAAAATTTAAAGGACTTTATATTTTTAACATTTGGATTTAACAGCTATGACCCAGATAATAATTTAGTAGCAAATGGGTTCATATGCCCAAAACAAGCAGTTTCTGAAAAGAAATTAAATAACGGTAAACCTTTAAACTTAGAAGAAACTTTAAATACAGGTTTAATTTTAGACGAATTACCGAAAAATCTTATAGTACAATTACCAAGAAAATCTTTTGAAAAAGGGAGACAAATAAAACTGCAAAACCAAATAAATATTCCGGAATTTTTAGATGTAAATGGGAAAACGTATATAATTAAAAACATATCTATGCATGAAGGAGAAGCTACTAATGGACACTACTATTCTTACACTAGAATGGGAAATGTATGGTATAAGTTAAATGATAGCATAGTAGAGAAATGCAAAGAAGATTTGAACATTTTAGATCAAGAAAACGTTCGGAGAAATGCTACAAATGTAGTATATGAACTGTTAGGCTAATCGATAAAAATAAGTTTTTATAAAAAGGACTGTTTACATGATACTAGTTGGAATAGATTCAGTAGAAATTGAACGAATAAAAAAAGCTATGACTAATACTCGTTTTTTGCAGAGGTTTTTTGGAAAAGACGAATTTTTACAATTAGAGAAAAGAAGCTTTAAACCGGAAAGTGTAGCAGCTAACTTTTGCGCTAAGGAAGCCTTTTTGAAAACCTTTGGAAAAGGATTGGGAGACGTAGAACTAAGCAAAATCCAACTTTTAAGAGAGACTAGTGGAAAACCTTACCTAAAGGTAGACAATGTAAATTTTTTAGAAAAATATATTAAAATAAATTTTTCGGTAAGTGTAACGCATACGAGAGACGTAGCTACTGTGATTGTTTTGGCGGAGGTTTTGGAAATTGGCTAAATTGATAGATATAAATATGGTCAAAAAGAACTTTAAAGGCCGTGGAAAAGACACAAATAAAGGAACTTTTGGAACTTTGGCTTTATTTTGCGGTAGCCCTCAAATGACCGGAGCGGCGGTTTTGGCCAGTAGAGCTGCCATGAGGTCAGGGGTAGGTATGGTAAATTTATTTATTCCCAAATCTATACACGCCATTTTAGCTTCACTAATGATAGAACCAGTTTTTACCATTTTCCCTGAAAATGAACATGGAGTTATTTCTAAAAGCTGTGCAAATGAAGTGTTGACAAAACTTGAAAAGAGCACAGCCTGTCTTGTAGGATGTGGGTTGGGACAAATTGAGGACACAAAACAAATAGTATATGAAATTATAAAGAATTATCGAAGACCATTAATAATAGACGCCGATGGAATAAATGCTGTTTCGCAGAATATAGATGTACTAAGGGCAGCAAAAAGTTCGATTATATTAACTCCGCACCCTGGTGAAATGTCTAGGCTTGCAGGCCTCAGTGTTTCTAGTATAAATGAGAACCGTGAGCAAGTGGCACTTGACTTTGCACGTGAAAATAATGTTATTATCGTGCTAAAAGGTTATGAGACTATAGTGGCTTTACCAAATGCGAAGGTTTTTAAAAATACTACCGGAAACCCGGGTATGTCTACGGCTGGAGCGGGAGACGTTTTAGCAGGAATGATAGGAGCCTTTTTGTCACAGGGAATGGCTCCTGTTGACTCTGCAATTAGTGGGGTATTCCTTCATGGCATGGCGGGGGACCTTTGTGCGAAGGAATTATCTGAGATAAGCGTTTGTGCAACTGACGTTTTAAATAAGCTGCCTGAAACTTTTTTAAAAATGTAAAATAGAGGGTGGTTTTATGCTTAAAAAAGTAGGAATTATCGGCACTATTTTGCCGGTATTTTTTATTTTAACAGCATGCAATTCGACAGTTGCTCCTAGAAGGCATGAACCGGTTTTGGAGTTTTCGGCAAAGATCTGTATAGCTACAGGTGAGCAATTTGTGGAGGGAATTTTAAAATCTAGTAATGACAACAGGTTAGAATTTTGTGTAACTTCACCGGAACAAATAAATGGATTAATTTAAAAAAAAATAAACTCAGAAAATGCTGTAAGTTTCAAAGGACTAGAAATGAAAACAAATGAAAATAAATTACCGGACAGTTCGTTTTTCTTAGTCTTAGGAGAAGTTCTGGAAAGCCTGAGCGATAACAACAATTATAATTTTATTTCTACGGAGAATACGATATCTATTCTTTCTGGCAAATGCAAAACGAGTGGTAACTATGAAGTACAAATTTACGATTCAAGCGGATACATAAAAGAAATTAAAATGCCGTCAAAAAATTTAGTAATTAGCTTTTCTGAATTTAAAGAAAATGGATAATTTAAATCTTAAATTATGAAAAATTAAAAAATAAACAGTTAGGTGGAGAATAAATTGGTTATAGTTCTTAAAAAAAAGCAGATAGCAATAGCTTCTGTATGCTTATTTCTGATTTTATCTATTTCGATAATGCATGTTTTTTTGTATCCACAGGTTGCCTCTACCGCGAACCAAAACAACAATAACTGGGGACTAAGTTTTTCAGGTGATGATAAAACGCCGCGTGGCAACGCAACTCCTGATTATTTAAAGCAGTACGATGCCTATTATATAGGTGATACAAACAAAAATAAAATATATTTAACGTTTGATGCAGGGTACGAAAACGGATATACTGCTAAGATTTTGGATACACTAAAAGAAAATGATGTAAAAGCGACTTTCTTTGTTGTTGGAAACTATTTAAAGACTAGCCCGGACTTAGTAAAACGTATGGTTGGTGAGGGACACTTTGTTGGAAATCATACGCTTACTCACCCAGACATGTCTAAAATAGCAGATATGCAGTCTTTTAAAAAGGAAATGGAAACCTTAGAAAACATGTACAAGGAAGTGACGGGGACCGAACTAAGAAAACTGTATAGGCCACCACAAGGAAAGTACAATGAAGAGAATTTAAAAATGGCAAATGAGTTGGGATATAAAACATTTTTTTGGAGTTTAGCATATGTCGACTGGATAACAGAAAAGCAACCATCTCATGACCTAGCTTTTGAAAAGTTGTCAAGGATACATCCTGGTGCTATAGTCTTGCTTCATAGCACTTCTAAGACCAACTGCGAAATATTGAATGATTTAATAAAAAAATGGAAAGAGCAAGGTTATGAATTTGGAAGTTTAGAGGATTTTTAAAATTTAAAATAAAAAAACTTTTTATTTTAAAATTTATTGACTAATTATAACAATTAAAGTATAATATAATAACATAAAATTTTAAAAGAGGAGTTTAGATTATACATGACGTACAAAATTAAAAATAAACATTGAAAATCCAGAAGTTTTTATAATAAAATTTTAACAAGAAACTAAACTCCCGAAGGAAAGGGAGAAATTTAGTGATGCAAATGTGTAAAGCAGCTAAGCTAAAAGAGGGAAGGTTAAATCTAGAAGAGATCCTGTGTGTATCCGGAGGAACCATAGGGGTAGGGGTTAACGACAAGTGCCATAAAAAAGGAACATTTAGGTCATTGGGGAACGAAAAGAACTGTTCTGAAAATTGTGGAAATTGTTGGCATTTGAAATTTAATAATGGCTTTTTCTGCGATGCTTAAATAAAAGATACCCACCAGATTTTAAGTGGGTATCTTTCTATTTTAAAATTTTTCCTTCTAAATATTGAACTCCAATTGCACAGCATCCAAACTTTGTAACTCTTTGTGCGCCGGGAAAACTGTTGTAAACTTCAAGTGCTTTGTCGGCATTTTCTGCTAGAGGAATCAAATTTTGAAACCCTTCAGATTCGAGCATATCTTCAAAACTGTCGTAAAAATGAAGAGATAATATCTTACAAATGGCATACTCTTCTGTAGCTTTCAGTAGAAGTGTTTTTCCAACTTTAAAACTTCTAACATAATCCGTTGCGATCCGCCCCTCGGCTTTTTTAGTTCCGTCAGCGATGCATCGAAGTAAAGGAAGTTCTGGAGTGTTTATAAACTTAAGTTCATACATGAAATTATAACCTCAAAAAATAAATGGTGACCCGGACGGGAATCGAACCCGTGTTACCGCCGTGAAAGGGCGGTGTCTTAACCGCTTGACCACCGGGCCATAAAACTTTTGGTAGCGGTAATTGGATTTGAACCAACGACACTTCGGGTATGAACCGAATGCTCTAACCAACTGAGCTATACCGCCATTTTTTTACCGCTCACAAGAACGTTTTAATTATATATCATGCGGGCATAGAAAGTCAAGCATTTTTTTAGAAAAAGCTGAAACTTTATAAATATTATACTTTTCCATTAAATAAGGTGTTAGTTTTAAAAGATTTTGACGGATTTTAGTGATATTAGAAACTCAACTGTGGATATAACATGGTTTCGAAATTATAGTGCGTCCAGGCAACTGGTAAACATATAGCGGGTGGGAAGCCTGTTCGGAAAAGTCTAACCAACAACCGATACTTAGCCTTGGAGCTAAAATGGTGACGTTTTAGCTTAAGCGTAGGTAAAGGAGCAATGAGCTGTAATACGAAAGAGTGAAGCTGTAGGCCTTGTTAAGATCCTTAAATGCAGAAGCCGATGTTATTGTAGTGACAGCAGGCAACAACGAAATATTGTCAGGGTGAGATAAATTCGTTTCTGCCGGGGTCAAAGTGCACGGCGAGATTGACAATAAATGTGTTTAGCTGGACTGGAGAGATCTTACATATTCCGAAAGGTATGAGTGGTACAAGAATGAAATAAGTCAAGACTACTC
>CASEZK010000013.1 GCA_949292425.1 uncultured Oscillospiraceae bacterium
GCTGTTGAAAGAGCAAAAATGCAACGAAAGATTGATTTAGAAGTTGAAGCTCAAAACAAATTTCCAGAAAAAGAACAGTACTCCCAAAGAGAAAAATTTGTTAAAGAGGGAATGAAAGAATTTAGAAATTTGGTTATTGAAGTCTCGGAAGGGACTAGAGAAGGGCTTTATGCGGATGCAAAAGCATTTAAACAAGCTAATTTCGGAAGTTTAATGATAAAAATGTCTGAATTAGGTCAGTATATAAAAAATATGAAAGGAGACGATGTACTATTTTTTAACAATTTATTTGACGGATATGACGGAACTATTCATTCGAAATGTACTAAATCTGGCATTAGAGAAGAAGATATTACAGATATACCAGTTAATGCACTCCTATATTCTGACCCGACATTATTTAAAGGAGATTTAGAAAAAATCTTCGAAATGCTAATGAAAAGTGGGTTAAACCGTCGTTGTCATACAACATTTACAGGCGAGCAACAATTCTGCGAATTAGAGCCTGATGCAGAAAAGGCTTACAAAACAGAACAAAAATACTATAGCGACCTAAAAGCCTTAGGGTTAGAACTAATTGAGATTTTTGAACAAATCAAACCTAATTCACAATATGAGTTAACACGGGAAACTTATGTAAAAGTGCTTTATCCATATAGGTTAAAGTTGGCTCAATTAGCGAAGAATGAAGACAATACACTGATTAAACAGGAAATTATATCACGTGAACTTAAAGCAATAAGAACAGCTGCTGATTTTGCCAGCCTTAATCATCCAACGGAATTAGCAATTAATCCAGAAGATATGGAAATGGCAATAGATACAGAGGAAATTTTAAGCGAAGATTTCCGTAATTTTGTGACATTTCGTCCAACTTACGATGATAAATATGACCGTATTTTTAACTTTTTTCTGGATAATTTGGGTGTTGAGTTCAAAAAAAGCGACTTGGTGACCAAACATTGTAAAACTTTCCGTATTTCAAGGGAAAAATTCAGAAAAAGCTTTGATGAAGATATAAATGTTGTGTCTGAAATAGCCGTTTCTAAAGGGTATCAACTTTTAAGTAAGGAAATAAATAATAATTCAGGCAAAGCCTATTGGCTCACTAATGCTGACCCTGAACCTTTGAGTGACGGTGCGGTAGGGCTTGAGGACTTAATTTAAGTCCTCCACTCTTAATACCACAAATAGTCGCAAACAATGGCAAATCCTGCACTTACTGGATATGTACATCCCAAACCCTATGTAACTACTAGCAAACACTGAATTTACCGCAAATACGAAAGGATAAGATAAAAATGACAATAAATAGACTAACATTAGAACTGCTCACATCAGTATTAGGTGAACCTGAAAAACAATCAGGTGATGAGTATCTGTGGCAGTGTCCCCTCTGCAAGGATACGGGCAGGGATAACTTAAAATTCAACGCTGTAAAAGGCATACTGTGGTGCTTTGCAAACGAAAGCCACGCACCGCAGATACTTAAAGAAATACTAAAAAAGGGCAGAATAAACCTTAAACCTGCTAATACTGATTACAACAGTTATGACAGATATAAGCATATTTTCTCAATGCAGAAACAGATTGAATTTAAGATATATATGCAGGAGTGCAACGAAAAACTTTTAACAATAGATATTTTGCCTTCTATATTGCTCAAAAAACGAGGATTAAACCTATCAACCGCTAGAGATGTAAAACT
>CASEZK010000014.1 GCA_949292425.1 uncultured Oscillospiraceae bacterium
TTCAGCCGCGGGTGAAGATATTTTTAGTCTCGGAGATAAAATAATACGCGATGTGTATACCCATATAGCGGGAATTTCAACGGTGCTTGCCGCACTTATGACGGCGGTTGCCGTTATTATGATGAAGTTCTCAAGTACACAGCAGAAAAGCGACCAGGCGTGGGAATGGCGTGCGACGCGTTCCTGACTGAAAAGGTCAGGCACAAGTACAAATTTAATAGAAATTGAAAGGAGTTCTTTTAAATATGTTCTTGGAGAACTGATAATTCGAAGGACAGAATGATAGGGTAACGCCTTGAAATGTCCTCTCTGATACTCCGAACGGCGAAAGTAGGTTGTTAAGGACCGAAATGGTCGTAAGCTCGGTGAAGTCGGCTGAACACTGCCCTAACATTAAGTTGAGGAAACCATATTTCAAATATGCGTGGTGGATAGGTCGGGGGTCTATAAACTGTTCACGGTGAGAATTTGCAAAATAAATAATGCAATGACGAATTTCTGAATGTACGGGTCTAAACCAGCGAAATGGCTGAAAAGCCATTCTGCTTAAATGCAGGTTTGCAGGGGTCGAGTAGAGTTGCCATTTGCGAAAAACCCTATATTGTTAAAGGCAGTATATTGCAGACAGGCTCAAAGGAAACACCTAAAAACAGATATGTAAAGATAGAATTATCGGAACGCGGAAAGCTATCGACGCTGAGAACTTAACTTCTGTGAAGCGGTTAAAGGAAAACTATGAGTATAACTTTATTTATGATAGTGAGAGTAGTGCCACAGTACCTATGAAGCGAGGATAATAAGTCGTGGAGGGATAGGCACAAGTCATTTATTACATTAAATCAGCAAATTTCAATAGAAACAATTCAACGAAACGCATAGGGTTCGAGTATGACTAAAAGAGGCTGAAAATCCTTTAAGGAGAATGAAGCCGACCTATGACAACAAATAGTACAAAACAAAAGAAAAATCAATATCTTAGAAATAACGAATATTATAATTTTCAAAATACACTTGATGAATTGTATTCAAAATCCAAAAAGGGATACCGATTTTCAAAACTGTTACCACACATAGCAAGCGAACAAAACATTTTACTTGCTTACAGAAACATTAAAAAGAATAAGGGAAGCAGAACCAGAGGCAGTAATCAATCTACAATTTTGGATTTAGCTAAAACCAACCCTCAAATATTAGTTAAATATGTTGAGAGAAGGTTGAAAAATTATAAGCCTCAACCTGTTCGCAGAGTGGAAATAGAAAAAGATAACGGTAAAAAGCGCCCCTTAGGAATACCCACTATTGAGGATAGACTGATACAACAATGTATCAAACAAATCCTTGAGCCGATATGTGAAGCGAAATTTCACAAACACAGTTATGGCTTCAGACCAAACAGAGGTACACACAACGCTCTTGCAAGAGCGACATTTTTAATGAATGTCGCAAAACTTCATTATGCTGTTGATATAGACATCAAAGGATTCTTTGATAATGTAAATCACGGCAAACTGCTAAAGCAACTCTGGGCTATGGGGATACAGGATAAATGTTTAATCAGTATTCTTTCAAAAATGCTGAAGGCAGAAATTGTTGGAGAAGGAATACCCACAAAAGGTGTTCCGCAAGGGGGTATATTAAGTCCATTATTGGCAAATGTAGTGCTTAATGAATTGGATTGGTGGATAAGCAACCAATGGGAAACCTTTCCCACCAAAAAGGATTTTGATACAACAGGTCATAAATTTCACTCACTGAAGAAATCAAATTTAAAAGAAGTCTATATTGTAAGATACGCCGATGACTTTAAACTGCTATGCAGAAATAAAAGCACAGCAAACATTATGTTCAAGGCAACAAAACAATGGCTTTTTGAAAGGTTGAAATTAGAAGTGAGCGAAGAAAAATCGAAAGTGGTAAATCTAAAAAAGGCTTACTCTGAATTTTTAGGAATTAAGATAAAAGTTCATAGAAAAGCATTTAAATGGGTCACTGCCTCAAGTATAAAAGAAAAGTGTATAAGGAAATGCAAAGACAAATTAAGAAAATCTATTATAAAAATACAGAAAAATCCTAATATTGAAAATGTACTCAACTTTAATGCTAAGGTACTTGGTATGCACAATTATTATAAAGTGGCTACTAATGTCAGCAGGGATTTTTCGGATATATCGTTCAGCCTTAATAAATGTCTTTATAATCGAACTCATAAAATCAGTTCCAAAAAAGGAACTAAAAGCAAATGTTTTGATAAATTCTACGGAAGATATAAAGGAAAAGTTATCTATATATGTAAGACTGCTCTTTTCCCTATATCGTCGGTTAAAACTGACTTTCCTCTTGGATTTACACAAGAGAAATGTAATTATACGGAAACAGGCAGGAAGTTGTTACATAACAAATTGCAAAGTATAGATATGAGCATACTTATCTATCTAATGAAACACCCGTTAATTAATGAAAGTACCGAACTGAATGATAATCGTTTATCGCTGTATTCAGGTCAAATGGGTAAGTGTTGTATTACTGGAAAGAAGCTTGAAATTGGTGATATGGAACTTCACCATAAAAAACCAAAGAGTATCGGCGGAAATGATAGTTACAACAATTTATGTTTTGTCACTGCTGACGTACATAAACTAATTCACGCTATAAGAAGTGAAACGATTGAAAAGTATTTGAAGAAGTTGAATTTATCAAAAGAGGCTTTAAGAAAACTGAACAAATTGCGTACTATGGTTGGAAATTGCAATATTGTTGAAAATAAGTAATAAATGATGGAACGCCGTATGAGGGGAAACTCTCACGTACGGTGTGGAGTGGGGGAAAATTCGGAGATAACTTCAAAGAATTACCTATCACTATTCAAAAGAATATGGATAGCGTGGGTAATAATAAACGGCATAGGCGCCTTCATAGCCTACATAACTCCGCTGTTCGACGGATACGCCGCTCTTCCCGGAAGCACCGGCTCCCTGCCGTCAGGCGGGGGCTCGGCGCCGGCGT
>CASEZK010000015.1 GCA_949292425.1 uncultured Oscillospiraceae bacterium
TAATAGTACAAATATCAATCAACCAAAGTATACCGCAGCAGCCTCCAGTTAGAAGTTTTAGCACACCTAATCCTATATCTCCAAACATAAACCTATCTACCCCAAAACCACCAAGTGTTGCAGAAATTATTAAGTAGATAATTGGATCTTTAAAGTCTATCGCAGATAAAAGTGACAGCCTATCTTCTGGTGCACTCTGTAACTTTTCCTTTAAGTACATTATCTTATTTTCCGGCAAATATTTTTTATTATTCAAAATAAACCGTTCTACTGCTATATTATCCATGATAATCCCTCCTTTAAATTTATATTAACACATTTCACATATAAAAGTCAATATTCTTAGCATTTTTTATAATATTCTAAATAAGAAAATTATTAAATTAATTACTGTCACTGAAATCGTCAAGGTTATTATTAACTTCTTTGCTTTGAACAACTTTATGTGTATAGACAGAAAAGTCACAACCAACAGCGGTATTGTCATAGGGTTATAACAAAACGACGATTTAAAGTCTAAACTCAATAGAGCTAGAGCTGATCTTGTCACGCCACATGTGGGACATGGTATTTTAAAAATATATTTAAAAGGACAACCTATAAAAATACATATAGTCATGTACAGCAATATTATTAGAAGTAAAATAATATGTTTTAACAACAGCTTTATAGAACCACCTCCTATGTATTTTAAATTTATTTTACCATAAGTGTCCTTAATCGACTATATTTTTTAGGTTAAACTATAAATTATTTAAAATTTAGATGTATCGTAAACCTGATCGTTTTTATAAATCTATTTCGACCTTCATCGTGTGCAGACCTTTTAATATTCTAAAAACTTACAGCACCATAGGACAATCTATTCCCACATGCACAGCTATAATAAGTAATGTCATATTACAAGGTTAAGGAGGAATAGATTTGGAACACATAAAAAAAAGTGATGCATTAAATCCAGCTGAAAAGAAAGGATTTTTATCGTCTACACAAAAAAAATACATAATTATAAATTTGTTACATTTCTTTTTCGGCATATTAATCTCTCATGCTTCAATTTTTGAAAATTACTCTCCATTTGGACTAGCTTTAATTGCGAGTGTCCAGTACGATAACATTTGTCCTACAGTCTTTGGGGGCATAATAGGGTACTTACTTCCAAATCAAGTTGGTTTTTCAATCCGTTATATCTCTGCGATTTTGGCTATACACGCCATCAGGTGGACATTTAACGATTTAAAAAAAATTAAAAATCATCCTTTTTTTTCACCATTACTTACATTCTTAGTTACCTTAGTAACAGGCTTTACACTTAACTTCAGCCTGTACAACTACTCCACTTTAAAGACCATCTCTATAATATTGATCGAATCCATTCTGGCAGGAGCTTGTACGTTTTTTTTCAAAGAGTGTTCAATTTTAATTTCGTCTGTGACACACAAAAACTTCCACGTCACAGAACAAACACTTCCAAGCTTTGCTGTAGTTTTCTGCATATCAATGCTTGCTCTGTCCAATGTAAAGGTTTTTTCTATGTCTTTAGGAAGGGTAATAGCTATAGTCACTATATTATTCTTTGCTAATTTTTTCGGTGCTTCTGGCGGCAGCATGTCCGGAATAGCTCTTGGAATAGCTCTCGGACTTTCGGATAAAAATTACTCTTACTTGGCGGCAAGTTACGCTTTAGGCGGTATGGTTTCTGGTTTGATGGCCCGGCTTGGAAAATTTACTTCTACGTTTGCTTTTATTGTCTCAAGCTTAATCATAATAGTTCAAAGTGACAGCTCTGTGGGCGTTATAAGCAATATATATGAAATAACCTTAGCAATTATAATATTTATTTTTATTCCAGATAAAGTCGGAGAAAAACTTAGCAGGTCTCTGTTTAAGGAAGACAAAATAGTTAATTTAAGCCAAAGCCTTACTCCACAGCTTCAAATGGCTGCTAATGCTCTAATTAGTGTGAAAAATTCTATTACTAAAGTGTCTGAAAAATTATCGAAAAACAGTAGTTCTCCTTGCGACAACCTATGCACAGACGTTAGAAATAGCATATGTAAAAATTGTGGACTTAAAACTTTATGCTGGGAAAAAAAGCAAGATGAAACCATTCATATGATAAACAGCCTTGCAAATACGTTGAATGAAAGCAGTGCCGCAGGATGCAGTAACAATAAAAACTACTCTCATGTTTGCTGCCGTTTCAATGAAATTTGTAATTATATTGACAAAATGGTTCGCGAAGAAAGCATACGAAGTACTTCAAAAAAACGCTTGAATGAAGTAAAAGGATTTGTTTCGGAACAATTCTCAAACGCCGGAGAAATCCTTATGGATGTATCAAATGACTTTTCTAAAAACGTCACTTTTGACTTGGAACTTGCAAAACGTGTAAATCATATTTTGAGTGAGTCTTGTGTTAGTCCCATTAACATCACATGCAAAACCAACGAGCAAAATAAACTCGAAATCGAAATTGAAACCCTTCATGAAGATAAAGAGAGGTTAGAAAATATGAACTTACATAAAATTATATCTAAAGAGTGCTTGAAAGCTCTAGACAGGCCAATTATAGAAATTACTGAAAGCAGATGTTACATTAAAATAATAGAACTTCCTGAGTTTGAATTAGAGATAGGTACTTGTCAACACTCGTGTCATAACAGTAGTTTTTGCGGCGATAACTTTACTTATTTTAACGATAGAAACGGCAACGTGATATTTATATTGAGCGATGGCATGGGCACCGGTGGAAGAGCCGCAGTAGAAGGGGCTATGGCAACAGAAATATTGTCAACACTTATAAAGTCAGGGATAAACTTTGAAACATCACTTAAAATTACGAATTCCGCACTGTTAGTAAAGTCAGATGATGAATCTTTAACCGCCATCGACATTTTATCAGTAAATCTATTTACAGGTCTATGCCAATTCATAAAAGCGGGCGCTCCCGTATCTTTTGTAAAAGCCAACAACAGCGTATCAAAAATAGATTTGCATTCTTTTCCAATCGGTATATTTAAAAGTGTAAGTTACTTCTCTCAAAATCTCCAACTTGGGGAGGGTGATACTGTTTTGCTCCTATCAGATGGAGTCGTATTTCCAGACGATGCATGGATAGAAAAAACTTTACTAGAACACAGTGAAGTTACAGTACAAAGTCTTTCTGAAACGATTGTAAATAAAGCAAAAGAAAACCGGTCTTCTGAGTTTGACGATGACATAACAGCTATAGTTATAAAATTACTTAAGCGCTGAGTTTTAGTTACATTATTTTGATTCTATTCATGAACTTTAAAGCTTTGCAAATTGTCTATATTTCACGAAGAGTGTTAATATTTTGCTAAAATTTATATTGTGGTTAATTTTTTTGTTTCATTAAAGGTGGAACAAACGATTTTCTCACAGTCTTTCGGTGAATACAAAAAATAGTCCATATGGTTGCCATTGTAGAAGTAATTTGGGACATTTGGTTTATACTCGTAGTCAAATGTGTCTATTATTATGAGTTTAATTTTCATCCTAGAGGGGATAATGTTTTTTATGTAGACGCTCGCTTGTTGGCCTGGTATAATGCCATCTTTAACCTCTGCCAGTCCGGCGAGGTTAGGAGCTAGTTCTATAAAAGCACCGTAATTTTCAACAGACCGCACGATTCCAGCAACAGTTTCACCTATTGAAAAGAATTTTGCATTTTCCTCCCATGTTCCCAAAAGTTCTTTATGGCTCAAAGTTATTCTATTATTTTCTATAGATTTAACTATTGCCTTTACTTCCATTCCCACAAAAAATCTTTCTTTAGGGTGCTCTATCCTGGAAATTGATATTGCATCGATAGGGATCATCGACGCTATACCACAACCTATGTCTGCAAAAGCTCCGAATGGTTCAAGGTGTGTTATTTTAGCATTTATTACGTCTCCGGGTATGCACTTTTTTACAAACTGTTCAATGCATATTTCTTGGGCTTTGCGCCTAGATAATACCGCGTAGGTTTTATCATTTTCATCTTTCTTGAAATTTTCTATAACAAAACATACCGGACGGTTGACTTTAGATATAATAGCAATGTCTCTTACTGTACCTTCCTTTATGCCTATGGCGCCCTCTTCTCGGTTTATAACCCCTTTCATGCAACCTAAGTCAACCAATAAATTATGTTGGCCATCACAAACAGTCGCACGGGCTTCTAAAATTTTTTCGTTATTGTAAGCGTCCACAAGGTTGTTGTAACTTGAAAGTGCTATTTTATTATCAATTGTATCGATAAGATACCCTTCCGGAAAAAATTCTGACATTTTAGTTCCTCCTATTTTTGTATATGGTATTTATATGCGAAGTTTCTCATCATATATAACTTTGACAGTGAAATTTTAACTTGAAATATTTGATGAGATATAATAAAATATTTCTAAATAAACAAAAAGGAGAAATTTAAGAATGGGAAAAATTCATAAATTTATAGCTTTAAGTGCAACCCCTGTATTTTTATTTCTCTCTGGTTGCTCTTCTAACAGTGTGCGGTCAAATGCTGACATAAAAGCAACTGGTTCAGAGTCTGTTGATGTTGGATATCAGCTTGAATTGCCGGAAGAGGGTGAAGATATAGCCGTAATAAAAACCAACATGGGCAATATGAAGTTACGCTTTTTTGAAAAAGAAGCACCTAAAGCTTGTGAGAACTTTAAGGCTTTAGCTAAAGAAGGATTTTACAACGGAGTTATTTTTCATAGAGTTATTAAGAATTTTATGATACAAACGGGTGACCAAAATGGCGATGGAACCGGAGGTAAAAGTATATGGGATAAACCATTTGAAGATGAATTTAGCGATCACTTATTTAACATAACCTATTCTGTGGCTATGGCAAACAGAGGTAAAAATACAAATGAAAGTCAATTTTTTATCAATCAAGGCGGTAAAGATAGTTTTATAGGTTTTGATAGGTTCAGTAAAGCCTATGAGGCCTATAAAAAAGATCCAGAAGCTTTTACAAATGAATATGGTTCCATCATTGACATGTCTAAATTTAAAGATCCTATAAAGGATCTTTACAACGAAAACGGTGGCAACCCGCATTTAGATGGATTTTATAGTACTACAGGGAATGGGCACGCAGTTTTTGCACAGGTTTTTGAGGGAAAAGATGTTGTTGATCGTATCGCTTCTGTGGAAACCAATGGTTCAGATAGGCCCATAAAAGATATTGTAATTAAAAAAATCGATATAGTAAAATATAAAAAGTAGGAATAGATTTTTAACTGTTAACAAATGTTCAAGCATGTTTGAACATTTTAAGTAAACTATACACTGAAATGTTTTAGTGTTTTCGCATAGGCTTAGATAGCATTGGAAGCAATAAAATAACATTATATTGAAATAATATCTTACAGTATTTCCCCTCAACGTGTTTTGTGTATAACGTATCTTTTTATAAATCTTATATAAAAAAACTATTAGTAAAATCTAAACTTATGCTAACATTTCCTTAGCATCATTCAAAAAATCTTTTCTTACATACAATTCTGGGTGTTCATTAGAAAGTAGAGTATAATTTTCATGTACATATTCAATAAAATCAGGAGCATAGTCTTTTAGCTTGAATCCCCAAACTTCATGTGCATTATTATGGCATAATACTTTGGGTTTGAAATTCTCTAAAAAGTAAAAATCGTTATTTTTATACATTTCCCACATCCATGGAACCGGTGTTGATGGAGAATATTCAGGAAAGCGATTTGCTCTAATAAACATTTCCAAATCTAAAGTAGAAACAAAAATTGGTTCGTCTGGTTCTGTCAATTTATCTATTAAAAATTCCGATGTACTTTTTTCCGTATGGTTAGAATCTAATATAGCTTTCTTAACGTCTAGCATATTTGGAAAGCCCTCAAAGAATTGAACAGATAAAGATAAAAATATTAAACTTATTATTCCATAATAGAAAACATTGTTACTTTTAACATTCCAAAAATATTCTTTTAATAACACACACAACATAATTAATGTAATTGATAAGTAGTCCATTGAATGAAAACCTAAAAATCCTCTCATTCCAGACATTAGTGTAAAAGCAATTACAAAGAGTGTTATTTCTTTTACTTTTTTGAATAGTACAAAACAAAACGTGAAATTTATTGCTATTAAAGCAATATTTTTTATGCTAATTAAACCTTCTGTCGATAATGAAGAAAAGCTCCCTTTTGCCATATCATTATAATTAGAAACCGTCGATAATACATTTCTAATTATGCTTCCACCTATTGGTTGATATTTAGAATACACGTGTCGGTTTAAGCTATAAGCTCCAACGTAAAAATTATAAAGGTTTTTAGTTACAGCATACCAGACTATCAAGATAATAAATGGGGTTAATATGAAAAGTACAAGTTTCCAGTATTTTTTTAAAAAATAAATAGGCCACTTTAATATATTTACTCTATTATACATCAAGCCCTTTAACTCTAAATAAAGCACTGCAAACGCTATAGCAAAAATAGGAAAGACGGAAACGAAGCAGGTCCCAAACGACAACAAAATAGCTAAACTGATAAATAATGAGTTCTTATGAGTAATGTTTCTATTTTTTATAAAAATGAGAAACTCTAAAAGAAGTATTGCTAAACCTTGTGCTTGAAAATGATCTGAAACAGCCGTGTGATTTAAACCATCAGCCATAGAAAAAATATAAAGCACGGGGTAAAGTATCATAATTGTTTTTCCAAAGTCGCGTTTATATCTGTAATACATTAAATTCCAAATTATAATCATTATAATATAAAAAGAAATCCTAAATGCTACAACTGTATGAACTCCAAATAAATATGCTGGGATAGCAAAAATATAGTATGCGAAGGGCATATGTTGAGATATGTGATGACTGTATATATCTCTTCCGTGAGCAACCATAAGTGCACCTAAAAAATTATCATTTTCGTCTATAAAATGCATCTTACTTATAAACGTACACATCATTAAAAAGTAAATAACAGAAAAAAACATAATTACTCTATTTTCAACAAAAAACTGTTTTAACTTTGTGTAATTTAAAATATTATTGCTCATCTTTGTTGTTTTCAAAATTTATTCTCCTCTTTTCTATTACTAACGGACGTTTCATTACTCTCGTATTTATAGCCATTACATACTCACCTATAAAACCTATAAAAAACAGCTGAATAGCTCCGAAAAAGAAAATCCCAATAAGTGTAGGAGTAGCTCCTACCGGAAATGTGTCCCAATAGATTAACTTAAGGACCAAGTATACTAATCCGATTATGAAACTTATAGCAGATATTATTGCTCCTAAAAAAGTAGCCATTCTAAGACCCATCTTAGTGTAAGACGTGAAAGAAAGCATAGCGGCGTCATAGAGTGTATAAAAGTTATTGCTAGTTTTTCCTGCACGCCTTTTGGGTTGTTCGTACTCTACTTCTTTTCTATCAAAACCAAGTTCTGCAACTATACCACGAATGAATGGTGTGGGGTCATCCAAATTTCTAAGTACATTTATAAAATCCTTATCGTAAAGTGCAAATCCTGTAAAATGTTCTATTTGCTCTATATCACTCATTTTTTTGATGAGCTTATAATAGCAT
This sequence comes from uncultured Oscillospiraceae bacterium, assembly GCA_949292425.1. Classification (GTDB taxonomy): domain Bacteria; phylum Bacillota; class Clostridia; order Oscillospirales; family Acutalibacteraceae; genus UMGS1224. Next base: position 7,599 of record CASEZK010000015.1, read on the forward strand.
GTCCTTAAAAACCTCATAATTTTATTCTCTCTACTGATCTTTTTTATTCCACAAACTATTTTATAGCCTTTTTCCCATTCGGCAATAAATTTTGGTATCAATTCAACAGGGTCTTGAAAATCTGCACATATAGGTATGACACAGTCTCCAGTTGCTTGCAACATCCCGTAATAAGGTGAATTAAATTGCCCAAAATTTTTTGCGTTAAATATTGCTTTTATTTTTTTATTTTTTGAGCACAAGTTTTCTATCTTTTCTCTTGTTTTGTCTTTAGAACAGTTATCTATAAAAATGAGCTCATAGTCATAATCATTTAGCCTGTTCAACTGCTCAATTATAGCATTACCGATAGAAATTATATTTTCTTCTTCGTTATAGCATGGAACTAATATACTAATTTTTTTCATATTATCTCTCCAAAATATCAAAACAAAAGGAAAATATCTCTTGTGGTTTTTTAGCCACAAGTTTGACACATTTATGATTTTTTAAGTTTTTATCCCCTTGGCCCCACGTTACGAATGCACAGTCTACATTTGCATTTTTAGCTGTTTCTATGTCAGTTTTTCCATCCCCAACATACAGCGTATTTTCAAGCGTAGTTTTCGCTTTCTTAATTATTTCCAAGATTCCGGATGGATCTGGCTTACAAGGTCTTTCTTCTGCATACCCTATTACATCTACAAACGATATTTCGGAAAAAAATTTCTGACAAAGACTTTCAGTTAAATTTTGTGCTTTATTAGTATTTATAGCTAACATAACACCTTGCTCGTTTAAGTTTAAAAGCAATTCTAGTATACCTTCAAACGGTTTTGTGTTAGGTTTATCATAAGATAAATATATTTCTCTATATTTGTCTTTTAGCTTTTTTATATTTTCTTCTGTTCGATTTTTTTTATCTAAAAGTTTAGAAAATATGGTTTCTAAATTGCCTCCGACAACTTTACCATAATCTTCTAAATCATAAGTTTTAAATCCATAAAAATCTAACGCTTTATTAAAACAAATGCCTGCATCAGTTATGGTGTCAACCAAAGTACCATCAAAATCAAAAATAACCAGCTTTTTCATATTTATATATTTAACTCAAGTTTGGCGTTTTCAAGTCTTTTTTTAAGCATCTTCATTCTAACTATATCTTCGTTTGCCATTTTATCATAAAACTCACATTTATTTTGCAAATATAGAGTTTCAAATTCCATAGCTTTTAAAATGCCTGTCTTCAGTTTGTCAGTATTATCGTCATACTTAAATACAACTTTTCTCGTTTCAAACTTATCAGCCATTCCTTTCATATTCTTAATGAAATCGATTGCATCAAAAGATATACCACCGCCAAAACCAACTACAAGTCCTGCTTCTTTAGCTTTTTTAGCAAAAAACTTAGCTACATCAAATACTTCTTTTTCATTTATTACTTCACGAGTTAACCCCATAGAAGAAGAAAGATCAACCCTACCAATTGAAATGGTATTCAAAAATCCTTTTCCAATAGATAAAATTTCATCAAAGTTTTCTTTACAAGTTTTAGTCTCTGCATTAATTATCCATTCTATGTCATTGATTTCGTCACCGTAAACTTTTTTTGCTGCACCTACAAACTTTTTCATAGCAAACGGTGTCTCAATCATTGGAGCCATAATACCACTAGCTCCTAAAAGTCGACATTGGTCTAAGTCTCTGACCGCTTCACACCCTCCAATCTTTATAAACATCTTCATGTCTGCTCTAAAAACTATTTCATTTAATTTAACAAGTTCATCTGTCCTAGAACCTTCAGCTTCAAATTCTGCTTTCACAGCCAAAATGTTGTGTTCATCTCTTAATTCTTTCAGTATCTCCAACATCTTTTTTTCTGTTTTATTCATTTCAGCTACCCCTCTTTTAAAAATTTATATTTTATTTTCTAAATATTCTTCCTTAGACAAAAACGGATACATGTCATCTATATCAGTAGAGATCATACTTCCGTCTTCTGCTATTTTTGAAGAAATTTTAGGCTCAAAATTTTGAGTTTTATCCAATAAAACTTCGCACATAACCGGACCTTCCTGCGTTAACACCTTTGATATAACCCTTTTTGCATCATTTATATTAGATAATTTAAAATATGGAACCCCATAACAATAAGCTATTTTCTCACATTCGGGGAAACTTATTCCGTTGTCTTCCGACACTCCTACCAAGCAGTGATTCGAGAATAAATTTGTTTGTGTTTGCCTTATTGAATGGTACCCACTATTATTGAAGTAAAAAATTTTAATATTTAATTTATTGTGAACCATTGTCTGCATTTCTTGTAAGTTCATTTGAAAGCTTCCGTCCCCATCAAGACAAACTACTCTTTTTCCCCTTTTATTCACCGCCACACCAATCGCTGCTGGAAATCCATACCCCATAGATGCCGCACCAGAGTTTGTAAATAATCTTTGGCCCTTTTTTAGTTTAGCTGCTTGAAATGTCATCACGCAAGCACTGCCATTTCCACATACTATAGTTTCATTTTGTGGCAGTTCATTAAATAAAGAGTCTATAAAGGCATACGGATTTATCGGTGAACTTTTTTCATAGTGCTTTTCACTACATACTGGGTATTTCAAGTTTACATTTCGGCACCATTTTACCCATTCTTCTCTATTCCCAAAGTCAACATTACTACATTTATCTAACATTTTTTCTATAAATTCTCCAACGTCAGAATGTATTGGCAAGTCAATAGAAAGAGTAGGCTTTACTAGTTCATTTTCATCTATGTCTACCATTATTTTGTAAGAATTCTTAGCAAAACTTTTATAATTATACCCCACTTGTCTTATGCTCATACGACATCCTAGCGAAATTAAAAGGTCACTATTTTCTACTACAAAATTTCCTCCACGTGTTCCCATTATTCCAGGACGCCCACAAAAAAGCCTGTGATCATCATATAAAACATCATGTCCGTTCCATGGTGTTACTACAGGTATGTTAAGTCTATCTATTAGCGCCAAAAATTTTCCATGTGCACCTGATAATCTTATCCCAGCGCCTGCAATAATTACCGGCCTTTTGGATTTTAAAATTTTATCTATAACCTTTTCTACATCTGTCTCTTTTGTGCATGGCTTTTTTAAATCTCTTTCAAAAAGCGCTACGTCAAAATGTTTCAATTTTTCACTATCTACATAAGCACCCTGTACATCCAAAGGAACATCCAACCATACGGGTCCGCCTCTCCTATTTGTTGCTATATAAAGAGCTTTCTCTAAACAATAAGCTACCTTTTCCGGTTCCATAATAGTTTTCGCATATTTAGTCATCGGCTTTACTGTATCAATTATATTGTACTCTTGATCTCCAAGCTGTCTTAACGGCAAATCATATGATTTGACCATTGTTTCCCTTTTAACTTGTCCAGAAATTATAAACATAGGGATTGAATCCAAATATCCACCAACAACACCGGTTATTGCATTTGTACCCCCTGGTCCTGTAGTTACACACACCGCAGCAAGCTTCCCACTATACCTTGTATATCCCTCAGCAGCAATAGCACATGCTTGTTCGTGATGATTATAAATGCACTTCAGTTTAGGGTGATGGCCCAAAGAATCGTTTAAATGCATAGCGCCCCCACCAGTTACTGCAAAAACATGTTCTATTTTATTATTGGCTAAAAAATCTGCAATGTAATCCGAAACTTTTACTTTCAATATTTTTCTCCTCTTTTATTATTTAAAATCTCAGATATTCCCTCCGTAAAAGAATACCTTGGATGGAAACCTGTATCCTTTACTAAGTCATCAATATTAGCAGATAGAAACATTACTTGATTAGGGGAATATTTTTTTGCTCCAAAGTTTATTGATATGCTTGGATTTATAATGTTCTTTATTGCATCAGCATAATGTTTAAGCTTAACTTTTTTTCCACTACCTACAGAATAAATTTTACCGTCCACTCCTTTATCTGCTAAAAGTAATAAAGCTTTTGCTACATCGTAGCTATATAAGTAATCCCAGATTTGGTCACACTTAGTAACTTCTGGAGTTTCATCTCTTTTAAGTTTGTTTATTATATAAGAGATTAAAGTTTTTTCATCATCATTTGGACCATAAACGCTAAAAATCCTTGCCCATATATGCTTTAAGCCTAAGTTTTTAGCATATACTCTGGTAAGATTACCTGCAGAAAGCTTAGCTGCGCCATATAAACTAAACGGCTTTGTTGTGACTTTTTCATCCGCCGGTTCATTAAAAATTCCATATTCCGCTTGAGACCCAGCACCTATAAATGCTTTACTGTTTAAGTTTTTAGCTAGAGTTACTGCGTCTATGCTATATTTCACATTTGATAGTTGTATATCAATCAAGTTTCTAGCGTTACCAATAGTACCGTTCCAAGCTAAATGATAAAATGCATCTACATTTGACGGAATTTTACCTTCCAACGACAACAGATTTGATATGTCACATTCTATTATATGGAGGTATGGCGATGTCACTAAGTTTGCTATATTTTTTGATCCTTTTCTACATATTGCGTATACATTTATTTTATTTCTCGTCAGCAAATCGCACATAGCCGAACCTATAGTCCCTGTGGGACCAGTTATTATTACTTTTTTCATGCTTTCACCCTTACTTAAAAGCCCAATATTTATTAATTATAAAATTTAATGGTATGGTAATTACCATTGATAAGATCGGTACCCACAATACAGAAATTGAAAAAATATTGGCAAATAAAAAAGTTAATATAAAAGACAGCACCCACGTAGTGCCATAACAAATGTATGTTTTCAAAAGAGGTAACCATGTACCGCTACTGGTCTTTTTAAAAACATACTTGTTGTTCCAATAATAAGAGTTCAGTACACTCACTATAAATCCTACCAATGAAGACAAAAACACTATAATACCATCATTTGTTCCTACATTTAAGTTTTTTACGAAAAATATAATTCCGTAAGTTAAACCTTGTGATATCACAGTATTTAGAACTCCAACTAAGCCAAATTTTATAAATTGTTTTAAAAAAGCCAACATTTTCAGCTTACTCACCTTATGCTAAAATTTTAAGATCGCTTTTCAATCGCTCCAACAACAGTTTCAGCCATATAATCAATCATCTCATCATTCATGCCAGGGTATACCCCTAACCAAAAGCTGTCATTCATTATCCTATCAGTATTTTTCAATTTTCCAACTACCCTATAGCCGCTCTTGAGCTTCCTCATTTGGTCAAAGCATGGATGTTTTATGATATTCCCCGCAAATAACATTCTCGTTTGAACGCCGTTGTCCTCTATAAAATTAACAATCTTATTCCTATCTATACCAGCTTTACATGTGATTAAAAATCCAAACCAGCTTGGGTCTGAATTTTCACATGGTTCCGGTAAAATCACTTTATCTGAAATTCTCGATAAAGCCTCTTTTAGCAGATTAAAGTTATGCTTTCTTTTTTCTACAAAGTTTGAAAGTTTCTTAAGTTGCGCACAACCAACCGCTGCCTGCATATCTGTGGCTTTTAAATTGTATCCAAAATGCGAGTATACATATTTGTGGTCATAACCAATTGGAAGATCACCGTATTGCTTATCAAATCTATGCTTACAAAAATTGTCAATTCCCGAAGGGCAAATGCAGTCTCTTCCCCAGTCTCGTAATGACCTTATTATTTGGCTTAAAAGTGCATTATTAGTGTAAACTGCCCCGCCTTCACCCATAGTCATATGATGAGGTGGATAAAAGCTTGAAGTTCCTATGTCACCTATAGTGCCTGTAAACTTACTTTCTCCATCAATTTTATATTTAGATCCCAGAGCATCACAGTTGTCTTCTATAAGCCATAGTCCATTTTCATCACAAAAAGACTTTACGTTATTTAAATCGAAAGGATTCCCTAACGTGTGAGCAATCATTACAGCTTTAGTTTTAGAAGATAGAGCCATTTCCAATTGACTAACATCTATATTATATTGTGGAATAGTTACATCAACAAACACAGGAATTGCACCATATTGAACTATAGGGGCAACTGTAGTGGGAAAACCAGCTGCTACAGTTATTACTTCATCTCTAGGTTTTATTTGTCTTTCTTCTAAGAGAGGAGAAGTCAATGCCATAAAAGCTAAAAGATTTGCGCTGGAACCCGAATTTACTAATGAACAATATTTTACACCCAAGTATTCAGCAAAATTTTTTTCAAACTTTTCAGTATACCTTCCAGACGTTAGCCAGAACTCCAACGCGCTGTCAATTAAGTTTACCATTTCATCGCTGTCATACATCCTTTTAGCATATGAAATTTTATCGCCACGTTTATACTCATTTTCTTTGTGAAAAGTGTCTGCATAGTTTTTAACTAAAGATAAAATTTCTTTTCTTGCTTTTTCTTCTAAACTATTTTTTATCATATTTCTGCCTCTCTTATAAATTCATTAATCTGTTCTTTCATAACTTCATTCATATCATCACCATTTATATAGGCCTTCGTCCATTCACATGTTTTCTCTATTGCTTTTTCTATATTCCAAACAGGTCTCCACTTAAATACCTTTTTAAGTTGAGAGCAATCCAATTTTAAAAAATTTGCTTCATGAGGTCCTTGGTTTGATCCTTTTTCCCAAGTCAAATCATTTCTCCACTTTTCACAGAACATAGAAACCAGCTCACCTGTAGATACGCAATCCGTTTCATCAGGTCCTACATTGTAGTAACCTTGAAAAGATGAGTCTTCAAACTGTCTCTGTGCAATCATAAGATAAACAAAAAGTGGCTCTAAAACATGTTGGTATGGTCTAGTCGAAAATGGATTTCTTACAATTATAGATTTACCATTACGTGCTGCCCTGATACAATCTGGTATAATTCGGTCTTTAGAAAAATCTCCACCGCCTATAACATTACCTGCCCTAGCGGTAGAAATTGCAACACCCGAATCGGTAAAGAAAGAATTTTTATAGCTGTGAGTAACTAGTTCTGAACAAGATTTAGAGTTTGAATAAGGATCAAAGCCATCTAAAGGTTCATTTTCTCTATATCCCCACTCCCACTCATTATTTTTATAAACTTTATCTGTAGTTATATTTAAAAAAGACCTTACAGTCTTTGAGGCCCTTATACATTCTAATATATTAACTGTACCAATAACATTAGTCTCATAAGTATACTTCGGGTCTTTATAGCTTTCTCGCACTAACGGCTGTGCAGCTAAGTGAAAAACTATTTCAGGTGATGCTTTATCAAAAGCAACTTTTAAAGAGTTCAAATCTCTAATGTCACCTATTACAGAGCTTATGCCACTTTCAATGTTAGCAATTTCGAAGATACTCGGTGTAGCAACTGGTTGCAGCGAGTAACCTGTAACCTCTGCACCTGAGTCTTTAAGTATTTTACAAAGCCATGAACCTTTAAACCCTGTATGGCCTGTTATAAAAACTTTTTTCCCTTTAAAAAAATCAAGTTTCAATTCATTTCTCTCCTACCACAGTTTCCATGGAGCCTTTCTGTCTTCCCACATTTTTTCTAGCTGCATTTTATCCCTCTGTGTATCCATACATTGCCAGAAGCCACTGTGTATAAAAGCTTTTAGCTCTCCTTTTTTCGCTACAGCTTCAAGTGGTTCTTGTTCAAAAATGGTTTCATCACAATCTATGTAATTAAATATATCTGGCTCCAATACCATAAAGCCGCCATTTATTAAGCTACTATCTGTTTTTTCTTTTCTCTGAAAGAATTAATAGTTCCATCTTTATCTATACCTAAAACACCAAATCGTTGGCTAACGTTTACAGCTGTCATTGTAGCAATTTTTCCGTGAGACTTATGAAATTTAACCAAGTCATTTATATTTACGTCGCTAACTCCGTCCCCGTAAGTAACCATAAAAGTCTCATTTTCAACATGTGGTTTTATTCTCTTTATCCGTCCTCCGGTCATGGTGTTAAGTCCCGTGTCTACCAAAGTAACTTTCCAAGGTTCAGAAAAATTGCTATGTAAAGTCATTTTATTTTTATTAGCAAAATCAAATGTTACATCGCTCGTGTGTAAGTAATAGTTAGCAAAATATTCCTTTATCATGTGAGCTTTGTATCCACAGCATATTACAAAGTCATTATATCCAAAGCTTGAGTAAATCTTCATTATGTGCCACAATATTGGTTTCGTCCCGATTTCAACCATTGGTTTTGGTCTTAAATAACTTTCTTCTGAAATCCTAGTTCCGAAGCCTCCTGCTAACAAAACTACTTTCACAGTTTCTATTCCCCTTTGTTATATTATTATTTAATTATAACAACAGCAAGACATATTTTCAAGTTAATTTTTCTCTAAGTGAAAAAATGTCTCATAATTGCTCTTTAAATAAATTTATTATTTTTTTACTTATCTCATTTCCTATGTTAAAATTAGAGTCTATTCACATAAACAGATGACAAACAGGAAAATATCGAAAATAATTGGCATATGAAAATAATCGAAAAGATAAAAAACTGATGCCAATCGAGAAAATACCTTCAAAAATATCAAGTAAGTAGTTCTTTAATGCATTACTGTATGTTGTAGAAAATGGATGTAAGCGGTGATATTTACCCAAAAATTCGGTAATTGGCATACAATTTTCATTAAGCTCAACAGATGGGCAAAAAATAGAACTATACAGCGAATTTTCGAGGATCTTCAAAAACAAAACATTATAAATGTTCGAGGCAAAGTCTTATGCTTGTACAGTACTAACATCGAGATGCACCCTAATGCTTTCAGAGCCAGAAAGGACAAATAGCGGACAAAGCATTGATTGCTCAAAATGTAGCTAGTAACGAAGATAAGCGCAGTTTGTGTATTTGAGAAAAATTTGCTTTAAAAGTTGAATTTGCTGTTGGAAACAGCCACGACCCTCTAAAGGACCGAAAACTTATCAACGCTATTTACTCATGAACCGTGTTTACGAAGATAACTAAACTCTAGCTCTCGCACTTATGCTATGTTTTATTTCTGTTATCTCTATGAAAGAAACGAGAAAATTACATTAGCAATATGATTGATTAAGAACTTTATAAGCGTTGCAACGAAGTTGAGCATTTTTTCTTTTGTGTTAAACACTCCTCATAAAATTTTCACTCGCTATGACAAACTTTTTCATATTTAACTTTGACTTTAATTTTTTTGCACTTTTTATGTGAAAACATTCTAATTGTTTTAAAGATTATATTGTTTTATAATATTAATTGTCAAATTATAACTTAATACAAAAAGCTTATAGTTGACTATAAGACAAACAGCGGGCAGAAATCTATCCTTTCGTGGTTACTCTCTTGTTACACTTATGGATCAAGGTCTTATGGATGATTCGTTTTGATGATTGCGAAAACAAACGGTATAACAAAAGAGGAAATTGTAGAAACTATAACACATGCCGCCTTTTATGCAGGTTGGCCTAAAGCGCTTTGGGATGAAGAAACACTCGTAGATGATTCCAAAATAGCCCACGCTAAGTATGATATTTCCTGTAGGTGAACCCAACAATGCATTTGCAAAATATTTTGTTGAACAAAGCTATCTTGCAAATATTTCAAAAGAACAAGTGCTTATTGTCAATGTAACTTTTGAGCCGGGCTGTTGCAACAATTGGCATGTCTATAAAGCTCCAAAAGGTGGGGGACAAGTCCTCGTTTGTGTTGCAGACCAAGGATACTACCATGTGTGGGAAAAAGAAGTCAGGAAGTTGTATTCTGGCGATGTAGTCAATATTCCTGCTAATTTTAAACATCGGCATGGTGCAACAAAGAATAGTTGGTTTTTTCACTTAGCGAAGAAGCACCTGCAAAAAATGGTTCATAATGAATGGCTAGAAGCTGCGGATGACAAGGTTTACTATAAATTAAAATAAAGGAGAAAATGTATGAGTAGAGAATTAGTAGTATTTTTTAGTGCTAGTGGTGTAACTAAAAAGGTTGCAAGTAAACTAGCATCCGTTTTAGATGCGGATTTGCATGAAATCGTGCCGGAAAAACCATATTCTCAGGAGGACCTTGACTGGACAAATGAAAACAGTCGGAGCACAATAGAAATGAAAAAAGATAAATTCATTCGACCGGCGATTGCAAACAAGGTAGAGAATATTGGACAATACAACGTAATTTATATTGGGTTCCCTATTTGGTGGTACGTCGCACCTACCATAATTAATACATTTTTGGAACAATATGATTTAAAAGGTAAAAAAATTATCCCATTTGCTACTTCCGGTGGCAGTGGTATGGGTAATACAAATGAAGAATTACAACCTTCCTGTGTCGGTGCCGAATTACTAGAGGGAAAACGTTTTTTTGAAGACGTATCTGAGACAGAGTTAAAAGGTTATGCTAATAGTTTAAAATGTTAGAAGATGGCTGATAGTAATTTTTGGTTATTATCAAAATTGCCTCTTCAATAATGAAATACAGAAAAATAGATTGAGTGAAATTATAAAGTTTTTGTAAGTAAAAAAACAATTGGAGGAGTCAACGTGATTTTAAGTGAAACATATAAAATGAATAATGGTTTAAAGATCCCTAAATTGGTTATCGGCACATCGATACGGCACAAGCATACGGAAATGAACGCGGTGTAGGCGAAGGCGTGCGCACTTGTGGCATTTCTCGTGATCAAGTCTTTGTACCCAGCAAGGTTGCAGCTGAAAACAAAACTTACGAGTCCACTTCAAATTCAATTAATGAAACACTTAGAAAAATGAAACTTGACTATATAGACATGATAATTATTCACAGCCCTGAACCTTGGGTAGACGTCCAATCAGTTTGATAATAGATATTTTGAAGAAAACAAGGCAGTATTAGATACAATTGATTAATTGCTACAGAGTATAACGTACCTAGAGAAGAGCTATTTATAACAACAAAAGTTTGGATTGATAATTATAGCCACGAAAAGTGTAAAAACTCAGTCCTGGAGTCAGTGAGAAAATTTAAAAGTATATTATCTAGATTTAATTCTTTTATATCAACCGTTTGCCGATTATTACTGAGCATATAGAGCTTTAGAGGAGTCATACAAGGAGGGTAAAGCAAGAGCTATAGGCGTATCTAATTTCTACTCCGATAGATTAGCAGATATTTGTCTGTTTGGAAGAGAAATCATCACTCGAGTAAACAAGTTGAGACTAATCCATTAAACGCTCAAGTAAAAGCACAAGAAAACATGGAAAAGTACGGAGTTCAAATGGAAGCAAGGGTTCCATTTGGAGAAGGAAGGAAGAAATAATATGTTCTCAAATCTTGTTTTAAAGAAGTAGGAGATAAATATAGTAAATCAGTAGCTCAGGTTATTTTAAGATGGTTAATGCAGAGAAACGTAATAGCACTTGCCAAGTCAGTACACGAGGAAAGAATAGCGGAAAATTTTGATATCTTTGATTTCACTTTAGATAATGAAGATATAAACAAAATAAGTAGCTTGGATAATAACGGTAGTCGTTTTTCTCACATGTTGACCCTAG
>CASEZK010000016.1 GCA_949292425.1 uncultured Oscillospiraceae bacterium
GTTCGAGCCCTACTGTTCCCACCAAAAAATGGCCCGGTAGTTCAGTTGGTTATAACGCTAGCCTGTCACGCTAGAGGTCGACGGTTCGAGCCCGTTCCGGGTCGCCATTTTTTTAAATGCCTCTGTAGCTCAGTTGGTAGAGCAGTGGACTGAAAATCCACGTGTCGCTGGTTCGATTCCGGCCGGAGGCACCATGAAGTGTGCGGATGTAGCTCATCTGGTAGAGCGCCACCTTGCCAAGGTGGAGGTAGCGAGTTCGAGCCTCGTCATCCGCTCCATTTTTTTAATTTAATATGTGGCGCCATAGCCAAGTGGTAAGGCACGAGTCTGCAAAACTCCGATTCCCCAGTTCAAATCTGGGTGGCGCCTCCAAAATGAAAGTCTCAGAAATGGCTCTACAGAGCCGTTTGTGGGGCTTTTTCTTTTTTCTGTTTTATCGTTGAAAAGTCACTCTTAATTGCTAATTTGGAAATTTGTGTGTAGAAATTTTGAGAAATTTCTCACTTTTTCTTATGCTTTACACGCATTTTACACACAATTTACTCACAAATACTCACACTTTACCCAAGAAGCTTGTATTTAAATAATGAAAGGTATGCCGATTTATAGTTATCGGCTAACTTTATATTTACCGTTTTTTACAGTTCGGCAAATTGTTTGATTTTTTTGTGGATTTTCTGTTCTTAATTTTTGTATCAGCTGAAAACATCACAGGCGAATTTTGCACCGTGTCTGAAGCCTTCTTTGTAGCTGCACAGCTCCAAATCTCCGCAGATGATGCCCCAAAGGTTTACATATTCAATAAAAAGCTCTTTTTCTTTGCCTGTAAGCCTTTCTCGCAGTGAATTCTCAATCTTACATAGAGAATCCATATCCCGCTGAAATGGGGCGTTTTCTTTAACATTTCGCAACTGCGGGTCAATGTTGCCATAGTAAAACTCTTCAATGAAGCTCATTGGCTTGTCCTCCACTCTCAAAACTGTAGTTATATTTTAAAACATCTTAATGCCAAACGTCACGTTCAAAAGCGCACGAAGTTTTACGCGAATAACGAAAAATGGCCGTCTATAGCGCACAAAACATCATTTTATATTTTTAAATCATAACAGGGGGATCAAAGTCTTTCAACCTCGTGGCTCCCTTGTGCATTTTTGTTTCAAATACAGTACTTTCCCTGAATTTTAACTATAAGAATTTAAAATTAGAGATGCAATCCGATAAAGTGTTTTTATATTGAACTGTATATTAAATTTTGCTTGACTTATTGCAAATTGAAGTTGACTGATAATTTAAAAATATGATAAAATATACTTGAAAAAGGGGGATATGTAGATGGAGGTTTTGGCAACACAAAAAAAGAATCCTTATATTTTAAATGGTTTTAATAGGGATAAGATTATTAAAAGCAAAAGTACAAATAAAGATATATCCATTATTGAAGAGCGTGCGGCACAGTTTAGGGTTAATAATTTAAAGAAAAAGGCATAAGGTTGTGGTGTGTCGAAGATAGGCATTGAACCGATATAGCTGTAAAATCTGCCAAGCTCTGAATTGTAAGCTTGAAGATATCGCCGAGTTCATACCGGAAGAGGATAAATAACAGCAAATGCCATCCATTTTACAGTGGATGGCATATTTTTTTGCTAAATCATGTAACTTTTCGACTGATTTTGACATTATTATAATTAATTAAAAATTCACATTAATTGTATGTGTTAAAATGATGTGACCCAAAAAGAAAGAGAAGTAACTTCAAAATATGGTATAATGAGTTTGCTATAACCATTAACCGTAAAAGGAAGATACTTCTCATGAACATTTTAACACAAGAAGCAAAGAAAAAG
>CASEZK010000017.1 GCA_949292425.1 uncultured Oscillospiraceae bacterium
AGAGCCTTCTCATTTTCGTTTAACTTTTCTACTTTTTCCTGCTCAAGTTTTAATTCTTTCTCGGAATTTTCGAGTTCGTTTTCCAGTTGACTTTTCTCATTTTCTAGGACCTTTGTAGTATCTTCAAGTTCAGCTATTCTGTTTGCAAGGTCTTCGTTTTTTAAAGCTTGAGCCTTCTCATTTTCGTTTAACCTTTCAACTTTTTCCTGCTCAAGCTTTAATTCTTTCTCGGAATTTTCGAGTTCGTTTTCCAGTTGACTTTTCTCATTTTCTAGGACCTTTGTAGTATCTTCAAGTTCAGCTATTCTGTTTGCAAGGTCTTCGTTTTTTAAAGTTTGAGACTTCTTATTTTCATTTAACTTTTCTACTTTTTCCTGCTCAAGTTTTAATTCTTTCTCGAAATTTTCAAGTTCTTTTTTTAATTTCACATTCTCACCAGAAAGTGTGGTTTTTTCATTAAGCAAACTTTCTACTTTCTCTTTAAACAAGTCCAAATCTTGCTTACAAGACGCCAACTCTGATTTTAATTTTTCTAAATTAACTTTAGTGTAATCAAGTTCCATCTTACCGAGTTCTATGTCCTCATTTGACTTATTTATCAAACTGCGCAAATTTTCAACATTCTGCTCTGTTTTTCTCAATGTATCACAATATTCCAGCGCAATTAAAATTGTTGCCATGAATGTCGATAATTGTGGATTTTTTTCAGTTATTTGTTCTACGCGGTTGTTTATTTCTTCTCCTACAGAAATTATATACTCTTCGCTATCCTCCGAAATTATGGGGCATTCCATGCCGCAAACTCTCAATCTTACGTTTGTTTTATGCATCATTACAACTTCCTTTTTATGAATTTCTACTTTCTATATAGTTTGACATGGCTTTAGCTGCCCTTTTTCCTGCACCCATTGCCAAAATCACTGTCGCGGTACCAGAAACTGCATCCCCTCCCGCAAAAACTCCATCTATAGATGTCATTAAGGTTTGGTCATCAACTAAAATTCCACCTTGCTCATTTAGCCTCAAAGCTTTGCAAGAGCTGGCTATTATGGGGTTGGGCGATGTTCCTATAGCCATTATAACTGTATCGACGTCTAAATAAAATCTTGAATTTTGTTTTTCTTGAACCTTTCGCCTGCCAGAGCTATCTTCAGCTAAAAGCTCCATACCTGCACATTCTATTTTCTTTACCCTAAAGTCTTCACTCGGGAAAAACCTTTTAGGGTTAGATAGAAACTTAAAAATGATACCCTCCTCTTTAGCATGTTCTACTTCCTCAAGTCGCGCCGGCAACTCTTTTCCAGACCTCCTGTAAATTATAAAAACATCATCTTCGGTGAGCCTCTTAGCTACACGCGCTGCGTCCATAGCTACATTGCCACCACCTATCACAGCAACCTTTCCAAGTTTTCCTATTGGCGTATCTGTTTCGTTTTTATATGCATTCATAAGGTTCACGCGCGTTAAAAATTCATTTGCAGAATAAACACCATTTAAATTTTCACCTTCGATTCCCATAAACTTTGGAAGACCCGCTCCTGAACCTATAAAAACAGCCTCAAATCTCATGTCAAATAATTCTTCTATGGAAAGTGTTTTGCCTATTACTACATTTGTTTCAAAATTAACTCCCAGTTGTTCCAGTTTATTTATTTCATGATCTACAATTTTCTTTGGCAGTCTGAACTCCGGAATGCCATAAACCAGCACTCCGCCTAAAACCTGCAAGGCCTCATATACAGTAACTTTATAGCCGTCTTTTATTAACTCTCCTGCACATGAGAGGCCAGCCGGTCCTGAACCGATTACCGCTACTTTATGTGATTTTCCTTTTATTTTCAAAGTTTCATTCTTAAAGTTGTTTTCAGTTTCTATATCAGCGATAAAATCAGCGACAAATCGTTCAAGTGCGCCTATCGCTACAGCTTCTCCTCTCAAGCCCTTTATGCAACTTCCTTCGCACTGTTTCTCTTGAGGGCAAACTCTTCCGCAAATGGCCGGCAGAAGAGATGATTTCGATATAATTTTATAAGCATCTTCTATATTTCCACTTTTTATTTTTTCTATAAATGTAGGTATGTCAACCGCCACAGGGCAAGATTTTACGCAGGGTTTGCTTTTACAGTTTAAGCACCTGTCCGCTTCATTTTTAGCTTGTTCTAAAGTAAACCCTTTTGCCACTTCTGAAAAACTTCTTACCCTACTTTTAGCGTTTTCTACTGACATATCCTGGCGCTTATTTCCCATTGCTCAAATTACCTTCCTTTAACAAATTACATGTATTCTCGTATGACTTTCTTTCTTCACTTGAGAACATTTTACCACGTTTTATTGCTTCATCAAAATCCACTTTGTGCCCGTCAAAATCTGGTCCGTCTATACACGCAAATTTCATTTTACCACCTACGGTCAGCCTGCACCCTCCGCACATGCCTGTGCCGTCTATCATTATTGGATTCATGCTCACAACCGTCTTGATGCCGTACTTCTTTGTTAAATCTGAAACACATTTCATCATCATAAGAGGGCCAACAGCAAAGACTACGTCATAATTACCTTTATTTTCGATAAGTTTCTTTAAGATATCGGTTACTAGCCCTTTCGTACCAGTGCTTCCATCGTCTGTTACTAAGAACAACTCGTCGCTTACATCTTCAAATTGATCTTTTAAAATGACTAAGTCATTATTTCTAAACCCTATAATTGAATGCAATTTTGCTCCTGTTGATTTGATAGCTTTTGCGATAGGGTACGCGATAGCACAGCCTACTCCTCCTCCAACAATCGCAGCTTTTTTGTAATTTGATATGTCGGTTGCATTGCCCAAAGGTCCCACAAAAGTATACAGTTTATCTCCTTTTTCTAGCATATCGAGCTTTTTAGTAGTTGTTCCAACCACTTGGAATATTACCGTCACTGTGCCATTGTTTCTATTGTAATCTGCAACGGTTAGCGGTATTCTTTCTCCATTTTTTTCAACTTGCAAAATAATAAATTGTCCTGCTTTAGCCTTTTTAGCTATAAGTGGCGCATGTATACGCATCAAAGTTACAGTTGCGTTGAGTTTTTCTTTTTTCAGGATTTCATACATATTACAAAAAGCCCTCTCTGTGTTTTCAGGTATCTTAATTATATCACTTTGGCTTTATTAAATCATCTAAAAATGTAAAAGTTCCGTTCATTAAATTAAAAACGGAACTTTTAATCGCCATCATTTATCTAAAGCTTAAGCAACTTTTTAATATTTTATTTTCTATTTGCTAAATAAACACCAGTGTTGAATTCAGCTTTTGCAAGATCTTGCATACCTTTTTGATATTGCTGGGTTGCTCTCCATGCTGCGTATTGTTGCCCAGCTGTTGAGCCTTGGTTTGTTAGAACACTGCACGGTTTAGATGATCCAGGTTTTGCGGAAGCAGGTTTAGATGGCTCAAGTCCTGCAAGAGTAGTTTGACTTGAAACTACAATGTATATGGTAATAGCAAATATGTTTCTTATTATATTTTTCATCGTCACCGCAATAAGTAAATAAAATATTACTTACAATTATATGAAAAATATGGAACATTTTCAATGCAATAAAAGATAAAAGTCACTTTTATTTCGATTATTAACATTTTTATAAGTTATAATTATGATTTTAGCATCTATCACCTATCATATGTTTATTTTAAAACTAGATTGACAAAGTTATAATGCCGTGATAAAATATTAAAAGCTGTTTTTCCAAAGACAGTAGGTGCTATTTTTAGCGTAAGTTTGTCGCCTACCGAGGATATTGCAATAAACTTTTAATTGTTTTTGCTTCTTTTTCTCGGTAGGAAAAGAAGCTTTTTATTTGCACCTTTACTCTTTTTTATGGAGGTGAGTGTATGCCAAGTGAAAAAGTCTTGGAACAAAAGAAAGCATTGGTTGAGCAGTTAGCTGAAAAGCTTAAAGGTTCTTGTGCTGGCGTTTTCGTAGAGTATAAAGGTATCACAGTGGAAGATGACACTAAGCTAAGAAAAGAACTTAGAGAAGCCGGGGTCGAATATTCTGTAATCAAAAATACTCTTCTTTCTAGAGCTGCTGAAAAAGCAGGGCTTGATGGTCTAGATTCCGTTCTTAAAGGTTCTACAGCTGTTGCAACCAGCAACGATGACTATGTAGCAGCGGCACGTATTATTTGCAAGTTTGCTGAGAATAATGATTTCTTTAAAGCAAAAGCCGGTTTTGTAGAAGGCAAAGTTATTGACGCAAGTGAAGTAGAAAATCTATCTAAGCTGCCAAGCAAAGAGACTTTGGTTGCTCAAGTTTTGGGTACATTAAACGCACCTATTACTGGATTTGCTACTGTACTCAATGGCACAATTCGTTCATTGGTAATTGCATTGAATGCAATCGCTGAAAAACAAAGCGCTTAAAGCGTGTAAAAATTTATAATATTAAAATTTGGGAGGATATTTATTATGTCAGAGAAAGTTACAAAGTTAATTGAGGATGTTAAAGCGTTAACAGTATTAGAATTGAGCGAGTTAGTAAAAGCTCTTGAAGAAGAATTTGGTGTATCTGCTGCAGCACCTGCAGCTGTAACAGTAGCAGCCCCTGCAGCGGGCGAAACGGCAGCTGCAGAAAAAACTGAATTTGATGTTGTACTTAAGTCAGCTGGTGCGAACAAAGTTGCTGTAATAAAAGCAGTTAAAGAAATCACAGGTCTTGGCCTAAAAGAAGCTAAAGAGATTGTAGATGGAGCACCTAAAACTCTTAAAGAAGCAGTTTCCAAAGACGATGCTGAAGCAATGAAAGCTAAATTGACAGAAGCTGGCGCAGAAGTAGAAGTTAAGTAAGATGATTTTAACAAGCCGACCAAAGGGTAAAACCAGAGGTCGGTTTTTTTTAAATCATGAAGGATATTTATATTGTAAGTGGTATAGATGACTTTTAAGAAATATGATAGCGTTACTTATTGTACTTTGCGCAAGCGTAGACAAAATTTTTCTAGAAGTGCAAATAAAATTGCTCCTATGCTGTTTCCAAGTATCATATATATTAAGTAAAACAATGACTTTATAGACCAACTTTCAGAGACGGAAAAATAAAACATATTTGCTACGCAATGTTCAAAACCTGATAATATGAAAACAGAAACGCATAAAAATATTGACAAATGTTTACCTAAAGAGCTTTTCAGGAATTTGTGACTGTTAACAGCTAAAAACATCAAAGCACCGCAAAATATAGATAAAATGAAGATGCTTATGGTACTGTCGGCAAGTTTACAAAAAGTTAAAGCGGAAGCTTTGGTGTGGAGTTTTGTGGCGAATCTTGTCTGAAGTAAACAAAGTGCTGTGACGAATGTTCCGAGAAAATTTCCCAGAATAGTGATAAGAAGCTCAAATAAATAATTTAATTTGTTTTCAAATATGTACCCAACTTTGCCGGTAAATAGACTCAGTTCATTTGAGACGATTACGAAGAGTCCTATAGAAAATAGCATAGCCCCGATTACAACGTTTTCTACCATCAAAAACACTGTGCCGCCTATAGCTATCATAACACCTGCAGCAAAACTTTTGATTAAAAAATTTATATATTTCATTAAATCACTCCTTTTAAACATTTTAACAAAATAGAGTTATAAATCAAGTAAAAAATAAAAGCACTGAGCTGAAGCTCAGTACTTTCAGAGGGCAATAATGTAGAAATATAAGAATTTGCAATGAAGAAATATGAAAAATGTTTATTTAAATCATTTCGCTGAAATAAGTAATTGGAAAGATAATTTGCCCTCTATAATTTTACATTTTATTCTATTATTTTCTTTCTGTCAATAATTTTTTAAAAAAATTTCAAATATTTTTATTTTAAACCACGGTTGTAGATGTTAATACATTATTTGACTTTTATGATCTGACTTTTTCTGAACAGCTTTAGTGCGATAATACTATTGTCTAATGTGTTTGCGTGAGTGAATAAAATTCACTATTTTGTTTTAGACGTACGTTAAGATGATAAAATAAAACGTAAAAGTTTTCAAGCAATTAGCTTACGAATCCAGTGTAGGAGTGAACGTTATGGATATAGAAAACACGGTTAAAATATTATTGAGCGGAAGCGCAGAACATTCTAAGGTTGAGGAAATAGAGGAAAAGTTGGATAAAGTAAAAAAGGAAAACAGACCTCTTAGAATAAAACTAGGACTTGATCCATCCGCGCCGGACATACATCTTGGACACTGTGTTGTACTTCGGAAGATCCGTCAACTGCAAGATTTGGGCCATGAAGCTATCATAATAATTGGTGACTTTACCGGCATGATAGGGGATCCTACGGGAAAATCGAAAACTAGAAGAGCTTTAACTAGGGAAGAAGTTTTAAAAAACGCAAACTTATCAAGAACAAATATTTAAAGTGTTAGATAAAAGCAAAACTGTTATTAAGTTTAACAGCGAATGGCTTGAAAAGTTAAGCTTAAAGGACGTTGTATTTTTGACATCGAAATGCACAGTTGCAAAGATGCTTGAAAGGGAAGATTTCAAAAACAGATACACAAATCGCCAAAGCATATGTATACATGAATTTTTATATCCTCTAATGCAAGGATACGACTCTGTAGCTATAGGTGCTGATATTGAGTTTGGTGGCACAGATCAGATTTTTAATGTACTCATGGGAAGAAGTATTCAAAGGGACTATGGTCAAGACTCACAGCTAACGGTGTTTTTCCCGATACTTGAAGGGATAGACGGTAAAAATAAAATGAGCAAGAGCTTAGGCAACTACATAGGCGTGAGCGACGAAGCAAACGATATGTATGTGAAGGTCATGAAAGTGCCTGATGATTTGATTATAAAATATTTTACCTTATGTACGGACTTGCACCCAGATAAAATAAGAAAAATCGAGAAAAATATAGAAAATGGCGGAAACCCCCGAAATGTAAAAATGGATTTAGCTTTTGAAATAACGGCGCTGTATCATGGCCAAGATGAAGCAAGAAAAGCTCAAGAATATTTTGAGACTGTGTATCAAAAAGAAGAGGTCCCTGAAGATGTTGAAGTTATTGAAGTTAACATGGTAAGCGACAGCGAGGGTGTAAACTTAATAGATGCAATTGCGAAAACCGGTAACTTTAAATCAAGGTCAGATATCAGACGAATTTTCACTCAAAAAGGTGCGAAAATAAACGGTGAGATGGTAGATGACATAAAAAAAATTAGCAATTTGACTTCAGGGCAAATTGTTCAGCTAGGCAAAAATAGGTTTTACAAGATCAAAATTAACTAATAACAATGCCCCCTTAGCTCAAGATGCTAAGGGGTTTTGTACTCTAAAAGTATGAATTGAAGTTTTCTATATAATTTTCTGTTTCTTTTTTGGACTGCAGCGGATGCGAATGATTGATGATTTCTTGCTGCTCGTCCGGAGATAGAGTTGTAAAATAATTTATCGCGTCGGTATTTTGAGCGAGAGTCATAGAAAGTCCCATAGGAATATTTGGAATTTGATTATTGGCCGTAAAAATCACCTCCAAGTGTATTATCTACGGCCATCAATTTTTTTATTCGCGCCAAGAATATGAATATATCTTACTTTGTCGAATTTATAGCTATTCAGTTCCCTCATAAAAGCATCTTCGCTGTGTGCAGCTATAAAAACGTCATCACCTTTAATATCTAATATTATTAAGCTGTGATAAAACTCATTTTTCTCATTACCCAACTGAACAATATCGCCTGGTTGAATTTGCTCTTTATCTACATCTATCGCGAAGGGACCAACAGACTTATTTAAAGTTAAAAACTCATAAAGAAACTTAGTCCCGCTCCAAGATGGTGTGCGGTTAAAACTATTTTTATAATACCATCCATACATTGGAGTGAAATTCATCACATTACATCCGGCAAAAATGCACTGCGATACAAAGTTTGTACAATCTCCTCCTATATTTTCAAAATCTAAAAATTCAGGGTTTCTGCCAAAAGCCCATTTTTCTGCATAACTTATTGCTTTACCTCTATTATATGGAATTTGCTCTAACAAAAAATCAACGCCTTTTATTTATAGCCTATTCTAGACTTTAAAAAAATGATACTTTTTGTAAGAACAAAAAATTTCAATAAAGATGTAACTTCGGGAACGATTCTCCATAATATGTATTGAAGACATTGTTTACATTTGATTGGAGGATTTTTTTATGGCTGATAATATTTTTCAAAGTGTACCACAATCTAGCGGCACCGTTCAAGGTGCAGGATCTAACTGTTTCAGAGAGGCTGTATGTATCGATGCTTCGAGAGTTTACGACTCATGTGCCGACAAGGACTGTTTAAGTGATCTTAGAGTATATTTTACAGAAGCAGGCCAGCACGTAATAGACCAGGCTTGCAATGTAAGAGTAAAAGATGTAGACGTTATTACCGTGTACGTAAATTTAGAGCCGGTTCCATTTAACAGAGGTTTTTATTCTGTTGATATGACGTTCTTCTTCGAGGTGAATTTAGACGTATTTTTAGCTCCTTCGGCATGCCCTGTGAGCGTGTGCGGCTTATCAGTTTACAGCAAAAAAGTTATTTTATTCGGCAGCGAAGGAAATGTGAAGATATTTAATTCTGAGTCTTGCAAAGATGGTGCAGAGTATTTAAATGCAGCGTCTAAAAATTTACCGAAAGCAAATGTTCAGGTTGCAAGTCCTATAGGGCTAGACGCTAAAATTTGCTGCAACATGGTAGAAAATTGTGAACCGGTTTGTCCTATACCAGAGACGGTCTGCAGAAAATATGGTGGGGAATTTTTGTTGTCGCACAAAGGGAATGCCGTATATATTACAATAGGAATCTTCACGATAGTACAGATTGAAAGAAGTGTGCAAATGTTGGTACCAACCTACGATTTCTGTATTCCTGAAAAAGAATGCGTTACAACTTCTGATGACCCATGTGAACTGTTTAGTAGGTTAGAATTCCCGAAAGATGAGTTTTTCCCTCCGAGAGTTACGGATTTGAAGTCAGACTGTTGCGAAAATAACTAAATAAATTATTAAAAAGCAAAAGCCGCTTACTTTTAGTAAGTGACTTTTGCTTTTAAAAATTAAATAGCAGATCGGTTGTGCTGGGATAAGGCCAAAGTTTCTTAGGCATGATGAGCTCAATTTTATCTACATTTTCTCTCAATATACTCATTGTAGGGATTATTTTTTCATTACATAAAGTCGCGGATTCTTCAAGGTTTTCGATATTAGTTTTATCGATTAATTCCGTTAAAAGGTTTTCGATATTAGTTTTATCGATTAATTCCGTTAAAATGTTGGTACTTTTATAAGCATTTAAAGTAAGCTTAGAAAGTTGTTCCAGTATGTGCTTTTCGATGTTCTCTTCACAGTCTACCATTAGCAGTTTTTCTTTGTTCAGTAAGTTTTGATATAAAGTTTTTTCATATTGAAACACGGCAGGAATGATATCTCTTTTGACCATAAGACAGAGCACTTTAACCTCGAGCAGAGTAGTTTTACAGTACTTTTGGATTAGAACCTTGTGCCGTGATTTAACTTCTATATTAGAATATATTTTATGTTTTTCAAATAGGTCTAAATTTTTTTTTGCTAAAAATGCATTTAAGGAATCTGTAGCGAAGTTGAATTTATAAAGCCTTCTTCTGCGTGCTTCATATTGCCATTCTTTAGAATAATTATCGCCGTTAAATATTACTCTGCTGTGATTTTCTACAGTTTTTGAAATCAAATTTACTACGTCATCATTTGACTTTTTATTTTTTTCGAGTGTGTCTGCAAATTCACTCAACTCATGCCCGACAATAGTGTTTAAAATAGTATTTGTAGCGGCTACAGAACCATTTGCACCAAGCATTCTAAATTCAAATTTATTTCCGGTAAAGACAAAAGGTGAAGTTCTATTACGGTCGAGCAAATCTCTTTCTAAAACAGGTAAAGCAGGAACTTTCATATCAAGTTTTGTATTTTTGTTTTTATCTTTGGTAACGAATTTATTTTTAGAAAAGTCGATTAAATCACGTTCAAGTTCTTCGCCTAGATAAATCGAAATGATACCGGGAGGCGCTTCGAAAGCGCCTAACCTTAAGTCATTTGTGCGGGAAGAAATGCAAGCTTTCAGCAAATCTTGAAATTCATCTACGGCTTTAATAATGGCACTCAAAAACAAATGAAACCGCAACTTTTCGCTAGAATTTTCCGTGTACTCAAGGAGATTTACGCCTGTATCGGTAGATAGTGACCAATTGTTGTGCTTGCCGCTGCCGTTTATGCCGTCAAATGGTTTTTCGTGAAACAGACAAACCATGTTGTTTTTATCGGCAACCGATTTCATGACTTCCATCATCAGTTGGTTATTGTCCGAAGCGACATTTGCGCAGGTGAAAAGAGGAGCGACTTCGTACTGTGAAGGAGCGACTTCATTGTGTTTGGTTTTTGAAAAGATTCCGAGTTTCAATAGTTCACAGTCGAGCTCCTGTATAAATTTTGCAACACGACTATTCATTTTTCTAAGGTAATGATCACCGAATTCCTGTCCTTTAGGCGACCTTGCGCCTATGAGAGTTCGATTACATAAAACAAGATCCGGCCTTTTTTTATAAAGGTTTTTATCCATCAAGAAAAACTCTTGTTCAGCACCAACTGTGGGAATAACTTTTTCACTTTTTTCATCACCAAGAACTCTTAAGATTCTTAAAGCTTGTTTGTTTATGAAATCTATTGACCTCAGTAAAGAGGTTTTTTTGTCAAGAGCCTCACCGTTATACGAGCAGAAAATACATGGAATATAAAGGACATTATTCCATACGAAAGCAAATGATGTGGGGTCCCATATGGTGTAGCCTCTAGCCTGCGAGGAAGATCTTAAATTGCCGGAGGGAAAACTGGAAGCGTCAGGTTCGCCCTTCATGAGTTCCTTACCGGAAAAGTTCATAATCGCTTTGTTGTAGCTTTTGCGGCTGACAAAGCTGTCGTATTTTTCTGCGCATAGGCCATTTATGGGCTGAAACCAGTGTGCAAAGTGAGTGGCGCCCTTTTCCATAGCCCACTCCTTCATGGCAAGCGCAATAGAATCAAGTATTTTCAAATTAAAGGTTTCTCCACTTTTGACGGAACGTTTAAACTCATCGTAAATTTCGGTAGGCAGCTTCTCGATCATACTGTCATCGCTAAAGACCATGCTAGCAAAGGTTTTGGATATATCCATAATGAGCTCCTTTTGTGGTTGTAAATATTTACTTCAAAGATATGAAAAAAACTGGGAAAATATTAAAAATAATAAAACCTAAAATCAAGTAGAAATGTGTTGCATTGCAAAAATTACAGATTTGTAACTTTTACGAAGGATAAGCAAAAACAAAACTCGTTATATTGTACAATAAGAAATAAATAAAGAACAGTTTTTACGCAATAATGCATTTAATTATGCGATATGCACTACGTATATATTGCTAAAAATCTCGTTTTTGTGCTGAAAGTAGAAATGCTGTAATAGCAATTGATTTGATACATTTTTTATGTTACAATTATTACAGAGTTGTAATAAGATACGTTACGACATGACAAAAGAAAATTTAGGAAGGTATTAAAATTTATGTTTAGCAAAAGTCTTTTTACAAAATTTATTTCTATAGCATCAGTAGTTGTTTTAGTGACAGCTCAAGGCACTGTAAGCACCAGTGCAAAAGCTAAAAGCAAAACTCCTAAAACACAAGCATCTTTAGACAGGCAGCTGCAAAGCATAAGAAATAATATTAGAAAAAAAACTAAAGATTCACAGCAACTAGACAACAACATAAGAGGGCTGCAATCGAAAATAGATGAAGGGTCGAAAAAACTGGCAGGGCTTAACCAAGACGTTGAAGAAAAGCAAGCTCGAGTGGAAGAAATGAAAACACAAGTAGACAGCGCAAAAGAAGCTTTGGACAAAAGAATAGTGGCTATTGAGAAATCAGAAGATCCTACAGCTGTTGGGATATTACTGGGAGCGTCAAATTTTGAAGATTTTGTAGATAGGGCAGATTTAGTTCAAAAAGTAAGCAAACATGATTTTGATTTAATAGAAACTTATTCGGACAAACTGTCTGATTATGAGAAGGAAAAAAAAGCTGTGGAACGAGCAAGGTCGGATACGTCTGAAACGCAAGAAAACTTGAAGTCAAATAGAAGCAAGTTAGAAAAAGAATTAAAGAATAATATATCTTCTATATCGAGTTTAAAAAAAGAGGAAGCTCGAATAGCTTTTGAAAAGAAGAAGTTGGAAGAAGAACTTAGAAGAATACAGTCTAATTATAGAAATGACAATTACGCTAAAGGAAGATATATTTGGCCGGTTCCTGGACATAATAGAATTTCATCTCCTTTTGGCGGTAGAAGAAACCACAAAGGTATAGATATTCCTGCTCCGGAAGGTACACCAATAGTTGCTGTAGCAGACGGTGTTGTAATCAAAGCAAATTCAACAGATCGATGGGGTTCTGGCTGGGGATATCATGTAATGGTTGCTCATGGAAATGGCTATGCTACTCAATATGCGCACTGTTGTAGGATTATAGTATCGGTAGGGCAGCATGTAAAAGCTGGACAAGTTATAGGTTATGTAGGAAATACGGGACATTCTTATGGAGCTCACTTGCATTTTGAAACTTGGCATAATGGGCATCGTTATAA
>CASEZK010000018.1 GCA_949292425.1 uncultured Oscillospiraceae bacterium
CTAGGGTCAACATGTGAGAAAAACGACTACCGTTATTATCCAAGCTACTTATTTTGTTTATATCTTCATTATCTAAAGTGAAATCAAAGATATCAAAATTTTCCGCTATTCTTTCCTCGTGTACTGACTTGGCAAGTGCTACTACATTTCTCTGCATTAACCATCTTAAAATAACCTGAGCTACTGATTTACTATATTTATCTCCTACTTCTTTAAAACAAGATTTGAGAACATATTATTTCTCCCTTTTCCAAATGGAGCCCATGCTTACATTTGAACTCCGTACTTTTCCATGTTTTCTTGTGCTTTTACTTGAGCGTTTAATGGATTAGTCTTAACTTGATTTACTCGAGTGATGATTTCTCTTCCAAGCAGACAAATATCTGCCAATCTATCGGAGTAGAAATTAGATATGCCTATATCTTTTGCTTTATCCTCCTTGTATGACTCCTCTAAATTAGTAATAATCGGCAAACGGTTGATATAAAAGAATTAAGTCTAGATAACATACTTTTAAATTTTCTCACTGACTCCAGGACTGATTTTTTACACTTTTCGTGGATATAATTATCAACCAAACTTTTGTGGTTATAAATAGCTCTTATCTGGGTACGTTATACTCTGTAGCAATTAATCAATTGTATCTAATACTGCCTGTTTTCTTCAAAATATCTATTATCAAACTGATTGACATCTAACCAAGGTTGAGGGCTGTGAATAATCATCATGTCTATATAGTCAAGTTTCATTTTTCTAAGTGTTTCATTAATTGAATTTGAAGCAGACTCGTAAGTTTTGTTTTCAGCTGCAACCTTGCTGGTTACAAAAATTTGGTCACGAGAAATGCCACAAGTGCGCACGCTTTCGCCTACACCGCGTTCATCATTTCCGTATGCTTGTGCCGTATCGATGTGTCGATAACCAATTTTAACAGCCTGGCGAACAGTTTCTGCTACTTTATCATCATCAATAAGCCATGTGCCTAGCGCCAGGCAATTTTAAGTTATAATAGTATTAACAATTATAAGTATTACTTATCATTAAATTTATTCTTTTGTAAGTTTACATTGACAGCACGGGCTCCTTAAAAAATCAAAAAATCCTTTACTATCTAAGCCTGAATTTGAGCTAGAGCGACACTCGATCATGTTCCCTATTATGGATGCCACAGTATAGTCTATTATCCCACCAAAAATTTTTTTTATTAGCGGTAAAACATAGTTATAAAAAATTGATTTTAAACTCTCTTTTGCTATAGAAACATTAGTTTTATTTTTTTTGATGCTTGTTTGCTCTTCAGAACAAGTCAACTTCTCACGTTTTATGCTAGCACTGCTTGTGAGATTAGTTGGATCTTGAACTGGCACACTTGCAAAACAAATGGAACCCACTGTACTAAAAATTAAAAACACGCTTAGCGTAACATAATAACTAATTTTCATTTTACAACTCTCCTTTTCGCTTGGTATCTACTGGTAGGCAGTGAATTATGGATAAAGAAGAATGGCTGTAAAATTTATTTTTTTATTAGGCAGCTTCCAATCTTTTCTATAGCATTATTTTTGGCTATAAGTTTGCCATTTTCTAAAATTTGGCCTAAAGATAAACTCTCATTGTCTCTTGGGTCGCAATATTCTGTCAAAAGAGTAAGCAGTTCCGGAGATAAGCAACCTTTGCAGTATATTAAAATATAATATTTTTTGTCATTTTCAAAAGCAGAACTTTTTAATGTAGAAAATTTATTTTTATAAAGTCTTTCAATAGCACTTAACAGATTATCTAAAGTATTGAACTTAAACAAATATGCCTTTATGTTTTCTTTTATTTTAAACTTTTTACGTGCCACATTATCTTTGGCCAAAAGTGTAATGAGAACTACACATCCGTTGCTTTGAGGAATTGCCTCTACCATCAACTGATTATTCCCGACAAAAAAACCGATTTCATTTTCTGCTCTTCTTAAAATTTTTTTAATGACCTGTCTAGAATAATTGTTTTTCCAACTTAATTGGTTAAATGTTAAATCTAATATATCCATATCTTCGCTAGAAAGCGCTATTAAAAGCCTTTCTTCGTCAATTTGTTCCAGAATCAAGATGGCCACCCCCTTATTAAAAAGATTTTATAATATCATAATATTATGAAACCTCCCTTGGTGCAACAGGATATTGCTGGATGGGAACAATATCATAGTGGAACTTACAAAAGACAGAAAAACAACAGGATAAATTGTGTTACATAGTTTTTTCTAGTTTTGTGTGATAATAAATATATAGGATAAAATTTAGCAATATTGCGCCGGATAATCCCAATACGCACCCTGCAACTAAATCTTGGTTTACACATTTGTTCAAAAAAGAATTTGGAATTAAGCAAAATAAAAGTACAGCATTTAAGCAATTTGCAATAGAACTAAAAGTGTCAAAAGCTTTTATTCTTGAAAGCTTTCTTATTTCAATAAACCTTTCATCGTTTAATATTACCTCGGCTTTAACAATTTTATTTTCTTTTTTAGCAAATGCTCCGCCTAAACAGACTAAAATTGCCCCGAAAATTATAAGATATGTATTCCTTATAAAGTATGCTGAAACTAAAATTCCTAGACCTATATACATAATTGAACGACTCAGTTTGTAAAGTAATGTTTTGTAAAATTTTTTATTCATAAGAATCCTCCTGAAATATAAAAACATTTTCGATTGTTGTGTTAAAAAATTTTGAGATTTTAAAGGCAAGTACAATTGAAGGGTTATATTTGCCTTTTTCTATGGAATTTATGGTTTGGCGAGTTACTTTTAGTTTATTCGCCAGTTGTTCCTGTGTTAGGTTACACCCACTTCTCAATTTTTCTAAATTATTTTTCATATATCGCCTTTCTAATACCGGTATAAATTTAATTATAACAGTTTTTTTATTAATGTCAAGTTAACTTTACATTCAACTTTGTAGAATATATATCCAGATGTCGCCAATAATATCAACAGGGGGGATTGTTATGAATTTCAGAACAGACTTAGCTATTGAAGCGAGAGAAGCACTGAAAAACAGTATAATGGGAATAAGTCAAAAAATAGAAGAAATAAACGACATGAAAATAACAGACATTACTATAGAAAATGAGCAGGCGTCGAGAAAAATAGGCAAGCCTGAAGGAGAATACATCACAGTTGAAATACCTCATTTAACTGATAACTACCAAGGTGTAGAACAAAAAGTCGAGGTTATATCTAAACAAATAAGAAAATTAATTCCGAAAAAAGGGCTTATTTTTGTGGTAGGTCTTGGAAATTCTAGCATAACTCCAGATGCGTTTGGACCTGAAACTGTAAAATCGATACTCGCAACCAGACACATAACAGGCGAAATTGCAAGGTCTACGGGACTAGATCAACTAAGACCTGTAGCAGCACTAGCTCCTGGAGTTCTTGGGCAAACCGGCATTGAAGTTAGTGAAATAATTTTGAGCATCACAAAAAAGATAAACCCAAGTGCAATAATAGTCGTGGATGCTTTAGCCTCAAAGGAAACCAGAAGGCTGGGAAGTACTGTACAAATATCAAATACAGGTATTTCACCAGGATCAGGCGTTGGAAATTCTAGACCTAATATAAATAAAAAAGTCATGGGAGTACCTGTTGTGAGCATAGGCGTGCCGACAGTTGTAGATGCTCTGACTTTGGCTAGCGATTTGATTCCTTCACTTGAAGGAAAGATAAACCTGGCCATAAAGGACAAAGTAAATCCTAGAGGTGAGCCGATGATGGTGACACCACGAGAAATAGATCTGTTAATAGAAAGGGCCTCTAATCTAGTTGCTATGTCAATAAATTGCGCTTTGCATACGGGCTTTTTAGCTAAAGAACTAATGAGTTTAATCTCATAAGACAAATCATAACTTGGTAAGTTTACGCATATTTTTATAATGTACATGCAAATTCGCTTTGTCTAGCTAAGGGGCGGTAACCGAACGTGTCCGCGTTCGATAAATTTACAATTTATCTCAATCATTTTAAAAAAATGATTGGGTTCCCGCCCCAATTTTTCGATAAGCTAGGTACTTTGTGTCAGGAGGCAACAACTATGAAAAAAAGCTACAATTATTTATATGTTTTATAAGCACGATAGTTTGTAGTATTTCTTTTCTTTCATGGCTTCCTGGCATCTTGCGAAACAAGGTTGACAGATTAAGTTTACTGGCAGCAGGAGTTATGTTACCTGATGGAAAAATTTTTGAAGAGAAATGTGACCGTCAAGTAAATAATATAGTAAGCACTATAAATTTCGGACAAAGAAATACAGTTTTGGCAAGCAATACAACGGATGAAACTATAGATAATTTTTTAAAAAATGTTCCAACATTTGAACTTTCGCATAACACAAATGAACCAACGTACAAAATCTTAGAATGCATGTTTGGCGCAAGTGGAACTAAATATCAGAATTTTTTCATAAATAATAAAACGTCATTTGATATAAACATTGAAGAGACGTTAAAATTTCCCCCAGATGTAAGCGTAAAAAAAGACGGAACACCTCAAGTTTTGATAGTTCACACTCATACGAGCGAAGCATACATGGACAAAGATCAGGGTTTTTACTATCAAGATTTCAATGCAAGGACAATTGATCCCAAATTTAATGTTGTACAAGTAGGTAACGCTATTTGCCAAAGTTTGGAAGACTGTGGCATAAAGACTGTTCATGATACCACTATACATGACACACCTACATTCAGCGGCTCATATAAACGGTCTGCAGAAACCATAGACAAAAATTTAAAAAAATACCCGTCTATATCTGTGGTTTTAGATATTCACAGAGATACCATAGAAAACAAAGAAAGGCAAAAGATAAAACCCACCTGTTCTATAAACGGCAAAAAAGCAGCTCAAGTCATGATCATAGCCGGTTGCGATACCGACGGTACTCTGGAACACCCAGATTGGCAGTATAACTTACGACTTGCTTTAAGATTACAAAGGCAAATAGAAAGTATGTATCACGGCATGACTCGGTCTCTTTTATTTAAAAACGCCAGATATAACATGCACAAGACACATGGCTCGTTGCTTATAGAAGTTGGGTCGGACGCAAATACTTTAAACGAAGCAGTGCTTTCAGGGCTGTATTTGGGCAAAGCTCTCGCTGCAACTTTAGATGGATTATCATAAGAAAAATGCGGAGATAACTATGAAGAAGTGGAAATTATCATGGAAGTTGGTTATTTTATCAATGCTCGTGACCATTCTGGTTTTTGGGTTGGTTTGGGGGCTGGTAATAGTTGAAAAAAATGTTACGACAGATGATTTTGATAAAACTATACGATTATGGAGCGAAAAAGATGTACGGTACTTAAATGTTAAACTCTTGGGGAACAAATATACGATAGATTTTTCACCGGTATACAATTCAATAGATTATATATCTAAAAGTGTTTTTGATTTAACAGAAAAAGCAAAAACATTGATAAAAGAGAATTTATTTTAATTAGTTTTTGTTGCATAGAGATTCAAATATGGTATAATATGTTTTAAGATTTAAAGAAAAAACTTAATTTTTATAAATTTACTGTTAAATAAAGAGCTTGTTTTAAATTTGTTTTATTGGAGGAGTGCAAGGTGAAAAGATTATTAGGATCGATGCTAATATTGTTGGGTTGCTCTTTATGCAGCAACGCGGTTTTAACATTTTCCTTTACGCCGCCAAACGAAGTTCCTAATTCTTTACCTAGCGAACAACAGTCCCCAGCTTTAGAGGAAAATCAAAATGAACAAGGAGTTAAAGTAGAAGTTAAAAAAGAAGAAAAAAAGCAAGTGAAAACGGGAAATGAAAGTACAGTTGGCAAGGAAGCTAAAGCTGCGACAAAAAGCGAATCTGAAAATGAAAAAGCGTCAAAAATTCAAAAGGAAAATAGTAAAGATAAAGCAAAAAAAGAAAACAAATCCCCAGTTACATATCCTCAGCAATTTACGTGGACCGAAGCTCCTAAGGATTTACCTGAAGTAGAAGAATCTGAAATAACTCTACCGGAAGTAATAGTTCCTCAACAGGGAAAAAACGAAAATGTTGGTTTTGTGGCCGGAGCAGTAGCCTGGTTGTGCATTTTGGTGGGAGTGGGAATAGTTTTATTTGTTCTATTTATGAACAGGAGGACGGGAGAATTTCCTGTAGATACTGATAGCGGCAAGAAAGCGAAAAAAGGCAGAAAAAAATCTGCCCAATACTTATAATTACTTTAAGATGAATCGAAATATAAAAAAGAATTCTTACAAATAGTAAGAATTCTTTTTTTATTTATAGTACATAAACTGTCAAAGTTTTACGTCCAAAACGCTTACATTCAGCTTCAGTGTTATAGTAAACGTCTATCAAGACTCCACCGTTCCTCATAGCTCCACCTGTATCTCCGGCAACAGCATAACCGTATCCCGGTATGTAAAGCTTAGTACCATAAGGAATAACTTTAGGGTCCACAGCAACTACACCGACTTGTGCAGCGCGACCAGTTGAAGTTCTTCCTCCACCGCAGTAAGCGGTGCATACGCCACGTATAGTTTTTGAGTAATTAACATTTTGATCATTTGAATCTGTAAATGTGCCGCTAGATGAAGAAACTGTTACAGTTGGAGGCGATTTCTTCTTAGTTTTAATGATTTCTTTAGTGCCAACTAGCTTTACAAGGTCAACAGCAGGATGTATAACGTTCTCACTTATGACTTGGCTTTCAACTAATTGCCCATCTACAAATTTTTGTTTAATAACAGTTTCTTTTATCCCGTTTGCACCAGCTGTTTCGACCTTAGTTTCACCTTTTTTTAAGTCACTCGTTGCTTTAATGACACATGAATAAGGTATAACCTGCTGATCTTTAACTTCATTAATTTCTACTCTGCTAATGGTTATTTTCATATCTTGATAGGTTAACTCGTCGAGGCTGACATTTATTTCATCGTTTTCGCCCAAAGTTATGCCTTGCTCGGACAAAAAGTTCTTCACAGTGCACTCAGCAGTGTCTAATTGCTTTGTTTCGCCGTCCATTGTAACTTCTACCTTGAATGCTCTTTTTATGTTTATTGCAATATCCTTAGGTCCACATTCGTCAACGGTAAATTTGTCAAAACCATTTAATTTTATTCCGGCTTTTTCCAGAATATCATTTGCTTCACTTTTTATAGCTGTAAGCTTAGTAACTGCATCTCCGTCTGTTATTGTGTAATTTTTCATTGAAGCAGAAACTGACACAATAGTTGTAGAGAGTACTGAAGTTGCAATTGTCAACGACATTACCATTTTCCACTTCTTTAATAAATTATTTGATATTTTTTCCCTTAAATTCAAAATTTATCCTCCTTTTGGTCTTGTAAATATAATATGTTAAAATAACAAAATTATAACAAAAAGTAAAAGTTAAATTTCTGAAAGTTAATAGTTTAAAATCATTTATAATTATTTTATTATCGCTGGCTTGAAATGTCAAATTAAAAAATAAAAGCATTTTATGCACTTATGCCATAAGATTTCATAGAAAAGCCGTATGCTACGCCTATAATATTTTTGACAAGGAGAAAATGCGCTGACTTTTTTGTGCTATAGAGAGAAAAACATATTATTACAAAATAGTTACAAATTGTAACTATATAAGCTTTATTATTTTTAAGTTTTATCGCAGACAAACGGTAAAACCACTGTAACAAGCTTGTATTTTGATGTCACGCTTGGACAAAAATTAATATTATATATTGATGGGAATATTTTTAAATGCAATGTTTTTTATGATTAAACACTGTAAAGAAAGGTAAAAATATTCTTAAATTAAGTTTAAAAATGATTTTAAATTTGATATAAAAATTTCGGAGCGTGAAAGAAGTGAATATAAAACGAGGAGATATATTTTATGCAGATTTAAGTCCTGTAATAGGCTCGGAACAGGGTGGAGTAAGGCCTGTTTTAATAGTTCAAAATGATGTTGGAAATCGTTTTAGTCCCACAGTCATAGCGGCAGCCATAACCAGCCAAAACTCAAAAGCTAACCTGCCAACACATATAACTTTAAGGGCGAGCGGAAGCGGACTTTCAAAGGATTCTGTAGTGCTTTTAGAACAAATAAGAACTATTGATAAAAAAAGGCTAAAAGAAAAAATGGGGACACTGGACACAATATCAATGGCTAGAGTAGATGAAGCTTTAACTATCAGTTTCGGCTTATCTGAAGAATATATGATAAAAGAGGCTACGTAGAGTAGTCTCCTTTTAATAAAAATAATCGTATAGCTTTTTACTACACGAGCTGATTTAACATACTTAAAAATATATAAAAATATTAACACTTACAGTTATGCTATGAAAATTGTATATATATTTGTTAGATAAAAAACGCAAAAATTTTTCTTGACACAACTAATTAACTATAGTATAATTAAAACCATGATATATCATAATATACTATAATTCTAATATTTTTTACAGAATAAAGGGAGAACGTAATATGAATTACAAAAAAATATTATCAATTTTTCTAGTAGTAGCTTCTTTGTTTGTAACAATTGGGACAAACTCGGGATTAACGTACTTTGCAGGAAGATATTATACTGAATCAGAACAAAGAGAGTATGACATACGAGAGATGAAAAGGCTCTTGAAATTAATGGAAAAAGCAGAAGCAAGATCTGCAAAACAAAAAAGTCCTTCTTTATGGAGTAATATTAAATTTATGTTTAAATCTCATTTTGCAGCGGTATTAGGTACAGCAGGATCTATTGCGTCGATTATCGCAATTATCGGTGGGATATTTGGTGCAGTAACTTCTTATAATTGCTATGTTGACAATGGTTCTTTTACATGTTCGAGTCTGAGTGAGTTTATGAAAAGATACAAAGATATAATTAGATCTAATGCGTCTTCTGTCTGGGAAGTTGTGCAATTTTTAATGAAGAATATTCACACTGTGATTGTACCATCAGAAAGTCAGAATTAATTATTTAATTATAATGAATTAAATATCAAGAGCGAAACCACAAGAATTACTTGTGGTTTTGATTTTTAGCTATATACTCAACTAATTGACCAACTGTCTTTATATTTTCTACGTCTTCATCAGGTATTTCCATCTCGAACTCATCTTCTAGCGACATTAAAACATCGACGACATCCAAAGAGTCTGCACCTAAATCCTCGGCTATATTTGTCTGCATAGTTATTTTTTCTTCATCAACAGAAAACTGTTCGCTTAAAATCGATTTGACTTTACTTAAAACCATTAGAATTCTCCTTAAATATTATTAAGTTTACACATAAAATAATTCTTAAAAATCAACAAGATTATTTTTATTGTGATATTCTTTAAAAGCGGCTCTAACTACCACGTAACCCTTATAGAACCCTATAAACAATATTATTAACATTTTAAGCCGTTTGTCAATACTCATATTTAAAATTATTAAAATTTATTGGTTGTGATTTTTTGAATAAAAAAAATTATGCTTTAATTGGCTACAAACTAGAACACTCCATTTCCCCTTTTATACATAACAGACTGTTTGAGATATCTAAAATTAACGCAGACTACAATCTATTGCCTATTAGCAGCGAACAACTTAAAAGTAGTATTAACTTTTTGAATAAATTAGATGGTTACAACGTTACAGTACCGCATAAAGTAAACATTATGTTGTATCTTTCTAAGGTAAACTCCTATGCTAAAAGTTACGGTTCAGTTAATACAGTAAAAAATGCTCAAATAAGCACAGGTTTTAATACAGATGTTTATGGCTTTTTTGAGGTTTTAAAACTTGAGAGAATAAACGTAGAAAGTGATATAGTAATATTAGGCTATGGTGGCGTTGCCAGAGCCATAGCTGCAAGATATGCACAACTTAGCATAGGAGTGACGCTTGTGGTTAGAAAAGAGAGTTTGTTTAAAGCTATGGAATTAAAAAGAAAAATGAACTTAAAAAATGTAAAAGTTTGTACAGCAGGCGACCTTAAGCTGCAAAAAGGTAAAATCGGCATGCTGGTAAATGCCACTCCTGTAGGCACATTCCCACAAAAAGACGCATTACCAATTGGTATAGATATAATAAAAAAATGCGACATTATTTTTGACTTAATTTATAACCCGCTGGAAACCAAACTGATAAAGCAGGCAAGAACATTAGGAATAAAAGCTGTAAATGGACTATCTATGTTGATTTTTCAAGCTTTGCTTGCTCAAAAAATTTGGAACAATGTCGTTTTTAATGAGTCAGATATAAAAAATTTAATGGCTGATTGCATAAATAAAATAAAGGATATGGGACAAATATGAAACTAAAAAATAATTTAGTGTTGTGCGGTTTTATGGGTTGTGGCAAAACTACTGTCGGACGAGCCCTTTCACAAAGCTTAGGAGTGCCATTTATCGATACAGATGAATTTTTAAAAGAAAAATTAAAATTAGACATACCGGAAATTTTTTCAAAGTACGGCGAAAGTTTTTTTAGAACATGCGAGTCCTCCATAATAAGACAGGTTACAACCATTAATGGCGCCGTTATTTCTCTAGGTGGAGGAAGTTTAAATAATACTGAAAACGTTAATAGAATCAAGGAAAATGGAAGACTTTTTTTCATAGATACTCATTTAAGTGAAATAAAAAAAAGATTAAAAAACGATACTTCAAGGCCTATGCTGTGTAAGAAAAACATAAACTTTCTTTTTTCATCCAGGTACAGAATATATAAAAGATACTCAAACTATACCATCAATGGTAACAGCACGTGCAATGCCATCTGCAAAGATATCATAAAAAAATAAACCTTTATAAGATTTAGATTGATTTCTTTTAGTCGTAATTATCGGAAGACAGGTGATTTACGCAAATACTATAGCTCAAAGTCAAACTCGTGTTCCAAAGTGTAGGTTTTTGTTTATTTAACACTTAGAATTTTTGTCTTTTTGGTTATCATTAAAATGAATTGGCTTAAATGAGCCTGAATTTTATTTGTGTTTGGCCCGTCCATTTTTTCTAGACTTTGGATATGTTTTTCGTAGTTTAATTTCCAACGATTGAGGCATATATCATTTTGCCTAGCAAACTTATACTTTGGGCTTATATATTTTTCAAACAACATTAAAGCACTTTTTTACTTTAAGTACCTAATGAAACTTGAAACACCTGTTTGGAGAGAAATGCTCACAAAAAGATTTACATGATTATATGCCATATTTTCTTCATGCTATTTATTTTGTATTTGACCGGTGCCCATTGTTATCATTTTCTTTGTTGGTTGTATGTTACTCTTTTTTTCGATTAAGTGCGGGCGTAACCGTTTTTGTGTGATAAACTGTTTGTGCTATTAGCCATAAAAACATCATTTCATTGTATTCTAAGACTTGAATACCTTATTGTACCACAAGCGAGACTCTTTACAGCATAACTTTTAGCAAGTGGGAGGTCTTTTGATATCATAGCTAAGTATTCAACACGGAAAGCCATTAATTTGAATTCTTTGTGCGTATAACTTAAGTGCGTTTTTCAAATATTGAAAGTAAACATTTATATCAAAATGGTATTTTATGAAAGTAAGTGTAAGAAACAAAAAAATAATAATTGCGGCATAAATCAAATTCCATATCAATATGGATTTAGCGTAGGCCTTCAAATTTAAATTTGAATTTTTGTTAAACGCCCATGTGAGCAAAAAAGGTAAATTTATTATAGGTAGTTTTGAAATGGCCTGTACGAAAAAAAATTCTAAACAGCTTAAAGAAGAGTTCAAGTCTTTTAGTTTAGGCTGTTTAGTAAAGCTATTTTCATCATTGCTGCTTGTAGAAACTTTTTCAAATTTTACTTTATTTTTGCATTCTGTGTGTGACATATGGACCCTCCATAAGTTAATTTTTAAAATTATAAATTAAAAAAGAAAAAAATAAAAAGATTAAAAGGTCGAACTTGTAAAATTATTTGATACGCATTAAAATAATAGTAAAAACTTAAGGAGTTAATTTTTTGAATGAGAAAATAAAAAATATAGTTAGCGTTAGCTCAATGGCAGCTGTAGTTTTTGCTGCAACTTACATACACATTCCAATCTTTATAGGCACGAACACAATGGTGCATTTAGGCAATGCTGCCTGTTTGCTAGCATCTTTTTTACTCGGCCCTATAAAAGGGGGATTGTCAGCCGGAATAGGCTCTTTTTTATTTGATATTTTAAACCCATTGTTTATAATGTCATCGCCTTTTACATTTTTGTTTAAGTTTATTATGGCATTTGCATGTGGATATTTTAAAAATGCATTTAAATTTTTAAAAGAAGAAACTCTTATAAATTTAATTTCAAGTTTTTTAGCATCTGTTATCTACACTTTATTGCATCTTTTTAAAGGCTTTGCTGTCAATAGATCCATTTTGGGGATGACTCTAGAAAGCACAATAGTTTTATTGTGTAGAAGCACCATTATTTCAGGAATAAACACAGTTGTATCGTTAACGGTAGCAACAGTACTGACTGTTGTCCTGAAAAAACTGAAATTTTAATTTACAGAGTTTACTATTTATAGTTCATCAGATATTTTTATACTCTCAGCTAGTTTTGTTAAAAGCTGAGAATTAGTAGGTTTTACGGTTCCTCTGCCGTTACTTTTTGAAAATATTTTGCTGTAATCTTTACTTCTTTTTTCATGAGCACGAGATATAGCGTTTCGGATTGCTCCTTCAACACATTGCTGAGTAGTTTCATAATTTTTAGCAACAGTCTCGTAAATATCGGAAATCAAATACCCTTGGCTAGCATTAATCATATTTTTTAAGGCGTTAGTGATGTACAAATACCCTAAACTGTTTGTAGGGATGCCAATTTGTATAAGATGTTTTTTAATAATAGAATCGGTTTTAAAGTTACTGGTTGTACTGGTGGTGGATAAAATTTTTTCTTTGAATTGATTTGAATAAATTTTTCTGATGCGTTCTTCGAGAGATTTTAGAATAAATGGTTTTAGCATATAGTATTTAACATCCAGAGAATAAGCTTCTTTTATAACACTTTCGCTTCCAACGGCAGAAATAATGATAAATTGAGGCATAGGTTGTTGGTT
This sequence comes from uncultured Oscillospiraceae bacterium, assembly GCA_949292425.1. Lineage (GTDB taxonomy): Bacteria > Bacillota > Clostridia > Oscillospirales > Acutalibacteraceae > UMGS1224. The sequence goes on from CASEZK010000018.1 coordinate 13,075, forward strand.
TATTTGCTTTAAAAGTCTTAATACGTCAATACCGTCAGCGTTTGGCATAACGATATCAAGTAAAACGATGTCAGGACTTAAGCTTTTTATTTGTTCGATAGTGCTGATGCCGTCGTGAGTTATAGAACAAACTTCTATATCATTTACATCGTTAAAAAAGTTAGATAAAGTATTACAAACATCATTGTTATCATCAGCGATTAGTAATTTTATAGAAGAATGACTGAATTCCATGGGAAACTATAGAAAAAATCTTAGTTTCTAAGGAAATCTGCATTTATTAAGTCGCTGATAATACCACAAGCAGAATTTGGCTTGATTGAATTTTCGTACAGGTAAGTGATAATGTTTATGATTAAACATTTTGATTCGGAAATTTGCTCCAGAGAAGCTGTTTCGGATTTGTTCTTTTTTTTTGATATTATCTCGATGCCATAAGTAGTATAAGACGGGTTTTCAGTTTCGTACAAGTTATAGTATAACTTTTCTCCATCTTGAATGTTTTTGATTTGTGAAAGGTCTTTTTTGAACATGTGTATTACTTTTGTCATTTTTACCTACCTCTATTAAGAATCATAATTTGACATCATTCGTCTTTTTTATTATAATCAATTTGTGAAAATTTTTCAACATAAAATATTCGATTTTTTTCGATTAACGAAAATTTTTTATATTAAGTAAAATTTTACCTTGTTACAGGAAGCTTTAAAAGCATTGACAGTCTAGCTTTTTACGCAGTATAATATAAAAATAAGGGGTGAGTTTTGCTGATGGACAAAATTTTACTTAAAAAAGCTATGTTTTTTTGCCAACCTAACTTTTTCGATAAAAAAATAAATTTGAAAGAAAATTTATCATTTCAAAACTTGTCAAAGAACATTTATCACACAAAGCAAGTAAAATATGAAGCATTAGCACTTTTCTTTGCCAAGGAAATAGAACAGATATCGGACTTTATTTTGCAAAATAAAAATTTAGTTTTTTTTTGTGAAGGAAAATTTTTTCAACAAGCTTGCCAGTTTAAAGAAAGGTTTAAAAAAATTGGTGTAAATGTGCATGTATGTAATTTGCAAGAAAGTATTACAAAGCCGTCATTTAAAACTCAAGAGTGCCTTTTACCCGTATTTTTAGATATTAAAAATATTTTTGAAAAAACAAATGCTTTAGATTTATTTAGCAAAGACTGTGTAGCTATTAACATAACTAATTATAAGGAAAATTTATTTGGAAATATGTCAGTTAATGTTGACTTAAAAGCAAATATTTTAAAAAATTTTTCAAGAGACGAGAGAATTTTTATTTTTTTAGATTGTGTATATTTCAATGTACAGGCAAAAGTTATGTTAGATAAGCTTTTAGATAATGAAAAACAGCCTATAATGTAGGTTGTTTTTATTTGTAATGAGGTGTGAGAATGTTAAAACTAAAAGAGGTTGTGATAGTAGAAGGCAAATATGATAAAATTAAACTTTCACAAATTTTAGATGCTTTAATTATAGATGTTGGTGGATTTAATATATTCAAGAATAAAGAGAAGGTTCAGATGATAAAAAAACTGGCCGATAAAAATGGTGTTTTGATTTTAACGGACAGCGACCACGCAGGATTCATGATAAGAAATTATTTAAATGGAATTATCCCAAAGGATAAAATAAAGCATGCGTATATACCGGATATAATAGGAAAGGAAAAGAGAAAAAAATCTTATTCTAAGGAACGCAAACTGGGGGTAGAGGGGGTAGACGATAAAATAATTTTGGATGCTATAAATAAGGTAAGTTTAAAAAAGGAAGAAAAAACAAATAATATAAAAGAAATAACTAAGATGGACTTTTATGAGGACGGACTTTCCGGGAGAGATAACAGTTCAAATAAAAGGAAAAAACTGTTAAAGAAGCTTGATTTACCAGAAAATCTGTCTCAAAATGCATTAATTGAAGTGCTTAATAAAACAATATCTTACGACGAATATAAGCGGGTTGTTGGAGAACTGTAAAAGCGAGGCATAGCTTTAATGAATAATTTTTTTTGCAAGGCGTACTTTCGAAGAAAAAATAAAAAAAAACAAAAAAATCTAAGATTGTCACGTAAAAACAATTATTGTATTTTATTTTCGACTATTGTAGTTTTTTTAATATTTACCCTTTCGGTGGTTGCCCTTAAATTCAGTGGCTTTTTTGACTATGACGAAGAAGGCAGCGATGATAAAATAAAAGTTTTTAATGTGGATGCTTCTGAAATTGTGGTCCCAAATTTGATAGATACAGAGCTTGAAGAAGCTAAAAGAGTATTTTCAGACACTAAAGAGTTTCGAATTTATGTATCGGAAAGGAAAGTAAACGATGATGTAAAGGAGGGCAACATAATATCGCAGTTGCCTGAAAAAGGTACTACTGTGGCTAGGGGCAGCCCTGTGGTAGTGAGCGTAAGCATTGGAAAAAGTCAAAGAATTCTACCCGAAATAAAAGGCTTAACTTTATTTCAAGCAGCGAATCGGTTGAGCAAGGACGGCTTTAAGGTGAAGGTTGAAAAAACTCATAGTGAAAATGTCGAGGTAGGAACGATTATAGGCTACCATACGTTAAATGTAGGTGATAGCGTGGAATATGGTAAAGAAATTGAAATAGTTTTTAATGAATAATATTGAAAAGGTACAATTTTTAAAATTTATTTGAGAGTTTGTGCTTTATAACTTATGACTGTAAATAGAATTAAGAAGTAAGCTTATTTAAGTGGAGTCAAGTGTTTTTCGTTTTACAATGATTATTGTGAAAAAATATACCCATTACTTAGTTTCATTAATGTTAAAAAATAGCTTGATTTAAAATTTACGATGTTATATAATAGTAAAGTTAAAATTATACACGCTTGGCTTTTTCTTGGTGGCTTTTAAAGCTTGACAGATTTGTAGCTAGGCGGAGGTAAAACCAAGGAGGAACTTATGTCAGTTATATCTATGAAGCAACTTTTAGAAGCAGGTGTCCATTTTGGACATCAAACGAGAAGATGGAACCCTAAAATGGCAGAGTACATCTTTACGGAGAGAAATGGTATTTATATTATAGACCTACAGAAAACCGTTAGAAAGCTAGAGCAGGCATACAATTTCGTTCGTGAACTTTCTTCAGAAGGTAAAAATATTTTGTTTGTAGGGACTAAAAAACAAGCTCAAGATTCAGTTAAAGAAGAAGCAGTTAGAGCTGGAGCTAACTATGTAAATGCACGTTGGCTTGGCGGAATGATGACAAACTTTAAAACCATTAGACACAGAATTAACCGCTTGAAACAGTTAAGAGAAATGAAAGAAAATGGCACTTTTGATTTGCTGCCAAAGAAAGAAGTTATTAAGCTAAATTTAGAAATAGAAAAACTTGAAAAGTTTTTAGGTGGCATAGAAACGATGACGTCGCTGCCTGGAGCATTGTTTGTGGTGGATCCTAAGAAGGAAAAAATCGCAGTGGCTGAAGCTAAAAAATTGGGTATCCCGGTTGTAGCCATTGTAGATACAAACTGTGACCCTGATGAAGTTGATTATGTTATTCCGGGAAATGATGATGCGATCCGTGCAGTTAAGCTTATTTCCGATGTTATAGCAAATGCTATCATAGAAGGCAGAGAAGGGAAAATGGGTGCAGCTGCTGAAGACTTAAGCGAAGAAGTTGCAGAATCTGAATAATTTTTCTTTGAGTAAATAGCCCGTGCGTTTGCTCGGGTTTTTTCTTAATAATATTTAGGAGGAACAATTATGGTTTTTACGGCAAGTGATGTTAAAAATTTAAGAGAAAAAACCGGTTGCGGTATGATGGATTGTAAAAAGGCTTTGAATGACTCTAATGGAGATATGGACAAAGCTATAGACTTTTTAAGAGAGAAGGGGCTTGCAGCAGCTATTAAGAAGTCAGGAAGAATTGCGGCTGAGGGTGTAGCTTATGCAAGCACAAACGCAGAAGGCAATGTCGGTGTTGTTATAGAAGTAAATGCAGAAACTGACTTTGCCGCGAAAAGCGCAGAATTTAATAACTTTGTAGAGGCTTGTGCAAAAACAGTTATAGAGAAAAATCCTCAAACAGTTGAAGAATTAATGACTTGCAAAGCTAGCGGAAGTGACTTAACGGTTGAAGACTTAGTAAGAGAAAAAATTCTTATGATCGGTGAAAATATCAAAGTAAGACGTTTTAAACGTTTTGAGGGCGTAGTTTCAACGTACATCCATGCAAACGGTAGAATAGGTGTTATAGTTGCGTTTGATGTAGATAGCGAAGTTGCTAAAAAAGATGAGTTTAAATATTATGCGAAAGATGTAGCTATGCAAGTGGCTGCGGTTAACCCTAGCTACTTAAATAAAGATGCAGTTCCTGCTGATGTGCTGGAACATGAAAAGAAAATCTTGACTGAGCAAGTTGTGAATGACGGCAAACCGGCTAGTGTTGCAGAAAAGATAGTTATGGGTAGGATAGGAAAGTTCTATAAGGAAAGTTGTTTGGTTGACCAAGTGTTTGTGAAGGATAGTAACTTGTCTGTTGATCAGTATACGAAACAAGTGTCAAAAAACCTTGGTGTGAACATTAAAATTTCTGACTTTGTAAGGTTTGAAAAAGGAGAAGGGCTAGAAAAAAGAGAAGATAATTTTGCAGATGAAGTTGCAAGTATGATAAAATAGCTTAAAGGGCGCATCCTGCATAAACAGGAGTCGGATTTTATCCGACTTCTGTTTATGTTATTTGACCTAACGGTCATATAGATTGACTTTCAGTCAATCTGGGCTGCGCCCGCCCCTGTCTATTTTTGAAAAACTTTTCCTAAATACTTTTATAGCAAATAAAGTTAAATACAATAGGGCAATTGATATAGCCAGCACTATAAACGGATTTCGGATAAACCCGGCCAATATGAACCCTGAAGCACTGATACAAGCGATCAATAGCGCATATGGAAGTTTAGTGGATAGATGATTTATGACACTGCACTTTGTGCCGGTTGCGGCCATAATTGTAGTATCGGAAATGGGAGAAACGTGGTCTCCAAAAACAGAACCAGCAAGGACAGCAGCGATTGTTATGATTAGAAGTTCGTTGTCTGGAGGAAATAGGGGATATGCGATAGGAATAAACATAGCAAAAGTACCCCAAGATGTCCCTGTAGAGAAAGATAAAATGGCGGCTAAAATGAAAATTATCACAGGTATAAAAGCAGAAGAAGCGGCATGATTTTTTACAATACTTGAAATGAATATTCCGGCTTTTAAATAATTTTGAGCTATGTTTCCTAGCGTCCAAGCCATCGCTAAGACTATAATGGCAGAAGACATTTCTTTGAATCCTTCGGCGATTGACCCTACAAAATCTTTGAATGAAATAACATTTCTAGGGACATATATAATTGAAGTGATTATTAAAGACGCGAACGCTCCCATCAATAAACCCTTAGATGAGTTACAGTGCGAAAATGCTTCTAATATGCTTACATTACCGTTTAATATACCACCTGTATATAAAAGACCAAGAGTACAACAGATGATTAAACTTAATATAGGAGCTATTAAATCGAAAACTTTACCTCTTTTGTTTTCAATATGTATTTCCTCACTGAGCTCTTCAATACCGGAAGATGTTAAGTCTCCATTCATAGCGTTGGTTTCGTGTTTTAGCATAGAAGAAAAATCTATGTTAAACAATGACACAGTTATTACCATTATAATAGTCAATATGGCGTAGATATTATATGGAATAGTTCTTATGAAGAAACTAAAGCCATCTTGAGCACCGCTTTCAGTTAAAGAGCTTGAAATTGCGGCAGTCCAGCTAGACAATGGTATAAGTATACACATGGGAACAGCCGTTGAATCGACGACATATGCAAGTTTAGCTCTAGAAACTTTATTTTTATCTGTTATAGGTCTCATGACATGCCCTGTAGTTAAGCAACTAAAATAATCGTCTATAAACAGCATGCTTGCAAAAAAGAAGGTATATAAGAGTGCAGTTTTTTTATTTTTTATTTTTTTGCTGGCCCATTTACCATATGCCGTGGAAGCTCCTGACTTTGTAACAAGTACGACAATAGTTCCTAACATGATGAGAAACAGAACGATTCGTATGTTGGTGCCACCGCCATATATACTTTCGGTCATTACAGTGAAGATCATATCGATAGTTTCTAGAACATTAAAGTTTGTAAAAAGTAAAGCACCTACTATTATTCCAGAAAAAAGAGAAATATAAACTTCCTTTGTAATGAGAGATAGCACAATGGCCACTGTAGGTGGCAATAGAGACCAAAGAGTACCTTGCATAAATTTTACACCTCAAAAATTAAAATAAGATTCCACATTATAGGTACATTATTGTGGAATCTTATGCTATCTTATAAATTATAATTGAATTGCAAAACCATTTACTTCAAACGAATAGCACTCCACAGTAACGTGACAGTTTATTACATATTCTGCAATAAACCAGCAATGATGTATTATGTGACACATCAAAACTTCGGCAACAATTCCGTTCAACCACACTGCCCACATAAGCAAATCTGTATAGGCTACTATTAATTATTGCGCCTCTATCGTAGTAGATATTAAGTTTCTAATATAATACAACGGATGTTAAGTTTTGTCAAGAGATATATTGTATAAAAATTTAAAGCATTGATTAATTATTTTAGTTATGATAAAATAATTTTAAGGAGTGATTTTATATGAATAAAAAATTTTTGAAGTTGACAAAAGCTTTATCTGAGGATAATCAATTTGCACGTGATTTTAATAATGCAAAGAATATAAATAAAAAATTTGAAGTAGCAAAAAATAAAGGTTTCGATTGTAGCATAGATGAATTTAAAGATTTTGTAAAATTGTTAGAAAAAGCTTATAATTTACGAAATGAAGTATCAGACGATGAAATGACATTAGTACCAGGAGGAGCAAATATGAAAACAAAACTGGCAGCTTTAGCATTATTAGGTGTAACGGCTTTTAGTGCAAGTGCTAATTCTATCGGTAGCATTACAACGTATGCTGGCAACGTGATGTCGTTTGACAGTGGCAAAGGAAAAGATGAAATTAATTTAGAGACAATAACAAAGCAAATTGAAGAGTTGAACAAAACAATAGCCAGTTTAGATGAAGAAAAACTTAAAATCGAAAATGGAGATCTGGATGCAAACGATACGAAAACAGTCATAAGATTAAGTGAAATAGAGGAGCAAATTAGGATAGCCCAGATATCGTTGAATGAATATTTAAATGTTCAAGAGGCTATGGAACAATCTATGAAAAAAACTTTTATAGAAAGTGAAATAGAATATTCTAAAAAGCAGACTGAACGTCTGAAGGGAATAAGGAATTTAGGAAATTCTTGCTTTTTAAATACAGCGCTTCAGATTCTGGCTAACGCTACTTCTTCGGATGGAAGATCATTTGAAGATGTATTTAAAGAAAAAATTTATTTCATTGAAAATACTAATATATTCACATATATTGAAAAAAATTGTCCAACTTTGTATGGTATTTTATTATTCTTTAACGCAAAATCTGATAAGTCTAAAAAG
>CASEZK010000019.1 GCA_949292425.1 uncultured Oscillospiraceae bacterium
GAGGCAACTATGCTCAAGATGACATCGTAATGCTAATTGAAAGAGGATTTGCGGAAATAGTCCAAGAAGGGATAAAACTAAAGATTTAAAAACAAAAATGGTTTGGCCAACAAGTTGTTAATAAAGTCAAACCATTTTATTATATTAAGATAACCATAACACCGAGGTTTTAAAGATTGCATAAAGCTCTTGAAGCTGATGGAAATAATATAATTTTGTGGTTGGGTGCATACTGCTGCACGAAAGCTAAATTGGGTGCATGCCCTCGAAAGAAGGGTACAGAAAATTTTGAGGTTTTCAGTCGAACTAATTTTTACAATTTTTCTCAAAACAGCGAAAATCCCCAGCAATACTGGGGATTTGGCTCGTATCAATAGACACGTTTAGTTGTGGTTGCGGAGGCTGGATTTGAACCAACGACCTTCGGGTTATGAGCCCGACGAGCTACCGAACTGCTCCACCCCGCGATATTTAATTTTTACAATATAAATATATCACTTTATAAAGCTGTAGTCAATACATTTTTTCAAAATATTTATAAAATTTATTTTAGCGTAAATAAAAGAAACTTTAACCAACTAACCTTCTAGATTTTACTCCATATAAAGTTACGTATATTTGAAAAAATAATAAATAGATAATATAATTAAAATGGAGGAATTTATGGCATGAAAGAGGAACTAGCTTGGAATAACTTTGCTAGCACAGGTAAAGTTATTGACTATTTGAACTATGTGAATGCGAAAAATAAAAATATATCGAAAGGTAACGGCTTTTATGCAGGTAAGCACGAGCGGGATAATAATATTAGAAAAGGATATTTCTGAAAATGATAAATTAGTGACAATTTTGACTAAAAACTGGGGCGTAATACGTGCTTTTGCGAAAGGTGCTAAAAAATTAAAAAATAAAAACTTTTCGGCACTTTCTTTATTTAGTTATTCCGACCTGGTGTTGTACAAAGGCCGGGATAAATACATAATAAACGACGCTTACCTAAAAAAGAGCTTTTTTGAGTTGAGAAAAAACATGGAAAATATATCCTTGAGCCAATATTTTTGTGAAGTGGTTTTAGCATTAGTTGGAGAATCTCCGGAAAGTGAAAACGTATTGAGGCTGATTTTGAATTCATTTTATTATTTGATGGAAGAAAAACAGGACAGATCTATAATAAAATCGGTTTTTGAGATGAGAATTTTATCAATGTCAGGGTATATGCCTGACTTAACAATGTGTACAAATTGCGGAAGGTTTAGCGACACTAGAATGAATTTTGTTCTAACAAAAGGTCAGTTAATATGCTCAGACTGTTCAAAAAGGCAGCTAGGAACTATAGAATTAAACAGCGACGTTTTAGCAGCTCTTAGATATACAGTATACGCTGAATTCAATAAAATGTTCTCGTTTACACTTTCTAATGAAAATAAAAAGAGATTGGCAAGAATAACAGAGCAATATTTATTGCATTGTGTGGATAAAAACCTAAAAACTTTAGACTTTTATAATCGCATAAATACGGAATGACGTCGTTATTTATAAAACAAAAGGTAAAATGAGAAGAGGTAATTATGGATAAACAAAAATATTATAAAAATTTGGAGTTAGATATAATTTTAAGAAAGCTATCGGAAATGGTGGACTGTGACGATGCTAAAGATATAATTTTAAACTTAGAGCCTCAAACAGATTTGCAAAAAGTGAAGGATTTATTGAAAGAAACGGAAGATGCTTATTCTTTAATGGCTAGGTATTCTTTACCGTCTTTTTGCGGATTAGGCAATGTAAGAAGTGCGTTGAAAAGAGCGGAAAATGGTGGCCTTTTAAATACAGTTGAACTTTTAAAAATATCAGACCTGTTGCAGGTTTTTGATAGTTTAAAGTCATTCAGGAAAAGCATGAGAGGTAACGTAACGACCAGCCTTGATGATAGATTTAGTTTTATTTTTACGAATAACTCATTAAAAAGAGAAATAAAAAATTGCATATTATCTGAAGATGAAATCTCCGACAATGCTTCGCCTGATTTAGCGAGGATTCGCAGGAGTATAAAGAAAAGTTCAAATAAAATAAGAGAACAGCTGGATAATATGATAAAGTCTAGAACTTTTCAAAAGTACTTACAATCCCCAATAGTTACACTGCGAAATGAGCGATTTGTGCTGCCTGTAAAATCAGAATATAGAAATGAAGTTTCAGGGTTAGTTCATGATACCTCATCAAGTGGCTCTACTGTATTTATAGAACCTATGAGTGTAGTTCAGGCAAACAACGAGATAAAAATACTTAAGGATAAGGAAAAACAGGAAATAGAGAAAATCCTTTTTTTGCTTTCTGAAAAAGTTGGCGAAAATAGTAGCGCTATTTTAAAAAGCTATTGGTTAGCAATAGAATTAAATGTAATTTTCGCAAAGGCCAGTTTGGCTTATAAAATGAAAGCCTGTGTCCCGAAGATTAACGATAATGGTATAATAAACTTAAAAAAGGCCAGGCATCCTCTCATAAGTAAAAAAACAGCAGTTCCGATTGACATAAGCCTAGGGGAAAAGTTTGACACTCTGGTAATAACCGGGCCGAACACCGGCGGTAAAACAGTCTCTTTAAAAACTGTTGGACTTTTTACACTTATGGTTATGTGTGGGTTGATGATTCCGCTCGCTGAAGGTAGCGAATTATCGGTATTTGACAATGTGTTGTGCGATATAGGAGACGAGCAAAGCATAGAACAGTCTTTATCTACGTTTTCGTCTCATATAGTGAGCATCGTAGACATACTAAAGGCAGCCAATAATAAAAGTCTTGTTTTACTTGATGAACTTGGAGCTGGCACAGACCCAGTTGAGGGTGCAGCTTTAGCTACTGCAATTTTAGAAAAGTTGAGAGAACGCGGTTCTAAAGTAATAGCGACGACTCATTACACAGAACTGAAAGAATATGCTCTGTTGGAAAAGGGTGTTGAAAACGGTAGCTGTGAATTTGACGTAGAAACACTTAGGCCAACTTATAGGCTATTAATTGGAATTCCGGGAAAATCAAATGCGCTGGAGATTTCTAAACGACTCGGGGTAGATAATGAGATTATATTGAAGGCTCAACAGCTTTTAAACACAGAAAGAGTGCGTTTTGAAGACACTATAGGTGAGCTAGAAAATGTTAGACAAGAGGTAGAAAAAGAAAGGCTAAAAGCAGCTGAAATCTCGCAAAAAATAAGTATAGAACAAGAAAATTTAAAAAAGAAAAAAGCAAAATTTCAAAAGGAATGTCAAGCGAAACTTCAACAAGCCATGGCAAAGTCAAGCGAGATAGTGGCAAAAACCAAGTACAAAGCGGCTGAAGTTTTAAAAATGGCAGAAAAAATTCAGAAAGAGAAAAGCTACTCAGAACATTCGATAAGGGACTTAAAGAAAGACATAGATAAGCTCGATAATATGGTCAATCCTGTTATTCAGAAAAGGCCTGAAAACTATAAACTTCCTAGAAAACTTAAAGTGGGAGATAACGTACTTATTTTCGATATTGACAAAAAAGGAGTAATAACTGATATAAGCAAAGATGAAAAGAGTGTTACAGTTCTGGCAGGAATAATAAAAACAAAAGTCCCTATAGATAATGTAAAACTTATAGAAAGTGAAAATAAAAAAGCTCCGATAAAGAGAATTATAAAAAGTACTGGCAACAAGATGAATTCTGTTGTTAAAAGGGAGCTTGACTTAAGAGGACAAACAGTGCTAGAAGCTATAATGGAAATTGATAAATTTATAGATAATGCGTTGCTGATGGGTGTAAATCATTTGACCATAATACATGGAAAAGGGACAGGAAAACTGCGGCATGAAATTCATAGCCATTTGAAAAAAAATAAATATATAAAAAGCTATAGGTTGGGAACTTTTGGTGAAGGTGAGTCCGGAGTGACTATTGTAGAGTTGTAACAGTAAATGAGTAGAACGATTGAGTACCTTTTTAAAATTTTTTGCATCGGAAAATTCTTAAAAGTGAAAAAATTGTAATAAAATACTTGAAAAAGCATTTTTTATAGTGTAAAATAGTTTTGTTTTTAATGTTCGTATGTTCTACCGTGTTTTTCATGGGTGAATATAAAAAGTATAATTTTGGAGGTTGTCTAAAATGAACAAAACAGAATTGGTAGCGTCAATTGCGGAAAAGAGTGGTTTTTCAAAGAAAGACTCTGAAAAAGCAGTTGCAGCAGTTATTGATTCAATTATTGAAGCAGTAAAAAAAGGAGAAAAAGTTCAATTAATCGGCTTCGGAACTTTTGAAGTTCGTTCTCGCGCTGCTAGAACAGGCCGTGATCCTAGAACTGGTAAAGAAATAAAAATTCCAGCTTGCAAAGTTCCTGGCTTTAAAGCAGGTAAAGCTTTTAAAGACGCAGTTTCTGAAAAATAATGTAACTCTATTGAACCGACTTTTTTCAACGAAAAGTCGGTTCTTTTCAATAAGGAGAATGTATGCGATTAGACAAATATTTAAAAGTTTCCAGATTAGTTAAAAGGCGTACTATAGCTAACGAAATGTGTGATGCCGGTAAAGTTTTAGTAAACGGAAAAGTATGTCGAGCATCTTACAGTGTTAAAGTCGGTGATGTTTTGGAATTATCGTTAAGTGAAAAAAAAGTAAAAGTAGAAATATTAAACGTGATGGAATTCTGTAAAAAAGAAAATGTACAAGAAATGTACAAAGTTCTACTTTGAACAAATGTAATATTACCTACTAGTCTATCATAAAATTTTATGAATAGATTTTAGGAGGTATTTTAAGTTGGAAGAGAACAAAAAATTAACTCATAATTTAATTTTGAAAAGCAGAAAAGAATTGTCTATTACTGGGGTTGTTGATGTTGACAGTTTCGATGAACAAACTGTTATCGCTTACACAGATATAGGAGAATTGACAGTAAAAGGTGAAAATCTTCATATAAGTAAAATAAACCTCGATACGGGAGATCTATTCTTAGATGGCACAGTTTCTTCATTGTCATATTCAGATGCTTCGTGCTCAAAAAAACAGGGTCTATTTTCTAAAATTTTTAAGTAGGGGGGCTTTCGCTTGAGCTGTACATCCACTTCATCTGTATCAGTTTTTTTCTTATCAATACTATTTGGTGCTTTTTTAAGCATAGTGTTCGACATTTTCAAATTTTTTAACATTGCAATCTCAGACAAGCCCATATGTGAGTTCATAAATGATGCACTCTATTTTTCTTTTTCCGGCTTTTTAACATATTTATTTTTGTTAATCACTATAAACGGTGAAATAAGATTTTTCGTTTTTATAGGCGAAGTAATCGGTTGGACTTTGCACCACGTTACTATTGGAAGGTGTTTTGTAAAGTTTATCTCCCCTATAATATTTTCTTGCAAAAAATTTTTAAAAAATGTGTGGAGTAAAACCGTAACGCCTTTACTTAAAACAAGTAAATTTAAAAACTTTAAAATCAAGCTCATCAAAGATAAAATTAAACTCTTTCAAAAATCTGCTTGAGTCAAAAACGTTTCAGCCGTTGTTCTTATAAAAGAAAAAATTAAA
>CASEZK010000020.1 GCA_949292425.1 uncultured Oscillospiraceae bacterium
TGAATTCATTTTAATAAAATGCTTGAATAGAACTTAAAAATAGTACTTCCCAGATGATCAACAGACGGTTCTACCTAGGAAGTACTACATTAGAATCTGTCCACATAAAAAGCGCATCAAAAACAAAGTTAAGGTTGAGCAACTCACTGAAATAGTTCTAACAATGTATACTGTCTGGGTAATTGCTGTAAATGATGGTGCGGATAACCAATAAGGGCTTAAGCCAATCACAGTGTTTACAAATACATAGTATATGTTTATAATTATCATAAGTCGATAAAAGGAGGAAAATTAAAAATGAACTTTACCAAAATAGATTTAGAAACTTGGAACAGAAAAGAGAATTATAACTGGTTTACTACGAAGAATCGTTGTAAAATCAATATGACTATAAATGTTGATGCTACGAATGTAATAAAAAGAATTAAAAAGCTTAAGCTAAGGCATTATCCAACATTTACTTATATGACTTCAAAAGTTTTAAATTCAAGTAACGAATTTAAAACGTCCTATAATGAAGACGGTGATTTAGGTATATACGACGTAATTCATCCTCGATATCCGATATTTCACGAGAGTGATAAGAGAATTTCGATTTTATGGACAGAATATTGCGATAGTTTTAAATTGTTTTACAATAGATTTATTAGTGATATTAATATTTATGGGGAAAACAGAAGTATGGCAGCAAAGGGGAAATTTCCTCTAAACTGTTTCGATATGAGTTCTCTTCCTTGGAGCAGCTTTACTAGTTTTGATTGCCCACCTACAAGTGACGTAGTTTGGCTGGCACCTTTTGTTATGGTAGGTAAATTTTTTGAATTTGGGGAAAAGTTATTATTACCGGTTTCTATATCGGTTCATCATGCTACTTGTGATGGTTACCATGTAAGCATGTTTTTTAAAGAATTACAAGAGTTGTGTGATGAACCAGATAGATGGATGTAAAGCAAAAAAGTCGATTAATGTGAACATTAATCGACTTTTTCTGGCACTGGTACGGGTGACAGGACTTGAACCTGCACGGTTTTGCCACTAGAACCTAAATCTAACGCGTCTGCCAATTCCGCCACACCCGCATATATGAACTTAAAGTGTTAATTAAAATTAAGGATAACATGGTGCTGGTGACCGGACTTGAACCGGTACGATATTGCTACCGAGGGATTTTAAGTCCCTTGCGTCTGCCAATTCCGCCACACCAGCACTTATATAATTATTATACTACAACACTTATGCGAAGGCAAGTAAATTTTTAAATTTTTTTACCTAGATGCAAATACTTTTAAAAACCCATTAATAAAAAATTATATGTATAATGTGGTGTTATTAAACTTAGTGTGCGTGGTTTTTATATGTTTAAACTTTCAAAACCCATTTAAATGATTTGCTTTAATATATGTAGGGTAATCTTTGTATGAATAGTCCAGATTGACTCTACCAGCTATTCCCGGCACAGATCCAAAATCAGTATATTGCCACATTCCATATGGAAGTGTACAAGAACAATGACCATTCCACTGAGCTATCCATAAATCATGCTTTGAAAGTCTATTCATGTCAAGGTAGTTTCTTGTCCAGTTTAAGTTGCTATAAATAGCAGTGTAGTAACCTTGACTTGCAACGCGATCCAAAAAAGTAAGTGCAACATCTGTTCTTTGCTGTGTATTTAACCGTAGCTGACACTTATCCTCCATATCCATACAGACTGGATACTCCCATGAAGTCCATCTAAGCCTATCAATAAAGAAATCGGCTTCCCAAATAGCTTCAGTTGGGTTGGTCGCGTAACTATAATGGTACGCACCTATGGGTATTCCGACAGACTTAGCTCCATTAATGTTATTAACAAGCTTTGGATCCGTGAACTTATCTCTATTTGACCAACCAAAGCTAGTTCTTATAATTGCAAATTGAATACCGGACGCTACTACTGCTCCCCAATCTATATCGCCATTCCATTTAGATACATCTATTCCTTTAGCTAAAAATTGCGATTCTGCAGTTGACGTTGTTTCGTGAAGTTCTGCAAAATATCCTAAAATTAAGCAAATTAGCAAAAATAAAATTGCTCTTTTCACGTATTTCCTCCTAATATTTCAATAGTTTTGGTCAAAATTACTCATTTTAAAAATAATCATATCATCTATTTTCATAAAAGTCAATATTATTACATTGAAAATATATTATGAGCTAACATACGAATAAAAACTTGCATTCTTTTTAAAAGTCTGGTAAAATTATTTTATTGTAACAAAGTCTTTTAAGGAGGTGTATGTCGTGGCAAAATGCGATGTTTGCGGAAAAAGTATTGCTTTCGGTATAAAAGTTTCTCACTCTCATAGACGTTCAAACAGAACTTTTAAACCAAATGTAAAAAGAGTAAAGGCTATAGTAAATGGTACCCCAAAAAGGCTTTATGCTTGTACCAGATGTTTAAGGTCTGGAAAAGTTCAAAGAGCAGTTTAATATTTAAATAATTTTAAAAAAGTTACTTAATTTTTTAAGTAACTTTTTATTTGTGGTATTAATGATTTAAAAGTAATAATAAAAAATAAACAGCTAGTAAATAGCATTTTTGTAGCCATACAAAATGTAGTTCTGATGATAAAATATACATCTGAAGTAGTGCTGAGAAAATAGGTTTTTGGTTGGGAGTAAATGTTACAAACATTACTGAACTTATGTCTACACTCAAAATGAATGGGATGAAGTCATGAAACTTGACTTTTTATTTATTTAAATATAGTATTTAAAGTAGGAATTATTGATTTATGGAGGTTAATCTGTTGGAGAAAATCCCAATTATTTCTCTTAAAAATATATCTATTTCTTTTAATGGACATAAAATATTAGAAAATTTTAGTTTGGATATAAAAAATGGAGAATTTGTTACTTTTTTAGGTTCATCTGGATGCGGGAAAACCACGACACTTAGAATAATAGCCGGTTTTGAAAAGCCTGACAGTGGCGAAATTTTATTTTTCGGTAAAAAAATAAACAATGTTCCTGCACACAAGAGAGAAATAAATACTATTTTTCAAAACTACGCACTGTTTCCGCATTTAAATGTTTATGAAAATATAGCTTTTGGTATGAGACTCTCTAAAAAAAGTGAAGATTATATAGAAAAAGAAGTAGCTAACATGCTTAAGCTTGTTAGTTTGTCAGGGTTTTCGTCTAGGAAAATTGCTTCACTTTCCGGTGGGCAGCAGCAAAGAGTCGCTATAGCTAGAGCTTTAGTAAATAGACCAAAAGTTTTACTTTTGGACGAGCCGCTTGGGGCACTGGATTTAAAATTACGCAAGGACATGCAAACGGAACTCAAGAACATTCAGCAGCAAACTGGTGTAACTTTTGTTTTTGTTACACACGACCAGGAAGAAGCGCTTTCAATGTCCGATACGGTTGTGGTTATGGACAAAGGCAAAATTCAACAGATTGGATCTCCGCAAGACATTTATAATGAACCTAAAAACGCCTTTGTAGCTGACTTTATAGGGGAAAGTAATATAATTGACGGAGTGATGCTTGAGGACAAGTTGGTAAGATTTGCAGGGAAAAGCTTTAAATGTTTAGACGCTGGTTTTGCTAAAAATGAACCGGTTGATGTTGTAATAAGACCTGAAGATATCAAAGTAACCTCGCCGGAAAAGGGAGATATATTCGGAAAAGTTATCTCTGTTACTTTTATAGGTGTCCATTATGAGATAATAGTAGATATAGACGGCTTTAAGTGGATGATTCAGTCTACAGAATCTCAAGTTCCAGGCGAAAATATCGGACTGGTTTTGGAGCCGGACGATATACATATAATGAAAAAATCTGAGCATTCCGGGGAGTACGGTGACTACAGCGCTTTTAGTGATGAAATGTATTAAGCTTACGAAGAAGAAAACAAAGAAAAGGTGAGAACTCCATGAAATCGAAAAGACTATCTGTTGTTTACTCTATGTGGCTTTTTATATTTGTGGTTCTTCCACTGTTCATGATTGTTCTTTTCGCTTTTACCGATGTATCAGGAAACTTCACAATGCAAAATGTGCTCCATGTAGGAAAGTATTCGCAGGTGTTTATAAAATCGCTCATTTTTGGAGCTATTGCCACAGTGATATGCTTACTTTTAGGGTATCCGTTTGCTTATGCACTTTCTAAGCTACCGTCGAAAAGCCAGGGAATAATAACGATTTTAATAATGCTTCCAATGTGGATGAACTTCCTTTTAAGAACATACGCTTGGATGACAATTCTAGAAACTAATGGTATTTTAAATTCTTTATTAACTGATTTACATCTTGCTAAGATTCAAATTATAAATACTTGGGGAGCCGTGGTTTTGGGAATGGTATATAATTTTTTGCCGTATATGATATTGCCGATATATTCTGTCGTTGTAAAGTTGGACAAAAAGATTATAGAAGCTGCACAAGACTTGGGTGCTAACAGATTTTACGTTTTTTCAAAGATTATACTTCCTTTAAGTGTTCCTGGGATAGTGTCTGGAATAACCATGGTGTTCGTACCAGCCGTTAGCACTTTTATCATATCGAAAATGCTCGGTGGGGGTTCAAATATACTTATTGGGGATCTCATAGAGATGCAATTTCTTGGTAACTCTTATAACCCAAATTTAGGTGCCGCTATATCCTTAGTGTTGATGATATTGATTTTAATTTGTATGGGAATATTGCAACAGTACGAGAAAGAAGAAAACAAAACTTATGAGCTTAAAGGTAGATGATTAAAGAACGATTATGCTTACAGTGAATTGTGTCTAAGGTTGAGAAGGCTAAGTAAAAACATTTGGAGATGATCAAAGTAAAAATATTATCTAAAATATATATATCACTTGTTTTTCTGTTTTTGTATTTACCTATTTTTATACTTGTAATCTTTTCATTTAACGACTCTAAGAGCCGAGTGGTATGGTCTGGGTTTACCTTCAAGTGGTATGTGAAATTATTTAGCAACGGTGAGATTTTAAGATCTTTAGCTAACACGGTTATAATCGCTGCAGTGTCGGCTGTTTTAGCAACTATAATAGGAACAATTGCTGGTGTAAGTCTAAAGAACCTAAAAAAAGTCCCTAAAAAAACTTTGATGGTTTTGACGAATTTCCCGATGATAAACCCAGAAATAGTTACAGGTGTCTCTTTAATGTTGCTGTTTATTTCCGCTTTTAAGTTCTTGGGAATCATGAATTTAGGCATGGTAACTTTAATATTATCTCATACCACATTTTGTGTACCTTACGTGATACTATCTATACTTCCTAAGCTTAACCAATTGAATCCAAACCTGTATGAAGCAGCACAAGACCTCGGTTGTATGCCGGTTAAAGCTTTTTTTAAAGTTATTTTACCTGAAATTCTACCTGGAATTATTACAGGAATGGTGATGGCATTTACTTTATCTTTAGATGATTTTGTAATAAGCTACTTTACAAGCGGTACTACTATGACGTTACCCATAGTTATTTACTCTATGACAAGAAAAATAGTGAGTCCTGAAATTAATGCCTTGTCATCTATCTTATTTGTTGTAGTATTTTTACTTTTAATATTGATAAATATACGTCAAAAACAGGAAGACAAAAGTTTTAAAATAAAAAATTAGAAGAAGGGAAGTTTAGTTGAAAAGAAGCGTCTGCATAATTTTGCTAGCAATAGTTGTAATATCCTCTATAACGTGCTATATCACAAAAAGTAAAAATAATGACAATCAGGTAACATTAAACGTTTACAACTGGGGAGAATTTATATCTGATGGTTCAGATGGAAGTTTAGATGTCAATAAAGAATTCACTAAATTGACAGGGATAAAGGTAAATTACAGTACTTTTCAAAATAACGAATCTCTATTTGCTAAGATTAAAAATGGCGGTACTAAGTACGACGTGATCATACCGTCAGATTATATGATATCTAAAATGATAGAAAATGATATGTTAGCTAAAATAGATTTTAATAAAATTAGCAATAAATTTTACATAGATAAAACCTTTGAAAACCCGGTGTATGATCCAAAAAATGAATACTCTGTTCCGTATGTTTGGGGAACTATTGGCATTATTTACAACAAGAAATACGTAAAGGAAGAAGAGCACGAAATAGACTGGAACATTCTTTGGAATGAAAAGTACAAAAGTAAAATATTGATGTTCGATAATCCGAGAGATTCATTTGCTATATCGCAATTTGCTCTTAACCTTCCTGTGAACAGTTTAAATGAGGACGACTGGGAAAAAACCGCGGAAAAATTAAAACAGCAAAAACCTCTGGTACAAGCCTATGTAATGGACCAAATTTTTGACAAGATGGGAAATGAAGAAGCGTATTTAGCACCGTATTACGCCGGTGACGCTATGAATTTAGTGAAGAAAAATAAAAATTTAAAATTTACAATCCCAAAAAGCGGAACCACTAAATTTGTAGATGCTATGTGTATACCAAAAAGCTGTGAACATTTTGATGAAGCCTTGGAATATATAAACTTTATGTGTATACCTCGAGTTTCTAAGGCAAACTATGAAAAAACGGGCTACTTTTCACCTGAGGAAACCGTTAGAAGTTCATGCGAACTTTCGCCTGAAGAAATTAAAATACAGAAGAAAATTGAAGATTCTAAGACGAACTTGCAAGTATTTAATAATTTACCTGATGTGTTAAATAAAAAAGTTGAGGATTTGTGGGTAGTTATAAAAGTCGGAAAAGAAGGAAAAATGTCTGACTTAATTTTAGTTATATTACTGCTTTTAACGACATATGGATTAATTGTGATTCTAAAAAACAGAAAAAGCAAAAGGTACATTTCGTGAAAATGATGATATGATTTTCGGAACGAAAAAACAGCCACCTTATTATTGGGTGGCTGTTTAGCTATTTAAACGTCGAAATTGGGTCAAAATCCTTTAAAGAATTTTCATTTATTTGTATTTTAAGTTCATTTTTTTTAGAGTCGATAAGTGAAGTAAACTCATCAAGTTTAATCGATTCTACAATATCATTTTTTTCTGATTCGTTATTTAAATCGGGCAAATGAGTATTTATATCGTTTTTAAATATTAATATAAATATGTCAGTATAATTAGTGTAAGTAGCCTTACCGGTCGGAAGATCTTTTATTAATTTTTCAAAATCTTTATCCAAGTTTCCGTCTTTCAGGTTTAAAGTTTCTGCTGAAAGTGGATCTTCTTCTAAATTTTCAGTGTTCTTAAATTCCGAAACCACTTTTTCTAAAGTTTTAGAGCCGTTATTTATAGAATCTACGTACTGCTTAAATTGCGAATCTGCTTGACTTTTGCCTTCACTAGAATCTGTAGTCTGTGAACTATCGCCATCTTCACTTACAACCTTAGAGAACCTAGATAAACTGACATAATTTTGCTTGTAGTACTCTAAAATTTCATCATTTGAAATCTCTCTGAATTTTTCAGCGCTATATAGATGCTCAAACAATTTTTTATTTTTCCTGTTAAACAAAGTCAAAGCTTTATGTAAATCTTCTCGTGAGATACCAAGCCTCTCGTAGTCTTCACTGGAACTTTCCCAAACTGATTCCGTATCTTTATCCATCTCAGAAAGTTCATCGTCTGAAAAACTCAGTTCGTTGTCGTCAAATAGTTTTTCAATGACTATATATTCCTTGCAATTTTTTATTGCTTCAGATTTTATCCAGTCTGCAGCCTTTTGATCATCTACATTGGCAGCTTCCAGGCTTTCGGTAGTTATATTGTTATCAGAAAGCCTATCCAATGCTTTGTTATAAGCTTCCTTTAAATAAAAAACATACATGCCGTTTGTAATAGTGATTTTGTCTAATTTTAAAGCCCAAGATTTATCGATTTTGCCGCAAGCAGTGGTTGTCAATAAAATTGTTATAGGTAAAATTAAATTGCATATTTTTTTAAATAACTTCATAAAAAAGCCCCCTAGAAATTTTAAAACAATAAATATTATACAATTTAAAGTTATTTTTGTCCAGCTATAAACAAATCAAAATAAATTATGTATGTTTTGTGTTCCCTACATTGTAAGTTAATATTTCGCTAGAAAAATCGCACAACTCTTGCCATGTGCTTATGTGACAAGCTTTGTTCCTAAAATGTGCTGCATTTTTTACTCCTTTTATGTACATGCAAATATGCCGCCTGGCCTCTTTCATGGCTATAATTTCACCTTTATATTCGCACATCTTTTTTATATGCATCAACATTACTGAAACTTTTTTCTCAAGCGTAGGCGAAAAATAAAGTTTATTTGCAAAAAAGTTATTTATTTCATCAAATATAAACGGATTGCCGATCGCACCTCGGCCCACCATAACAAAATCACAACCTGTTTTATTTATCATATCTGAAGCGTCCTGGGCGCAGGTTATATCGCCATTTCCTATGACCGGAATATCTACAGCATTTTTCACTTTATATATTGATTTCAAGTCCACCTTTCCCGAGTACGTATCTTCTCGAGTTCTTCCGTGCACTGTTATGGCATCTGCTCCTGCTGCTTCACATACTCTTGCAACTTCCACTGCATTTAAACTTTTAGAATCCCAGCCTTTCCTTATTTTTACAGTTAATGGTATATTTATGGCCTTACGAACAGCAGTCACTATTTCAAAACATAATTGTGGATCTTTCATAAGCACTGCCCCACCACCACTTTTATTTACTTTAGGGGCAGGACAGCCCATATTGATGTCGATGGCACTAGGGTTATATCTTAATGCAAATTCAGCAGCTTTGCACATAGAACCTGGATCATTTCCAAATATTTGTACCCCGCACGGTTTTTCATTTTCAGCTAATTTCATTAACTCCATAGATTTCTTGTCATTATACGATATAGCTTTCGAGCTAACCATTTCACTTATTACATACCCAGCTCCAAATTCTTTGGCAATCTCCCTAAACGCTCTATCTGTAATGCCTGCCATTGGCGCCAAAAAGGCTTTTTTGTTTTTATCTATCAGTTCTATAAACTGCAAGGCACTTTCCTCCATTTTTGCTCATAATAGTATCCCATTATATCATAAAATTAAACATTAGCGCCAACTTGCTAATTTAATATTGACATTTATAGCACTGAAGTATATAATTAAATAAATTTGCGAGTGTGCTGGAACAGGCAGACAGGCACGTTTGAGGGGCGTGTGTCTTTGACGTACGGGTTCAAGTCCCGTCACTCGCACCACAACTTAAGTTATCTTTTGACACAAGCCGAATCCCCAGTATTTGATATGCTACCCATAAAGTAGACAGGAAAAAAATAAAAACTGTTTACGAAATGGGGGCATATTTTTATGTATGAAGAAAAGAAGAAAAAGGAAATAAAGCCGGAAGAGAAGATAAAAGCAGTAAAAGAATTAATGGTAGGAGAAATGTCACAAGAGAAGATAGGTAAA
>CASEZK010000021.1 GCA_949292425.1 uncultured Oscillospiraceae bacterium
ATAATTTTGTTAACCCCTCAACAAGCCCTTGCCCTAAATTAGCTAAATGGCTTTTGAAAAATGATACGACACTTATGGATACAAAATTAGGAGATTTTGTATCCAAAAAATATAATATTAAAGATTTCTCTCATAATACAAAAATAGAAAATATTATCTCTACAAAAGAAAACCCTTCTTTTATTGGAGCAAAACAATTTAAAGCTAAGAATTTATTTGGCGAATTAACTGCTCGAGCAATGACTAGAACAACCAAAATCGGAACAGCCGTTTTAGGCGGACTTGAAGCTGTTCATTTAGCAAGAGAGATTTCTGATGGAGAAAATGCAATCAAATCAACAGCAAAATCAGCCATAAACCTCACTGGTACAATTGCCGGTATAGGTTACGGAGGAGCAATCGGT
This sequence comes from uncultured Oscillospiraceae bacterium, assembly GCA_949292425.1. GTDB lineage: Bacteria > Bacillota > Clostridia > Oscillospirales > Acutalibacteraceae > UMGS1224. The sequence continues at coordinate 405 of CASEZK010000021.1, forward strand.
GCAAAATGTATCGGCCCAATCGGTTCTCTTGTCGGAATGGGACTCGGTGCAATAGCAGGTAATCAAATAGCTAAATTAATTGATTAACCCCTTTTAATACATTCCAAAACGTGATTATAGAAAGCCATGCTACCTTCATTAACATATTTTCTTACTGCAAGCATTGTATCTACACCATCTTGAGCAGAGATATCTTTAAAAAGATTCACATCATCTCTTAGATGCTCATACCAACTAGTATTAATATTACCTCTTCTTCTATACCAATCTTCCGCTTCTTTCAAATATTTTTGGTTTACTGCTTGAAATGCCGGCTGATTTGATTTTTTCACACTTCTATTTAATCCTACACCATTTACACTACTAATCGCAGGATTTAGACCTATTTTCATACTACACACTCCTAAATTTTAGTTCCATTTTTCATGCGAATTATAGCAAATTTTTCTCCTTATTGTCACTATTTACGAAACAATTTGTAACAATAACGTATTGAAATAAAATCTTTTTTATATTTTAATAATCTTACGGAGGAAATTTCCTCTAGTTCAATTAGAAAGCGATTTTATAAATTTTTGAATAAGCCGAATATTAAACTAGCCAAATTTGCAGGATTCTGTTACGGAGTCAAAAGAGCCGTCGAAACTGCTATAAAATTAAAAAAAGAAAACCCAAACAAAAATATCTACATCTTAGGAGAATTAATTCATAATACAGATGTTATCAATGAGTTGGATAAATTGGGGATAAAGACCATTTATGAATTACCTTCAAAAGGTGAAGGAATTTGTATTGTAAGAAGCCACGGTGCTACTCCTCAAGTATTTGAACAGATTAAAAATGCAGGATTTGAAGTTGTAGATTTGACTTGTCCTGATGTAAAAAAAGTTCAACAAAGAGCTATTGAATTAGCTAGAAACGATTATTTCGTTGTAATTGTAGGGAAACCTAATCATCCGGAAGTTATGGCGATTAAAGCAAATGCTGATTTGTATTCTGATAAAGTAGTTGTCGCAACTACGATTGAAGAATTAGAGCCATTTAGTTCTGCGATAAAATCTCACAGGAAGGTTGGGGTTGTTGTTCAAACGACTCAAATGGTTTCTTCTTTAAATCTTATTGTTAATTATTTAAACACTATAGCAAAAGAAGTTTTAATATATAATACAATTTGCCAATCTACAGCAATGAGGCAAAAAGAAGCTAAAGAATTAGCTAAAGAAAGTGATTTAATGGTAGTTGTAGGTTCTAA
>CASEZK010000022.1 GCA_949292425.1 uncultured Oscillospiraceae bacterium
GAGGCAGAAGTATGCCCCGATCAAGTACATATGCTTTTAGAGATACCGCCAAAAATGAGTATATCAGGTTTCATGTGATTTCTCAAAGGAAAAAGTAGTTTGATGATATATGAGAAGTGGGAAAATCTTAAATACAAATATAGAAACCGAGAATTCTGGTGTAGTTATGTAGATACAGCAGGAAAAAATGCAGTTAAAATAAAAGAGTATATCAAAAATCAGTTAAAACAAGATGAATTGGGAGAACAATTAACATTTAGCAATACAGACCCATTTATGGGTAGTAAGTAACAAACTTTTCGCAAGTGTCAGATCAGCCTCCTTTAGAGGCTGCTAGTAGAACAGGGCTTCGCCCGTTAAAGAAATACCCCCAGCCTAGCTGGGGGATTATTGTTATTCCTTCAAAAGTTTAAAAGCAAAGAAAAGCTTTAATTTTTTATCAAAAGTTAGTTTATGAGCGACGTGATGTAAGCCTAAGGCATAATTCTAAAGACATATTATCCTATAATGTATAATAGCATAGCTTGATTGTACTTATTCATTTTTCCCACAGATTATGTTTTTCTTACCGTGCGAGTGCTACTTTAAAGAATGTTTCAACATTTTGCTAACTCCTATTAAGTTCTTTATACATCCTGGCTTTTTCTTTTCCTAGTTTCGATCTTATATCTTGTCCACAAAAGTTAATTAATCTATAATGGCCCCAAATACGCGAAACAAGGCGTTCAGAATAATTTGTTTGTATTTTTTGTGGTGGTATATTGGTGCTTATTATCGTCGGTTTATTATAAAGTATTCTCGAATTTATAATGTTATAAATTGCAGCATTTGAAAAATTTGTTTGAAATTCAGTTCCCAAATCGTCCAATATAAGTAAATCACAGCTTATTAAGTGTAGTTCTGTTTCATCGCTATTTTCAGAATATCGAAATCTCTCTTTTTCTAATTTAGAAATTATACTCGGCATGGAAACGTAAACTACTCCAAATCCATTTTTTATCACTTCGTTTGCTATTGCCAGTGATAAATGAGTTTTTCCTAACCCCGTAGCACCATTCATAAAAAGATTTTCTGAATTTAGACTGAACTTCTTTGCGTAGTTTAGACAATAATCCAGTATGCGCTCCATCCGAGACCTGTTTGAGGAAGAAGAGTCAGAATAATCGCTATAATAGTCAAGGCTGAAAGACTCAAAAGTAGATAACGATAGTGGGGATAATTTGTTTAGTTGATTATACGTTTCATACCGAAGTATACTCTTTAAACAAGTACACATTTTTCCATCCACATATCCTGTGTCCTTGCACTTTTCACAGTCGTAGTGCATGTCAAGATAATTACTCGGCAAATCCGCACTTTTTAAAATATCACTTAGTTCCTTTTGCAGTTTTAAGTTTGTTTCCTTCAACTTTTCAAGCTGAATCCTTGTATTTTCTCCACTCAAGACAGCTTTTGCCGCAATAATAGCTGTCTGTGACAACAACTTCTCTATTTCTGCTATTCGCTTAAATCGTATATGTAATAATTTTTTTTTCTTTTCATTTTCTTTTGCATTTTTGTTTCGTCTTTGTTCTAAAGATCTATTTGCTAATTCATATATTTCGTAGCTGTAGCTCATAAAATTTCCTCTATTCTTTTCTTTTTAAAAATGAGCCTATCATCTTATTCATTTTCAAAATCGTCCAGTTTTACATATGATGTATCTTTCTTGTTTACATTTAAAGTTTCGCCGTTGTTTTCTATCTCTATCACGTTGTCAACAAAAGAAACTAGTTTTCCCGATATTTCCGTGTTACCTTCTTCGTCAGGCCTTATTAGCTTTACCTTTACTCTTTCATTTAAGTATTTCTGAAAATGTTCATCTTTTGTAAGTTCTCTCTCAAGTCCAGGTGAACAAACTTCCAAGCAATAAGGAACTTTTATTGGATCTAGCTCATCAAGTGGCCCGTCTATGGCTCTGCTCATTCTTTCACAGTCTTCTATTCCTATTCCTTTATCTGAATCTATAAAGATCTTCAGATACCAATTAGAACCTTCTTTTACGAACCTTACATCCCAAATTCCATAGCCTAAGTCTTTCGCAACTTTTTTAGCTAAATTTTCAACTATTGAAGATGTATTGTTTTTCCCCATTTTTACACCAACTTAAATTATTTTTTCACTCTTGTGCGCCGTGCCGCCGCGGTTACTATGGCAACAGATTTACCATAGTAAAAATTTCAATTTTTTGCAAGCAAAGCTTGCAACCGCGGCGGCGCGGCGTACAAGAGCAATACATCAGCTCTTTGGCACGTAAGGTTACGATTTGTCAGCAATTTCCTCCAAAGCTTTAGCTAGTTGATCCGGACAAGATGTACCCCTTCCGGCACAGTCAATACCTTTACATTTTTTAATAACATCACTAACTTTCATACCGCTAACCAAAGATGCTATCCCCTGTGTGTTCCCACTACAGCCACCCACAAATTTAACATCTTTGACCACATCACCGTCTACATTCACTATTATTTCTCTTGAACAAGTTCCTTTCGTACGATATTTATGTTCCAAAATTAACTCCCCTTTCAAATTTAAACGTGTTATTTTTTGCTTTGAAAAAATCCTGACATATTAAAAACAACCCATATCGATTTAAAAAAGATATACAAATCTAATTTTAACGATAACGAATGCAAATATTCCGTATCGAATTGAACTTTACTATTTATATCTAAAAGATTTCTGCCACTAACTTGTGCTAAACCTGTTATCCCTGGTCTAATTCTATATACGCCATTTTTATTTCTAAGTTCATGTGCCTCTTTTTCTTCCGGTATCAAAGGTCTTGGTCCAATCAGGCTCATATCTCCTTTTAAAACATTAAATAGTTGTGGCAATTCATCCACACTTGTTGTACGAAGAACTTTTCCCACTTTCGTTATATATTCATCACGGTCATAAAGTTCCGCCGCAGCTTTATTTTTAGGCGCACGAGTAAGCATGGTCCTAAACTTGTAAACTTTTATTATTTTTCCATCCTTACCTACCCTCGGTTGAGAAAACAAAATCGGTCCAGCAGAGGTAAGTTTTATAAAAACAGATGCTAAAATAAATACAGGCAAGCAAACTACAATTAAAACAAACGAAATTAAAATATCGCAAAAGCGTTTAAAAGCTAGGTACACCTTTTGGCACTTACTAAAATTCAAATCATCATCTAATTTCCTATAGTTATCATTTAAGTAACTCAAATATAATTCCTTATTTTCCATTACTTCCTCACCGTAACAAATTATCAGTTTTATTTATTATAAATTGATTAGCCTCCAATGTCAATTTACAAGTAATTTGATCGAATGAAATCTAAAAATTCCCTTACAGGTTATCCTTCTAATACTATTCTCCAAAAATAATCGCTTTATTTAATTTTAAAAAATAATCTATATTAAGTCAAATGCCTTCCGAAAATTTTTAATGACATAATAAAAATAGTGTTGTATAATTAAGTTTAGAAAACTTTAATAAATTTTAAAAATAAAAATGGAGTGATTTTTTTGCTTAATAAAGCTTTCAGTATAATCGAAGAAAAACTCAGCGAAACTTTATCATCCAAAGGATTTACCACAAAAAAAAATAACGACCTAACTACTACATTTTCTGGTAATAACGTAAACTATAAACTGGAATATAACGAAAATAATAAAAAATTTATACTGTCCTTTGCTGGCGAAAACAGTGATAATTATAAATCTATTTCGGTTTGGCTGTTTGATCCTGAAAGTGACACTGAAAAAGAAGCAAAATCTATAGCTAACGATTTTTCCGATTACTTTAATAGTTATAAAAATGATTTGAAAGCAAAAAAGTCTTCTAAAAAAAGTGATGAAGACTCCACGGCAGGACTAATGTTTATGATAAATCGCTTCGCTACTATTTTTCCAGAAATAAAAGAAGGTATAAAACTTGAAAAAAATTCATTCGAGTCTTTTCGTGCTATTAATTTCACAAGAGAAAAAATATTACCGCTCATCTTAAACCTTATAGAGACCGGGAAACCAGGCGATAGTTATAAAAAGTTATGTTCAACTCTTAACAATCTCTATGATAATGGGAATTTGGATGCCAGAGCTTGCATAACTATAGTAATACTAAATTCAGTTTGTGATTGTAGTGAAAAAGCCGTAGAAAAATTGCATAAAAACCTAAGTGAAGACTTGAACCACGCTTGGAAAGCTGCCAAAAAATATAAAGGCAAAAAAATTAAACCTGAGAAAAGAAAAACTAAAAAAAGTTTCTTTGAAAAAGCTTTAGAAAGCACTCAATCTCAGCAGTTGCACAATTAACAAGGAGATCTATAAATGATTTTATGTCCGTTTGATAAATTACCAAAGGACTTTCAAAATAACGATGTCAAAATTTTTTATAATAAACTCAAACATAAAAAAACTAATCTCATATTAAAAAAAACGTTCGATATCATACTTTCATTTTCACTCATCATTTTATTTTTGCCACTTTTTTTGATAATTTCAATAGTGGTGAAATTAACGTCGAAAGGACGCATATTTTACTTACAGGAAAGAGTGACAATTTGTAAAAAAACTTTCAAAATAATAAAATTTAGAACAATGATAGAAAACGCCGATAAAATGGGGTCGCTTTTAACTGTAAACAACGATGCACGTATCACTAAAGTTGGAGAATTTTTAAGAAAAACTAGACTGGACGAAATACCACAACTTTTTAATATTCTAAAAGGAGAAATGAGCTTTGTGGGCGCTAGACCAGAGGTACCAAAATATGTAGATAAATACAGCGACCAGATGAAATCCACTTTGCTCATGCCAGCTGGTGTAACTTCTCTAGCTAGCATAAATTTTAAAAATGAAGATAAACTTCTAAACAATGCTGAGAACGTTGACCAAACTTACATAAATAAAATATTACCCGAAAAAATGAAATACAATCTTGAATACATAGAAAAATTTAATTTGATTTATGATTTTAAAATAATGTTTAAAACAGTTTTCGCTGTAGCGAAAAATAATGAATAGGAGAAAACCATGGAAAATATAAAACTTTCACCGCCTGACATTACTGAAGAAGAAATTGCAGAAGTTGTAGATACGCTAAGATCTGGATGGATAACCACAGGGCCTAAAACAAAATTATTTGAAAAAAAAATAGCTGACTATTGCCATACAAAAAGAACTGTATGTTTAAACTCGGCTACAGCTTGTATGGAAATGGCTTTAAGGTTACTTGAAATTGGACCCGGAGACGAAGTAATAACCAGCGCTTACACATACACAGCATCGGCAAGTGTGATTTGCCATGTGGGCGCAAGGCCTGTGCTAGTAGATACTAAAAAAGGTTCATTTTTCATGGATTATGATAAACTAGAAAAAGCTATAACCCCTAAAACTAGAGCAATTATACCCGTTGATCTCGCTGGTGTTATGTGCGACTACGACAGAATATTTAAAATTGTTGAAAGTAAAAAAGATATTTTTAAACCCAAAAACGATATCCAAAAGAGAATTGGAAGAATAGCCGTCTTAGCAGATTCTGCTCATGCGTTCGGTTCTATCTTAGAGGGACAAGTCTGTGGCAGCGTTGCGGATTTTACTAGCTTTTCTTTCCATGCCGTTAAAAACCTTACTACGTCTGAAGGAGGAGCTTTGACATGGAAAAATATAAATGGCATATCTGATGACGAAATATACGAAAGGGTCATACTTCTTTCTCTTCATGGTCAAACGAAAGATGCCCTATCTAAATCCAAAATCGGCAGCTGGGAATATGACATCGTAATTCCGGGCTATAAGTACAACATGACTGACGTAATGGCTGCTTTAGGGCTAGTGCAGCTTAAAAGATATAACAAACTTTTAGCAAGGCGAAAAGAAATTATAGAAAAATACGATACTGCATTTGAAAATTTACCAGTTACACCATTAAAGCATCACACCGACAAATGTTTTTCCTGTGGGCATCTTTACATGCTGTCTTTAGATAATAAAGATGAAGCTTTTAGAAATAACTTAATAAAAAAATTAGCTGAATTCGGCATTCCCTCAAATGTTCACTATAAACCTCTTCCAATGTTGACAGCTTACAAAAATTTAGGCTTTGATATAAGCGATTTCTCTAACGCTTATAACTCATATAAAAATGAAATTACCTTGCCATTGCACACTCTGCTTACATATGAGCAAGTTGACTTTATAATTAACAAACTTAAGGCTTGTTTGTCTTAAGTTTATTGAACGGGGCTTGTAAAACAAAGGACGAAAGGGCTGATTTTTAGTTGGCTAAAATGGAAAGTACGTTTAAAAATGTACTTTACGATTCCAGTTTATTTAGAATTTTCTTTTTTGTTAATTTATTTTTAGGCTCATTTGTGCTGCTTGACGCTATAGCTATAGGGATCGATGGAATTATGATGATATGGGCCGGGTTTATATTTGAAAAGCAGATTAAAAATAATTCTCTAAAAAACATAGAACATAATAAAATCATTTTTCTTTTTTTAGCATCTGCGGTCTTCACAACGCTATTGCATGCAAAGATGTCGTTTCCCTTTTACCTTGCGTTCGACTTTATTATGATATGCCACTATGCTATTTGCTTATTACTTTTGTGCGGTTTAGCGTTTGACGTAGAAGCAAGTAAACAAAAAATTTCAAATGAAATTTTGACCATTTTCAAAGCTGTTGCTTACACTACCGTTGCCATTACCTTTATAAGTTTTATTATTTTACTTTTTAATGAAAAAATAACCATTTACAAGGGAACAAAATTTTTAGGAACTATAAACTATGAAATTGGCATATACCAAAGGCCCGGAATAAAAAGGTTTACAGGAGTTTACAGTAATCCAAACATACTAGCTTTTTGTTCCGTTTTATCAATCATTTTTATCCACTCTTTGATCGAATCAAAAAACTTTTTAAGAAAGCACAATAGTCTCTTTAAATTTATTTGTGCCACATGTTTTTTCGCAATAAATTTAGCAGCACTGATTCTAAGCGACTCTATAGCTTCAATAGTATTCTTGTTCTTTTATTTACTTTTCACTTTGATTTATAAAATTTTCTTTGAGAAAAGATCCAAAAGCCTCTTCATACTTATAGTGAAAATCGCATCATTCCTATCAATAGCGGCTGGTTTTGCTCTTGCACTGCTGATATTAAAAGGTGACTTGCAAACAAGTTTTTCTAAATTTATATCGCTGATTTATCCATCCTGTACAGAAGCCTTCGGCAGGGAAAATTATGATTTAAGCTACGGTAGCGGTAGGAAGGTCTTGTTGGAACAAGCTATGATTATTTTTCAACATAACCCTATTTTCGGAGTGGGAATTTCAAATGTTTGGAAGTACGGACAGATTTATTTTGAAGACGGTATCGCTTTTCCTAACTTTATATTTGGGATGTCATTCACAAATTTTCACAACGGTTACCTTACGATTTTGGCTTGTTATGGAGCCGTTGGCTTTTTATTGTTCTTAACATTCGTATTTTTATCTCTCAAAAATATAATTAAGCAATTAGTCAATAAATGCAATACAAACAGCATGTTTCCTTGCATTTCTGCTGCCATTTGTGCCTATCTTGTTTATGCACTGTTTGAAAAAACCTTTTTGTCTGAAATAAACTTTATGGGCGTAACCTTTTGGTTCTTGCTTGGGTACGCAACGTACTTAAGCCGCATTCAAGACGAAAAAAGTTAAAGCGAGGTTTACATACCATGGTAAATATCAAAAATTTAAATTTTAATTATGGGAAAAAACTCGTACAATTATTACATGAAAAAAATTTAAAAATTGCAACGGCTGAAAGCTGTACAGGTGGGCTTATCTCTAAAATGATAACAGATGTAAGTGGAGCTTCTAACGTTTTTGAATGCGGCATCTGCTCATATTCAGACAGGATAAAGGAAAACCTTTTAAATGTTCACTGTTCTACTTTAAAAAAATATTCAGCTGTGTCCTCTCAGGTTGCTATTGAAATGGCTGAAAATGTCAGAAAAATATCAAATGCAGATATAGGTCTATCTACAACTGGTTACGCAGGGCCATTCGCTACATCAAAAAATGAAAAAGTAGGTCTTGTTTACATTGGCATAAGCACTAAAAAGTCCTCTAAAGCTATAAAGTTAAACATAAAGACAAAATACATCAACAGTACAAGGAACAACACAAGAAAAATAGCAAGTGCGAAGGCTATTTTTTTATCTATAAATGCCATTAGAGAACTGTAAAAAGTCATTTTCACATCACGGTTTCGTTTTTTTCGAATAAGATAAATTTAAGCTTTAGCTTTCTAAATAAAGGTATTTATTTTATTAAATTCAATTCAACTTTTGTCGATACAGAGCATTTTATATTATCGTAAGTTTCTTCATCCAACTTCAGCATTTTCCCTTTAATCTCTGAAAGTCTTTTAGAAATACCAATGATATCAGCTTTATATTCGTATATAGTTTTTTCTAAGGCGGTATTTATCAGGTCTTTCATTCTCGTCTCTATTTTTTCTTTTATTTCGTCAAAGCGATCGTCTAATTCTATGTCGATTTCTGATTCACTTACGTAAGTCTTTGCTTTCGTTGATACCAAGAGTTTAAGCTCCTGATTTTCTTCAAATACCTTTACGTCGCTTTTAATGTTTGAAGTTACATACGTCACTTTCGAGCCGTCAGATAACTCAACAATGTCCACTATTTTTTTTATTTTTCCTTTAATTAATAAAAATCCTCTAGTTTCCTCTTCGTTCAAAGGTCCTATGAATTTATCTTTTTTAAAAACGGCTACTTTATTCGCCATAAGGCAAGAATCTTCCCCATCTTTTTTGTCTTCTATATAGTGCACTTTGGCGTCTTCATAACTTTCTATAGAACTTATAAATTTACCTAAATTAAAGTTCAATTTTCTGTTATCATTTAGTCCCATTTGTAGTACAGACAAAATTTCTTCGGAACTGATCGGTTCTTCGCCTTTTTGAGCGCGCAGTATTTCTTCAGCCTCTCCTTTGGAAACAGCAACTTCTATTGATGGGCTTAGACCATGGTGACGTATAAAATAATCAACGTAAGGTCTTATTCCACTTTTTGCCATTTCATCTCCTATAACCAAAACTAAAACTTGTGACAAAAGTGCATCTCTGCCGGTCTGTTTTCTTATGTTTTCTATCGCATCAACTAATGTGTTACCATTTGCTTTTAAAATTTGCACCTCTTTTTGTTTACCAGAGTCTTTATCCGGAGACTGTTTTACATTTAATATTTGAAAAGTAACTTTACAACCAATGTCAGACTTATCTATGCCTATTCCTTGTACCACCAACTTTTGGCTCAATTCAATTACTTCAGTACAGGCTGTTAACGATATTTGCAAGAAGATTATGAGAATTAATGATATTTTTTTTAGCATTCCTGTTGCCTCTTTTCTTTTACTGATTCTTTAATAAAAAATATAATAGGCAAAACAACAACCGTTATTAACATCAAAATCAATAAAACAAACTTATCGAATATAAAATAACTAAAACTGTTCGAGTCGGGAATGACTCCTCCTAAAATAAAAAATAAAAAGAACCCTACAGATATGCTCCTATATTTCATTTTTTGGCTTTTTATGCTCTTGCAAACAAACGTGAACAGATATAAAAATGTGGATATTAAAATATAAATTCCCATCGCAAAAACACCGATATATATAGCATTCATGTGTTTAAAAACTCCTATTTCTGCTAGCTGAGTAACAGCATATGCTGGAAAAACCTGAGTTTCTAGATATCTCCCCAATGACCCGACATTTATCAGTGCTACAACTATAAATAACAGTGCAACAAATATGTTCCACATTGTAAAAGCTCTCTTCTTTTTACCATCTATTAAAGGTAGTAAAATCGTTACTATAGGAACAGAAAAATTTCTGGATAACATATATACAACACCATTTACTGCATCTGTTACACCGTTTTCAAAGAAATTATTATAATTATCAGTGTCTATTCTAGGAATCAATGATAAAAAAATGAAAGCTAATGATATTTCAATTAAAAATAAAATCACCACAGAAGTTCTAGCTATAGCTTGCATACCTTTTAGCGCAGAATAAATCGCAATCACAATTGTAAAAATTGCCAGTGCCACTATAGGCATCTCATCTGACATTATATTTTTTATAAATATTTTAAATATTGAGACTGTATAGCACGCTAACCACAAAAAGTAAATAGAATATATATACCGAAAAACTAACCCCATTTTCCCTTCAAAAAGATTAATGCGTGGGTATTTTTTATATAGTAGAAATGTTGGTATAATTAAAATAAAATTTAAAACAAAATAAACTGCTGTAGATATTATAAAGTCCCATACGCCCTTACTTCCGGACAGTTTCGGGCTATATGTCAATACTATCGTTATATCAATTAAAAATAAGATTGAAAATAATTGGTATGAAGTTATTTTACTTTCTCCTGTCATGATTTCCTCCTTCATTTTAGTTGTCTTTAGTCCTATTATCAACTATATTTTGTATTTTTTCGTATTTCTTTGATAATACCTTCCAGCTTGCTCTTATAGCCACGTCCCTCATGCCTTTAAAGTTAAAAGGCGTAACCGGTGCAAAGAACGGTATTCCGAAATTATTTTTTGCACAAATATTAAGGAGTATTACGGAAAACAGCAGCGTAACCCCTAATATACCTAAACTTCCACCCACTATTATAAAAATGAACCTCAATATAGCATTGGACTCGTATAAATTGGGGATAACGTACGAAGAGATAGCTGTAAGTGCTACGACCATAAGCGTAGGTGCACCGATAAGCCCAGAATTCACAGCTGTTTCTCCAATTACCAAAGCTCCCACTATACTCACTGCATGTCCTAATGTCCTTGGCAAACGGAGTCCTGCTTCTCTCATTATTTCGTAAATAAAGTGTATGATTAGCGTTTCAAACAGAAGAGGAAACGGCGTATCTCCTATAGCTATAGCTATTTTATTTATGATCTTATTTGGAAACACCTCCGGATTGAAGGTACCAAGTGCCACATAAATCCCGGGTAAGAGCGTTGCTACAAAAAATGCAAGGTACTTTAGCCACCTTGTAAGTGTAGCGAAATAAGGCCTAACAGAATAATCGTCCAAGGTTTGAAAGTACTCAACAAATAAATACGGCACAATAATGGCGTTCGGAGTACCATCTATTAATATAGCTACCCGACCTTCTGATATTTTACCGCAAACCGTGTCTGGTCTTTCTGAAAATCCTACTGAACTAAAAACTGAAAAATTTTCGCTTTCTTCTAAATAAGATCCCAAATACTCTGCTGTTAATAAATATTTTAAATCTGTGCTTTTTAGTTTCTTTTTTATCTCACTTATAATCGTGTCTGACACTACATCTGTTAAGTAACAAAGGCATACGTTTGTTTTGCTTATTTCTCCGACCGTCATGCTCTCAAACTTTAAGCTGGGATTTTTTACTCTCCGCCTTATCATCGTCATATTTATTTTTATTGCTTCTACAAAACCTTCCCGGCTGCCTTTTTGCATAACTTCGGAAACCGGCTCTGAGATAGACCTATACTCAAAGCCCTGAATACCTATTGCTAAACTTGATGCTACTCCGTCTAGGAAAAAGACTACAAATCCAGACATCAAGAGGTTTATGGTTTGACTAAATTTTTCTGTCTGTACCTGTTCACTTGTTGCAAGGACAGTATCTCTTATATAGTCAAACTCTCTTTGAGGCGAAACAACCTCGTCGCTTTTCAATTTCAAAATAGGTCCCATTACACTTGTGGCTAAGGTTTCCTTGTCTATCATGCCTTCGATCGTTACAACGGCGGCTTTTTTCTCTCTTATATAAAATTCCCTTACCGTTAAATCTGCGCTTTCTTTAAATGTATCTTTCAAATAATTTAAATTTTCTTCTATAGAACTTTGAATTAAAATTTCGGGTTCTACATCTTTAGAGTACACGTTGTACTTAAGTTTGCCTGTAAAAAATTTTCTTATCCATTCAATCAAAACAGTCCACTCCTAACATGAAAATCTTACTTTACGAATTGCTACCCAATTGACTTTTTATTTTGTCAAGAGCATTCTTTTCAAGACGTGAAACTTGTGCTTGGCTTATGCCTATTTCACTAGCAGCTTCCATTTGAGTTTTGCCTTGAAAAAATCTAAGTTTTAAGATATTTTTTTCACGATCGTTTAAATTTTTTATTGATTCTTTTAATACTATTTCGTCAAGCCAATTTATGTCTTCATTTTTATCTCCCACCTGATCCATCACGTAGATTGTATCGGTACCATCTGAGAATATCGGTTCAAACAAAGATATTGGCTCGACGACTGCCTCTAAAGCTAAGACCAAACTTTCCCGGGGAACTTCTATTTTTTTCGCTATTTCATCTATTGTAGGCTCTTTATTATTTTTAAGCATCATTTCTTCTTTTACTTGCATGGCCTTGTACGCTATGTCGCGCATGGATCTGCTAACTCTGATGGAATTATTGTCTCTTAAATGCCTTCGTATTTCCCCTATTATCATTGGGACACCATATGTTGAGAACCTAACATCTAAGTTTATGTCGAAATTATCTATAGCCTTTATTAGTCCAATGCACCCTACTTGAAACAAATCATCAAGATTTTCGCCCCTGTTGGTGAATTTTTGAATCACACTAAGTACAAGTCGTAAGTTTCCCTTTATAAGGGCTTCTCTTGCCATTTTTTTTTCTGAGTCTGTACCATTCCTTGCTTTTATTAATAATTCGCGTTTTTCCTTTTCATTTAAAACCTTTAACTTAGATGTGTTTATTCCACAAATTTCAACTTTATTATATCGCATAAAAAATTAACCCCCGTTTCTTCCCAATTTGAGTATTGGTAAAAAAACGAAGATTAATTCATATTTTTACATTAAAAAACTATTTTATTCTTCTACTAATAGTTAGGCATAACTGTATTCTGTAAGCCTGCCATTAGCTTTTTAACGCCAAGGTTGTTCACTTTTTTTTGGGTATCTTCCAATGCCCCACGCATAGCCCTTGCTTTGTTTAAATTATTTGTAAGACTCTCAATAATGCTGTCAAATTTAGTGTCGTCCACGTCATCTGCTGCGCTGTATGCAGCCTTATCTGTGCCGTAAAACTTGTGAAGCTCGATAGAATCTGCAAATTTGCTAAATTTTTTAAAATTTATACCATTCAATTTATTCCCGTCGAAATACAAATCGTTACCTTCTAACCATTTCAAAACCGCCCTTTCTTCATCATCATTAATTACACTACCTTCTTTAATTTTAAATTTCCAAGAAGTGGAACTCAAGCCTTCGGAGCGAGAAAATTGAAGCGGTGAACTTTCATAATCTCGAGTTATAGAGTTCATAACATTTTCACGAATGGCTTCATTCTGTAACATATGTGAAATAGTATTCCTCCATATCCCATTTTTACTAGAATTGGTATAATTAAAATTAACATTTTGTATTAAGGTTTCCAGATTTTGTGCCCCACTTTTTTCGAACGAGTTTACGTTTTTCATAACTTTGTTTGCAAGATCGACTTTACCAAGCTCTCTTAATACAACACTTAAAGCTCTATCACGATTTAGAGACCTCAGCACATAGCTAAGTGTAGAACTAAATACGCTTTCATCCATATAATCAAACTTTTTGCCGGTTTCTTCTAGGAATAATTTATAACTGGCATTTGTAAATTTGCCGCCGTTTTTGTTTACCTGAAGATCCCTGTCATTAGGGTATAGTTCTTTTCCACTAAACCACAATAAAATCTCCTTAGCTTTAAGAGCTATTTTTGGATCGTTCTGTCCCCAGTGTTTGTTTATTATCTCCTCTGGTACTTCCGAGTCAAAGTCCATAGCCCAATAAGTATAGCTAAGGCGACCACCTGGCTTCCTACTGAACTTTATCTTTCTAGAATTACACATTTCATTAATGATAGTCTCACTTTCTGGTATCTTTTTAATAGTATCTTTAAGGGCAATTCTTTTGCTTCCACCATTACCACATGATGTAGAGTCCGAATAGTCATACGATAAATGCGTCATAATATCTTTTTTAAATTCAGTCGCTTCTGCTGACGTATCAGCAAAAGTTGGGATTGAAGTAGCCATGTTCATAGCTCCTCCTGTGAAAGTTAACCCTAACATAGCCAATGCTGCTAGTTTTGCCATTCCACCAGAGCCACCAGACGCCGCCTTTAAATCTTCTGGACTAAGCTCACTTCTTAATTTGTAAGCTTCCTCTAAGTTCTTCATAAACTCAACAAATTCGTTTTTGCTGTACCCTTTGACTTTTGTCTGCGCAAAAGCATACTGTTCATCTACAGTTTTCTTTTTTGAAAACTCCTTAACAAACTCTTGATCTTGTGCTAAACATTCTGCCAAATTGATTAATTCTTTTTTCATATAAATTCCTTCTTGTTTAATATTATTTGTATTTTATCACCATTAATTTGAAACGTCAATATATTTTTAAAAAATTATAATATTTTATTTAATACTACTAATTAACGGAATTTATTACAATAAAACAGGCAATATGCTTTGCTTTTATTAAATATATTGCCTACTTTTCTACTTCTAGACTCAGACTAAAACTGTGATATACAGATCTAGCTTTGGTTAATTCATTTGCCAAACTTTGAATGCATCTTTTAACAACGGTATGATAATAATTTATATTTCTTTTTACCTGCCCCTTCTTTTTGCGATACCTCAAATATTTCCGGATCTTCTTGTTTAAAGAGAAGGAAAAGCTTTACTTTTTGGAGCTTTTGAGCTATAATACTGTACAAAATAGTAAATTTAGCTTTTAAATGTAACTATAAAAAGGAGATTCCAATGATACAACTGGAGGAATTAAAACTTAAGCTTTCAGAAAATGGTCCTTTGCTTGAAGATTTAAAGGAAGCAATTGGGGTGCCGAGACTGGAAGAGGAAATAAAAGAGCTTGAGAAAGTTTCGTCTGTGCCGGACTTTTGGGATGATATTGAAAATTCTCAGAGAATTTTACAGAAGATCAGTTTTTTTAAATCTCGAGTAAGAAATTATAAAAAATTAGAAAAATTATATGAAGACGCGGAAATTTTGATAGACTTAGCTATAGAAGAAAAAGATCTTTCGCTCCTTGATGAAGCTAGAAAAAATGTTGAACTAGTTCAAAAAGAACTGGAAAATCAACGTTTAGAAATTCTTTTAAATGGAGAATTTGATTCTAAAAATGCGATTTTAACGCTTCACGCTGGTGCAGGTGGCACGGAAGCTCAAGACTGGGTCGATATGCTTTACAGAATGTACTGTCGGTGGGGTGAAAGGCATAATTATAAAGTCAAAACGCTGGACTATTTAGATGGTGACGGTGCCGGCTTAAAAAGTGTTGTTTTCTCTATAGAAGGTATTAACGCTTATGGGTATTTAAAGGGAGAAGCAGGCGTACATAGGCTGGTTAGGGTGTCTCCTTTTGACTCTTCCGGAAGACGCCACACTTCTTTTGCGTCTCTTGAAGTTATGCCGGAAATAGACGATGACGTGCAGGTTGATATATCTCCGGAAGACGTAAAGATGGACGTATATAGAGCTAGCGGGGCAGGCGGACAACACATAAACAAAACTTCTTCAGCCGTAAGGTTAACCCATATACCGACGGGGATAGTTGTAGCGTGTCAAAACGAAAGAAGCCAGCATCAAAATAGAGAAATGGCTATGAAAATGTTAAAATCAAAGCTTATGGAGATAAAAGAAAGAGAACATCTTGAAAAGATAGAAGATATAAAGGGCGTTCAGAAAGAAATAGGCTGGGGCTCTCAAATTAGGTCGTATGTGTTCATGCCGTATACTATGGTAAAAGATCACAGAACCGGATTTGAAATGGGCAATGTCAATGCGGTTATGGATGGTGACTTGGATGGATTTATTAACGCTTATTTAAAGAGCCAGAGCCAATCTGACTAAAACTTTTTACTAAAACGAAAGGTGCACCGACAAATGAAGTTATATATACAGGATTCTAAAGATCAGAATGTATCTCGTTTTTTAATATATGATTCTTTGTCTAAGTTAAAATACAGAACGTCTGTTGAGTATGCACCTTTGACTGTGAAGATAGATGTTTACGATAATAACCACAGGGTTGCGAAAATTCGGGAAAGAGATATTTTATTTTTAAAAACGTATACGATTTCTGCACTCACTAAAAAAATAAAGGTTATTGGGAAACTTTCTGATTCTGAAATAATATTTTATATAAATGGAATAAACTGGTTCTTCGCTGGAGAAATATTAAAAAAGGACTTTAGTGTAGTTAATGTTGATAACAGCATTGTTATGAGCCATCGAGCCAAGTGGAGTAGCGGCAAGGGCTACTATGAGTTAGATGTAAGCGATAGTCAAAACGAGCTTTTATGCGTCTGTATAGCACTTTGCATTGATATGCTGGAAGTTGACACAGAATCTTCTAAAAGTGAAAAATTTAAAAATCCAATGGGGAATATTACTTAAAAATATAAGGAGATTTTATTTGTGGGAAAGAGAGAAAATTTAAAAAATATTGCAATCATTGCGCACGTTGACCATGGAAAAACTACTCTGGTCGATAAAATGTTAAAGCAAAGTGGTGTTTTCAGGGCTAATGAGTCTGTGCAGGAAAGGGTTATGGATTCAAATGACCTTGAAAGAGAAAGAGGCATTACGATACTTTCAAAAAACACGGCCGTTATGTACAATGGTGTTAAAATAAATATAGTAGATACTCCGGGTCATGCTGATTTCGGTGGGGAAGTAGAACGCATTTTAACAATGGTAGATGGCGTGCTACTTTTAGTAGATGCTTTTGAAGGCTGTATGCCACAGACTAGGTTCGTTTTGAAGAAAGCTTTAAATTTAGGGAAAAAGCCGATAGTTGTATTAAATAAAATAGATAGACCTGGTGCCAGACCTAACGAAGTAGTTGATGAGGTTTTGGACTTATTTATAGAGCTAGGTGCCAACGACGACCAACTCGATTTCCCGGTTATTTACGCTTCTGCTAAAGAAGGATATGCAACCTTGGACTACAATGAAAAAGGTGTTGACTTAAAGCCACTTTTTGAAAAAATAATAAATGAAGTACCAGCGCCAGAAGGTGATTTGGACGGTCCATTCCAGATTTTATTTTCAAACATAGATTATGATGAATATGTGGGGAGAATAGGTATAGGCAGAGTAGAAAGAGGCAAGGTAAAAAGCGGACAAAACGCTGTTCTGTGTTGTTTAGACGGCACGACAAAAAATGTGAAAATCACTAAACTTTATACATTTGAAGGACTTAAAAGGACAGAAACGCATGAAGCGCTACTCGGTGACATAGTTAGCGTTTCAGGGATCTCAGATTTGAATATAGGTGAAACTATATGTTCGCCCGAAAAAGTGGAAGCTTTGCCATTTGTAAAGATAGATGAACCCACTGTATCTATGCTTTTCATGGTAAATAATAGCCCATTTGCGGGACAAGATGGCAAATATGTGACTTCCAGAAATATAAGAGACAGGCTTTTTAAGGAAATAGAAACCAATGTTGCAATGAAGGTTGAAGAAACAGATTCCGCAGATACTTTCAAAGTATCCGGTAGAGGCGAACTTCATTTGTCCATACTCATAGAAACAATGAGACGCGAAAATTTTGAGTTCCAGGTTTCTAGACCGCAGGTTATATTTAAGAAGGTTGATGGTAAAACTTTTGAACCTATTGAACTTTTAATGATAGAAGTTCCGGACAATTATGTAGGAGCGGTTATGGAAAAGCTTGGTGCCAGAAAATCAGAACTTTTAAACATGAACACGCGAGGAGAAGGAATAACTCATTTGGAATTTAAAATACCAGCAAGATGCTTAATGGGGTATAGATCAGAATTTTTAACCGACACAAATGGCAATGGGATTATGAACCATGTGTTTGATGGGTATGAGCCGTACAAAGGAGATATTCAACAAAGAAACTCTGGTTCGTTAGTCGCTTTTGAAACAGGAGAAGCTACAGCTTATGGGTTATTTGCGGCGCAAGAAAGAGGAAGATTGTTTATAGGTGCCGGTACGCCTGTGTATGAGGGCATGATAGTAGGAGCCAATCCAAAAACAGAGGATCTGGTAGTTAACGTTTGTAAGAAAAAGCACATGACTAACACAAGAGCTTCTGGCTCCGACGATGCCTTAAAGCTTATACCACCTACTATTATGAGTTTGGAACAATCGCTTGAGTTTATAACAGATGACGAACTTGTGGAAGTGACTCCTAAAAATATAAGGTTAAGGAAAATTTACTTAACGAAAGAGCAAAGAATAAAAGCTATGAATAGAAAGTAATGGTTTAAAATGTGCCTGCGAAGGTTGTATGTAGCACGATTTTCGTGGGCATAAGTAACTTTAAAGTGATAAAGGGGGATCCATTTGGCTAAAGTTATAGATGGTAAAAAAATAGCTGAAAATGTGCAAAATGAATTGAAAAAGGAAACTACAGAGCTTAAAAAAAATGGAATAAACTTAACTTTAGCTGTTATTTATGTTGGAGATGATTTAGCATCGAAGATTTATATTAACAATAAAAGAAAAGCATGTGATTACGTTGGAATAAAGATGAAGGAATTTAAATTTGACTGCAATGCAAACGAAAACGACATTTTAAAATTAATAAATAAATTTAATATGGATAAAAATGTTACGGGAATAATAGTACAAATGCCACTTCCACATCAAATGAATGAAAAGAAGATTGTAGGAGTAATTAGTCCACAAAAGGATGTGGATGGGTTTAGTGAAGTAAATTTGGGGAAAATAATAACGAAAAATTATGATTTTTTACCTTGTACACCTGCTGGCATTATGGAGATTTTAAAGTCTGAAAACATTGAAATAAAGGGAAAACGTTGTGTGGTTGTGGGAAGGAGCAATATAGTTGGGAAACCTTTATCGTTGATGCTACTTAACAATGATGCGACCGTGACGATTTGCCATAGCAAAACAGAAGATTTAAAGGAAGCTTGCAAAAATGCTGATATATTAATATCTGCTGTAGGTAAGAAGAACTTAATAACTGCAAATATGGTGAAAAAAAATGCAGTTGTTATTGATGTTGGAATAAATAGAAATGAGTTTGGGAAAATCTGTGGGGATGTAGATTTTGAAAATGTAAAAAAAATAGCATCTTACATTACACCTGTTCCAGGCGGTGTTGGGCCTGTAACAGTTGCGATGCTGATGAAAAATGTAGTATTATCTGCAAAAAAAGTTGATAAAATGAGAAGTGAATGATAAAATAGAGGCAGTTATAAAGTCAACATCATGTGAAACGAAAGAGTGTGAAACAAATGAAGAACAATGTAAAGGTAAAAGAGGCAATCTTAGAAAAGAGAAAAAAATTAAACCTTCCTATTTATTCTACGTTTGAAGAGGTACTAAGTGCTATATCTCATGGGCTGGGTGCACTACTGTCAATCGTAGCAATCGTTATTTTAATATGTTCATCTTCATTTAAAGCAAAAGCAGTAGTATGTGTTTCGGTGTATTCGGCGACTTTGTTTATACTGTATATAATATCGACTTTATACCACGCATTGGGCATAAACAAAGCCAAAAAAATATTTAGAATTTTAGATCATTGTTCAATTTTTATTTTAATATCTGGAACTTACACACCAATTTGCCTTTTAATGCTTGGCAATACTGTAGGATGGGTATTATTTTCTATAGTGTGGATAGCTGCCGCTATTGGAATAGTGTTTAATGCGATCGATTTAAAAAGGTTTTCGAAATTATCTATGGCTTGTTACATAGCGATGGGTTGGAGCATAATTTTCGCAATTAAGCCATTGATGTCAGTGATTTCATCTGAACAATTTAAACTTTTAATTTACGGAGGAGTAGCTTATACCCTCGGGGCTTTGATTTACGGTATAGGGAAAAAGGTGAAGTATATGCATTCCATATGGCACTTGTTTGTGCTTGCGGGAAGTATATGTCATTTCTTTATGATATTTGACTTTGTAAAGAACTTATGAATGATTTCAATTTTTTTGTAAGAATGAAAAAAGTTATAAAATATATCTATTAAAATAGTATTAACTGTATATGTATATAATTTTTTATCTTTTTTCTTTAAAAACAAAAAAATAGCAATTTATGTAGTATAATATAAATTAGAATTAAACTTAAGAGAGGACATTAAAGAATAATGAGCATTAAGAAAATCATATCAGTATTTCTTACTATCTGTATATGTAGTACGCTTTTAACAATTGATACATTTGCTAACTGTCTTATGAGTGTAAATGGTGAAGTACCCTATGCAGGAAAAGCGGTAGATATTAACAATTGGGTTAATGTGACTATTCCCAAATTTAACGGTACGCCACTTGCAAGTCCAGACAGAGCAGTGTTCTATTCAAGTAAAGGTGAATTTAAACTTAATATTACTGATGAAAACAGATCTTACTTTGAGAATGGAGGTAGTGTTATTGTAAGTCTTACGCCATCCAAAGCTAAGTTTAATTTAAACCCCTTAAATTGGAACAGGTTTCTTTCGTATAAACCTGTTGACAATAAGAACAAATTAGATATTGTTGTGTCAAGGAAAACTTTATTACCCTATGACATAAAGTCAATATTGCGCAAATTACAATCAATTCCATTTTGGGTAAGATATGGAGCTGTACCAATTTTAAGTTTTCTTGCTAGGACATTTGGTTTTTTACCAACGTTTGGTGAAGACCCAGTTACAAATATTTTGATGTGGTGTCCTTTTATTCTTATAACAGCAGCAGACTACGCCATAGAGTATATGCCTAAAATCTTTGCACCGGTATTTAACCTTATAGAGAATGTTAACCCGTCTGATGAAATAAGTTTTAAATACGGAGTGGTTTTAACGTCACCTGACGATGAAATAGGACTTAATGATAATTTACCGAAAGTAGGGGATGTTAATTTAAAGGCAGCTACAGAACTTAAGAGACAAAAAGCAGAAGACAAAAAACTTAAGGATATAACTGATAACAGTAGCTTACAAGGAACTCCTGATTATATTGATATTGTTACTGCTAATCTTGCTAATGTTCGTAGTGCAAATGCCGCTAAGTATAGCAAATATGATGTGGATGAACTAACCAAAGCAAGAAATGCGAAGAGGCCGGGAGCATTAAATAAATTAAAAACCACGGTGCCTATCAGAGAAGGAATTATATGTAAGTTAGATGCAAAACATCCAACACAAACTTTTAGATATGTGATAAATGACACTTTGGACCCCAATACGACAGGTTTGTTTAGTATAATGTTAGCTAATCCAACCAAGACAGGGACTGACGTGGACAATTCTAGTGTTATCTTTGATGCTTATTATTCGTATGATATTAGCTCTATGGGAAATAGTATTTCTGAAAGAATGAAAAATGACCCAAGTTTATCTGAAAAAGTTAAATTTCTTACAGACACGGGTGCAAGCGATAGATGGTTTACTGACTTTACAAGCAGCATTACGAAATGGTTTACGATTGCAGGTCAACAAAGTGTGCAACCAGCACAACCAACACCACAACAACCACCACAACAACCACCACAACAACCACAACAACAACTACCACAACCAACAATCAACCAACAACCAGCGCAACCACCACAACAACTACCACAACCAACACAACCAACAACAACCACCAACCAACCACCAGCACAACCAACACCACCAACAACAACACAGAATACTGGTATTAATGGAGGTCCGTAAAACGCGAAGTGAAGCCATTAATATTTTAAATATGAAAACGTGCCCCCAACGAATATTTGGAGGCATGTTTTTAATTTATAAGAACATACTAATGTAGAAGTTTGTAATGTTAGTTTCTTTTGATGTTAAAAAAATCTATCCCTCCTTTATATGGGTGAACAATTATTCCAGAAAATTTTGGGCTTATGGCAAAGTACTGCATTTGGCTAAACATAGGGTAAACTACAGCGGCACTGTTTAAGGTTTTTTCAGCTTCTGTTAGTATTTTTATACACTCGTTTTTGTCAGATGTAGTTTTTGCAAGGCTTAACAGCTTATCGTAGGCTTGACTTTTGTAGCAAGATATGTTGGATTTACAGTCTGACGTAAACTTTTCTAAGAAACTTAAAGCTGAGTCATTATCACTATATATAGGAGTAAGCGCAATTTGAAAATCTGCATTGTTAACATGATTGGTTAATTCATTGAACGAAACAGGGTTCATGTTGAAATGAAAGTCCAATTTTTCATTTAAATTTTCAAGGATATTGCTAACCATTTTTTTAATTTCCGGACTGTCTAAACAGGTTATTGTTACTTTGGGCAAGGCTTTTATTTTAAGTTCACTCAATCCATTGTCAAGATAACTTTTCGAATTAGCTTCTTCTTTTAGGCAATTGCTGGTTGGCGCGAAATCTCTGAAAGGAATGTCATTTACTTGCATTTTGTTTGATATAATATTGTTTTCAACTTGACAGTTTGGCGGCAAGTTATTTAGAACAAACTCTCTGTTTAATGAAGTTAAAATACCTTTTCTGATATTTACATTTGAAAAGACTTCGTTTTCACAGTTAAAAGTTAAGATCCACAAAACATCATTTAATGGGAGTAAATTGAGGTTTTTATCTTTTGCTTTATTTGTTTCGTCTATGGGAATGGTTGCAGCTGTTAAAGAACCATTTTTTATTTCAGATGCAACGTTTTGTATACTTTTATTTATTGTGAAATTTATGCCTTCTGCACATGAGGCATTACTGCCTGAATAGGTATCGTTTTTTACAAGTGTTAACGTCTTAAAATGTTCCCAACCGTACTTATTTTTTATTTTAAATGGACCATTGCAAATGACGCTGGTGTGAGATAAACCGTATTGCCCGGCGCAAGACTCGAAGAAATCTTTGTTACAAGGCATAGTAGGCGGTGTAGCTAAGAGTTTTGGGAAATTTTCATATGGTGATTCAAGATCAAATTTTATGGTGTATTTGTCAATGACACTTACGCCGAGTGGGAGTTTTGATCTTTCGTTTAAGTGAATGCTTTTAGCGTTTTTTATACAATACAGTGTATAAACCAGAGGAGAATTTGTTTTCGAGTCTAAGACTCTTTTAATTGCAAACTCGAAATCGTTTGCAGTTAATGGAGTTTTATTTTTATCTGCCCAGGTTAAACCTTGCTGTAAATTAAAAGTGAAAGAAGTGAAATCTTCATTATTTGTCCAGGAGGAAGCAACTCCAGGCAAAACTTCATTATTTTCACCTATTCTAGTCAATCCCTCAAAAATGTTTAATATGACAGTATTAGAAGAAAAATCATTAGCAACTTGCGGGTCTAAGGTTTTGGGTTCGACATCTAAGTTATACTTTATTGCTTGAATAGAAGGCTTGCTGTTGTGACACGCAGAAAAAGAAAAGCACATAATGGAGATTAAAAGCATAGCAACTATTTTTTTCATTAAAAAGCTCCTTGGAGTTTTATTTTATTTCTATTTTAGCATATTTTATTTTTTTGTATAGAACATTTTAAAAATAATTTGTAGTAAAATGTAAGTTTACTTGCGTAGAAAACTACACTAATTTATACGCTATAATTTTACTTTGTTAAAAAACTATAAAAAATATTTTTAAAAAAATTTTTTATATTGACTTTTATAAAACTGTATTATATAATTGATTTGTGTCAATATATAAAAAATATGCGCATAATATTAAAAAACAGTAGATTATTACTTAAAGGAGGAAGGATAATTACTTTAGTATGTCATTACGAGGATTTTAATAGCCATCACGAAAAGTCCTCAAGTAAAAAATTACAATGTTGGAGAAATGGAGTGCGAAATGAAAAGAATAATTAGTGTTTTGTTATCTGTTCTGTTGTGTACGCTGATGCTTACAGGATGTGGCCAATCTGATGCTTGGAACCCTCTTAAGAGCAATAAAGAATTAAACATAGCACTTTTGGGTTCAAATGCGGACTTTGAGGAAAGACAAGATTTTTTAGCGGGTGTAGATTTAGCTATTGCTGAATTGAAACAAGAAGGAATAACCATAAAATACAAACTTTTTGACGATGGTGGAAGTTATGACAATGGTATTACAAATGCACAGCAAGTAGCTACTGATGAAAAATTCCAAATGGCATTTACTTTCCAATCTTTTGAGATCGTTGATACGATAGCGACGCTGTTTAATGACGCGAAAAAGCCTTTATTTATAATAGACGGATGTTATGATAAAACAATGAATTCAGGATATGAATACGTGTTTAACATGACAATATCGGCAGAGGATGCGGGAAATGCTTTGGGAGAATATGTTATTAAGAAAGGTTATAAATGGGTAGCTGTAGCTCATTCAAACTCGGAGTATTCTTTAAATTTCCAAGAAGGCTTTAACGACGCAGTTAATGGTAATGGCGTTAGCACGATTATAGATTTAGTTTCTGGACCAAACAAACAAAGTGAATTTGATGAAGTTTGGAATAGATGGAAAGTTCTAGGTGTACAAGCTGTAGTTTTGAGTTTTGACGATATGGACTGGGCTGCAGAACTGGTTAAGCTGATAAAAGAACGCGACCCTAACATGAAAATATTGGCCGATGCGTATTTTAATGATTTATCTTATATGAATGATTATGGCAAATATTTAGAAGGTATGATAATGCCTAGCTCTTACCCTGTAGATTCCAATGAAAAATTACAGAAATTTTATGATGAAAATGAATCTAAAATTACTTATTTAGACATAACGAGTATAAGCGCACAAGGTTTTGATCTTATTAAAATGATTGCAAGCAGTTTAAAAGAAGTTACCACAGCCGAAGAGTTTGTTGAAGCTATGATGAACGAAAAGGGCTATAATGGGGTTACTCAGATTAAGTTCAAACAAAGTGGTAAATTAGACAAAACGCCTAAATATTGGGTAATAAAGAACGGCAAGGTATGGCGTGAAGAAAATGAGAATGTAAAATAACGGTTTTTAATAAAAACTAAAGGAGGAAGATTTATGGCAGAAAAAAAGCTTTTCAGAGATGAAGCTTTGGAAACGGTTTCAAATCCGGAGCAGTTAGACCAGCATGTAAGGATAACAAGGCCTTATATTTGGGTTATCATTTCTGCAATTGTTGTAATGGCCATTTTGGTTGGAATATGGGCTTTTACTGGAAATATTTCATCCGGAACAGATGCTAAGGGAGTTGTGTTTCCGGCTGACAGTGTTATAATCTCTAATTCGGTTTCTAACGGTGTTGTAACGGACGTTTTGGTAAAAGAAAATAGCATCGTGGAAAAGGGTGACGTTTTAGCCATTATACCAAATACAGAATTGTTACAACAAATTGCTACATTACAAGCAACTGGAGCAGCAAACAGCGCAAGCTTAGATGCTTTGAAATATCAGTATATTACTAGTTCTTTTGTAGTAGCGGACAAACCTGGTACCATCAATGGGATAACTTCTTTGAGGGCTAATGTGCAAGAAGGAGATCAGGTAGCTATAAACGTATCAGACCAGAGCGCGTCAAATACTAAAGAAATTTTAGCTTATGTGCCGTATTCTGCTGCTATGAACTTTAAAGTTGGAATGGCCGCTCAAGTTACTCCGCTGAATGTAAAAAGAGAAGAATATGGGTATATGATAGGCACAGTTAGTAGGATAGGAACTAGTACGATAACAGAGGAAAGTATAGTTAGTGCTATGGGGACTAAAAAATATATTACAGCACTAGACTTAACAGGGGATTGTGTAGAAGTTAGAATCAGGATAAATGTTGATACGAACACGAAGAGTGGTTTTGAGTGGTCAAATAGTAAAGGTGCAAATTTGGCAGTAGATGTCGGAACTGTATGCAATGTAAAATTCGTTACAGAAGCTAAGCACCCGATAGACTTATTAATTTAATTTTATTTAAATCGAATTAAAAAGAAAAGTTTATAAATAAAGGAGAAAGGACGGAAAAAATGAATAATAAGGTTTATAAAGTGCCAATAATTCTCCAAATGGAAGCTCTAGAATGCGGTGCAGCTTCACTTGCTATGATATTTGCGTATTACAAAAAGTATATACCGCTTGAGAGATTACGTTACGAGTGCAGTGTGTCTAGGGACGGTTGTAACGCTAAAAACATGTTACTTGCGGCGAGACATAATGGCATGGTTGCAAAGGGCTTTTCATATAACAGTGTTGAAAAGTTGCAAGAAAACGTATCATATCCTGCCATAATACACTGGAATTTTAACCATTTTGTGGTATTATGTGGCTTCAAGAATGACAAAGCTATCATAGCCGACCCGGCTGCAGGTATGACTAAAGTTCCTATGGAAGAATTTAAAAAGTCGTTTACAGGAATAGCTTTAACTTTTACTCCAGGCGAAGATTTTGTTGCAGATGGAGAAAAACAAACTGTAATGAAGTTTTTACTGAAGAGATTGAACGGTGCGATTATTCCGCTTTGCTTTGTATTATTAGCAGGTCTTTTGTTGTCGATTACCGGTTCAATACAATCTGTATTTTCAAAGGTTTTCTCGGATAAAATCTTATATGGAGCAGATAGAAGCATAATGATGCCACTTTTGGGGGCAATGACACTCACACTGATCATAACGTTCACTTTAACGGGTTTGAGATCAATTTATTTGCTTAAGATAAAAGGGAAAATGAGTGTAAATTCTGGCATGTTGTTTATGTGGCATGTGTTAAGAATGCCGGTTGAATTTTTTTCGCAAAGATATACTGGAGATATCAGTTCCAGGCAAGATAGCAATGACACAGTAGCGCGAGCAATTTGCGATAGGGTAGCCCCGATTGTTTTGAATTTAATAATGATAGGGGTTTATTTTGCCGTACTAATCTATTACGACTGGGCTATGGCGTTGATAGGCTTAGCAGCAGCGCTCATAAATATACTTATCATAAAGCTTGTATCTAGGCAAAATGAAAACGATAATAAAGCATTATCTAGAGATGGTGGACAACTTCAGGGCAGCACGGTTGCAGGTATTAGTATGATAGAAACGATAAAATCTAGCGGCTGTGAAGCAGGGTTTTTCCAGAAATGGATAGGCTATCAAACTAAATATTCAAACGGTGTCCAAAAAATAAGAGAAAGAAACGCATATGTTTCTATCTTGCCTTCCTTGATAAAAGGTTTTGCGGATATAGTAATACTGCTCTTAGGTGTTTACAATATCTTAATGGGACGATTTACAGCAGGTACGCTATTGGCATTTCAAAGTTTCTTAAGTCAGTTTTTATCTCCTGTTTCAGACCTAGTTGGAATAGGTCAAGAAATTCAGGCATTAAGCGGAGATACAGAGAAAATAGAAGACGTATTGAGGTACCAGCCGGATGTTAAAATAGATCTCAATGAAACAAATGATCCTGCTTTTAACAAAAAAGATTTTAAAAAATTAAATGGAAAAGTTGAAATAAAAGATGTGACGTTTTCGTACAGTCCGCTTTCAGCTCCTGTTTTGAAGGATTTAAACATCAAAGCGGAAAAAGGTCAAATGATAGCTCTGGTGGGAGGAAGCGGTAGTGGTAAATCTACCATTTCAAAACTAATAGCGGGACTTTATCCTGTGGAACATGGCGAGATTTTATTTGACGGAAAGAAAATCTCTGAAATAGATAGGCTAGTTTATAGAGGTTCGCTTTCTATGGTGGACCAAGAAGTTACTTTGTTCCAGGATACCATCCGTAACAATATCACCATGTGGGATACTTCCATAGATGAAGAGACGCTGATAAAAGCTTGCAAAGACGCGTGCATACATGATGATATACTGTTGAGGGAAAACGGCTACAATCATGTTTTAGTTGAAAACGGAAAGGACTTTTCAGGAGGACAGAGGCAGAGATTTGAAATCGCTAGAGCATTTGTTGCAAACCCAAGCATTATGATTCTGGACGAAGCGACGTCTGCTCTGGACCCGACCACAGAAAAAGCTGTGATGGATGCAGTAAGAAGAAGAGGAATAACTTGCTTTATAGTTGCACATAGACTGTCTACCATCAGAGATGCAGATGAGATAGTTATGTTGGAGCATGGAGAGATAGTAGAAAGAGGTACACACAAAGAATTAATAGAACTCGATGGAAAATATGCTCGTTTAGTTAAGAGCGAGTAGAAAGGAGGCTAAATAAATGGATTTTTCAGAAAAGGTTAAAAGTAAGAAATTACTTGAAAAAGACATGTTCAAAGAGGCGTGCAATGAGATAACGAAATCGGCTGTTGGGAACAGTTTTGAAGAAGACTTTAAGAACAATTTAAATAAAAATAAAGATGTCCAACTTGCAGCAGCATTAGACAGAGTTACCGATTACTATAACATGGACAGAATTGTCTTGAGCAAATATGATATGCAAGATGATTCAAACTTAGACACAGCTCTTGGCATAACAGGGCTTACGCGCCGTGAGGTAGCATTAAAGAGAAGCTGGTGGGTTCACGGTGAAGGCCCAATAATAGCGCAAACTAAAGAAGGTAAAATAGTTACACTTATTCCCAAAAAATTTGGTGGGTACGCATATACAGATCCGGTTACGGAAAAGGTAATAAGCATAAATAAAAGTACAGCTCAAAACATTTCAGCTTTTGGCAAATGTTTTTATAAGCCATTCCCGAATGATAGATCGATGAATGTTAGAGATTTAATCAAATATGTCTTAAGGTCATTTTCAATTTTTGATATATCTTTTTTAGCGGGAATAGCGATAGTTGTAAGCTTAATGGGACTCGTAATGCCAAAAATTACGCAAATTATTTATAACCAGATTATACCTTCCGGGACGATAAAAGATATTTTCCCTATGGGAGCGCTTCTTTTAGGAGTTACATTTGGTTCGACTATATTTAGCCTGTTTCAGTCCTTATGGATAGCGAGAATAGGCGACAAAATACAATTCAGCACACAAGGAGCACTGTGGATAAGGCTTTTGAATTTGCCTATTGGTTTTTTCAAAAATTACGGTTCAGGAGACCTTGCGGTAAGGACATTTAGACTGAACCAAATATGTAGTTCCATAAGTGGAAATTTAATGCCTACGATGTTAACGGTTGTTTTCTCTTTTGTATATTTGTGGCAAATAACGTCTTTGTCGGCAAGTTTCTTTTTGCCTACAACGTTGATTATTCTTTGCATGTTGGCATCTAACCTTTTAAATGGATATTTTTATACAAGGCTTAACAAAGAGGCCAGTAAAATATCACCGGCGTTAAATAGTACGGTTTACCAATTGTTTAGTGGAATTTCAAAAATTAAAGTAGCAGGTGCTGAGGTTAGAGCATTTTCAATATGGGCAAAACTTTACTCTAAACTAGCAAAGATACAATTTTCACCCAACATGTTTATAAAGCTTTCAGGCGCTATAAATGGGGCTATTAGCTTAGGTGGCACAATGCTTATTTATTGGATTGTATATTCTAGTAACATACCACCGGCTGATTATATGGCATTTAATGCGGCATTCGGAGCGTTCTCTGCATCTATATTGCAAATATCCGGAATAGTAACGGAAATAGCTTACTTAAAGCCATCTATCGAGCTGCTAGAGCCTATTTTAAAGGAAGTTCCGGAATCGAATGCTAATAGAATTAAAGTTGATTCTATTTCTGGAAAAATTGATATAAACCATTTGAAGTTTAGATATGATAAGGACAGCCCGCTCATTATTGATGACTTGAATTTATCTATTAAAAAAGGTGAATACTTAGGAATAGTAGGGTCAACAGGTTGTGGAAAATCAACGTTGTTTAGACTGTTGCTAGGGTTTGAGAAACCTCAATCGGGCGGAGTTTATTTTGATAATCAAAGTTTAAGTAAGTTAGACCTTCATAGTGTAAGGCGTAAGATCGGTATAGTTCTTCAAAATGGTAAACTGTTTGCAGACAGCATTTTTGCAAATATAACTATCACTAACCCAAACGCTACGATGGATGACGCATGGGTAGCGGCGGAAAAAGCCGGTTGTGCAGAAGATATAAAGAGCATGCCTATGGGTATGCACACCATGGTTTCTGAAGATGGTGGAGGTATTTCAGGTGGTCAAAAGCAGAGAATAATGATAGCAAGGGCGCTTATATCGAACCCGGAACTTTTGATGTTTGACGAGGCTACATCGGCGCTAGACAATATCACTCAATCTATAGTTGTAGACACATTAGAGAAAATGGATATAACGAGGATAGTCATAGCTCACAGACTGTCGACGATAAAAAAATGTGATAGGATAGTTTATTTGCATAAAGGGAAAATAGTAGAAGAAGGAACCTACGATGAGCTGATGGCGTTGAATGGGCGCTTTGCAGAGATGGCAAAACGTCAGCTGGTTTAGGGGGGTGAGTGAGTTGAGGAAAGAGCTAAGATGTTTTTTTGAAAAACTTTTCACAGAACCTGAATTTCGTCAGATATTTGCAAGCACTAAATCGGCAAGAGAAGGCTATGAACTAGCTAAGCCTTATTTGAGCGAGACAACTTTTGAGGAGTTTAAAGATGGAATAAGCTATGTGCATGGGAAACTTTATGATAAGCATTATAAAGAGATGTCTGAGTTTGACCTAGAAAACATTTCTGGGGGAGTAAAAGACGAATTTGTTAGCATTGTTGGTTTCTTAAACAACTTAAATGATTACATGTGATGGGAGATGCTTATATGGAAAAATTTTTAGATTGCTTAACGGAAGATGAAGATTTGAGATCTTTCTTTTTAATGCAAAACTCTATTGATGGTGCATATGAGGTAGCCAAGCCTTTTCTTGATGAAGATATGACTAAAGATAAATTTTCAAAAGAAATGACAGGACTTGCAAGAAACATTATTGAAAGTGGAGAACTTTCTGATGATAAGCTAAGCAATGTAGCGGGTGGAGTAATGATAGCTCCATGGAAAGTAATAGGGGCTTGCGAAGACCCAAAAAGGTTCCAAGCAAAGTAATGCATAAATTTGTAAGCTGAGGGTTGGATTTTTATGAAGGGGTGGGAAGGGCAGCTTACGTTTTTATAAGATGAGAAAGGGGGCTGTAGTACAAGTTAAGCATAATTTTAAAATTACAAAGAAAATTTAAATTTGAAAGGGTGGTCAAAATGAAAGGTATACAAGAATTTTTAAAGGATCTAAAGACAAATGAGGAACTAGCAAAGAAATTTAAAGGTGTTGAAGAGGCAGAAGATATAGTGAAATTAGCAAAAGGAAATGGTTATGAGTTTACAGAAGACGATTACATGGATGCGCAAATGGATTCAGTTTCGGGAGGCTTTGACATAGGTTCATTATTTAAGACGGTTAAAGATGTAGTAAACGATGATGGCTGGAGATACACGGAAGATAATAATATTGCCTTTAATAAGGAAACGGGTAGGCTGTGTGCTTATAACAATGCGAAAAATGGTTGGGAAGATATAGGTACTATAAAACTTTAATATGCGAAATTAGTGTAAATTTTTATTTAGAAGAATAAATTTATTTGAATGAAATTGAAAAAGGAGGGAGTAATGGGATGAAGGGTATAAACGCGTGGGCAAAAGAGTTAAAACATAATGAAAAATTTGCTAGAAAATTCGAGTGTGTCCAGACTGTGCAGGATATATTGAACTTAGCAAAGAAAAATGGGTACTATTTTACTGCAGAAGAACTTAAAAATTGTGATTTAAACTCTGTAACTGGAGGAGCAGGGGCAATAGGAGATTTGGGCAATGTTATTAGTAGTGCAGCCTCTAGTGGCTGTCCCTCTGCTGGTAAC
The DNA here is from genome assembly GCA_949292425.1 of uncultured Oscillospiraceae bacterium. Classification (GTDB taxonomy): domain Bacteria; phylum Bacillota; class Clostridia; order Oscillospirales; family Acutalibacteraceae; genus UMGS1224. The sequence continues at coordinate 31,770 of CASEZK010000022.1, forward strand.
ATAACTGTTAATCCGAATATTAATCCGAATATTAACACAGATATAAATATAAACAAAGTTAGCAATTCTGCAACAGCTACTGCTAAACATGCGACAGCACAATCTAACCCTAATATAAATATTTTAAATAGTAAATAGGTTATTGACTAGGAGGTAGAAAAATGAATAAAAACGGAATAATTACGTGGGCGAAGGAATTAAAGCATAATGAAAAATTTGCGAAGAAGTTTGAAGGGGTGAATACGGTACAGGATATTTTAAATGTAGCTAAGCAAAATGGCTATGAGTTTTCTGAAAAAGAGTTATTAGATTTAGATTTAGACTCTGTTTCTGGTGGTCTTCTTAATGCTAAAGCTAGGGCTGACTTAAAAGCAGGAATATTTACAGATGTTAAAACAAAAAAACAAGAACTTAATGTTATAAAAGCAAACCAGACCGCAACGGCTACAGGCCAAGAGGCTATAGCTTACAACGAGGGCAATATAAATATCGGAAAATAGGTAATATGTTTAGATGAGCTGCAAGTTTATATTTGAAATAATGTGACCTTGCAGCTATATTTTCAAAGAGGATGATTAAAGTTGAAGGATATAGTTAACTGGATAAAAGAGATACAAAAAAATGAAGAATTTGCTCAAAAATATAAAGGTTTGAAAGATGTAAAAAAAGTGATAAAACTTGCCAAAAAGGATGGGTATGAAATATCAAAGTTAGACCTTGAAGAAGCATCCGGAGGTAAACTTAACTTTGATGTTGACATAATAATAAAGAAAGTAAACACTAGTGCTACAGCTACTGGAGAAAATGCTATAGCACAGAATAATTCGACAATAAATATGTAAAGTTTCAAGTGGGTGAGTAAAGATTGAAAAGTTTCAAAGATCTAAAAGAAAAATTGAGTTATGATAAGGAATTAAGAAAAAAGTTTTCAGGTATAAATAGTGAAGAACAAGCACTTAAGCTAGCTAATGACTTAGGCTATGATATTACGTCTGATGACTTAGAAAATGACGATGAATTAAGAGATGATTTGCTGGAAATAGTGGCAGGGGGTAAAGGCGAGGCTACTATGGTAAATGTATCTGATATGGCAATTGGAGAAGGAAGCGCGGTGATAAACAGAGAGAAAATACGAGGAGAGTGAGAACTTGAAGGGTATAAAAGAGTTAAAAGCAAAGTTAAATGAAGATGTAGAATTTAAAAAACGTTTTTGTGGTTTAAAAGACATAGATGAAATGTTAGATTTAGCTATAAAAGAAGGCTACGAAGTGACTATGGACGAAATAAGTTGTGATCAAGAGCTGACTGACGATATGCTAGAAGCAATAGCTGGAGGAAGTAGAAAGAAGGACAAGCACAATCAAACTTTTAATATATATATAGAATAAAAAATAGGAGGGATTTATTTGAGGGACATAGAAAGATTAGAAGCGGAGCTAAAAATGAATGAAGAGTTAAAGGCTGAGCTTTATAAGGCCATAAATTTAGATGAGGCTGTGAGCATAGCCAGGGAAAGAGGTTTTAACATAAGTATAAAAGATTTGACGTGCGGCAAGGAACTTCCGGAATCGGTAATGGAATCTGTAGCTGGTGGAAAGGGACCACGCGTTACTAAAGTTAGTACAAGTGCGATAGCAGTAGGTGATGACACTTTTGTTGAAACAGGGGTGAGCATTGATTTGAGGAGGAAAAAACGTTGAATGGAATAGGAAAATTAAAGGAAAAATTAAAAAACGATAGAAGTTTTAAAGAGAAATTTAAAAATGTAAAAAGTGAAAAGGAAGCTGTAGAACTGGCGAAAGAATTAGGGCTTAAAGTAAGTGAAGAAGACATATTAAAAGACGAAGAGTTAAATGAAGATATGCTAGAGGCAGTGGCGGGAGGTAAAGGTGACACTATAAATACAACACAGTTCATGATAGATGACAGTGTAAAAGATTACAATATAGCTATAGATGAGAAGACAGGTAAAGTTCTGGAAGCTCACAAAAAAATGGAGGGCAAAACTTAATGAATGGAGTAAAGGAGTTTAAGGAAAAATTAAAAAATGATAAAGGGTTTAGAGAAAGATTTAAAAATATAAAAAATGAACAAGATGCTGTAAAATTGGCAAAACGTTTGGGTTTTGAAATAAATGAGGAGGAAATTCTAAAAGATGAAGAGCTAAACGAAGACATGCTGGAGGCTGTAGCAGGAGGTAAAGGGGTTACGAGAACGGATTATGTAAATATAGTATTGTCTAATGACAGTACAATATATGTGCCTGGAGAAGACAATACAGCTATTAAAGGTGGACAAACATAAAATTGTAGTGATTGAAAATTTTTAAAGGAAAGGAAGCTGTGGTATATGCAAAGAGGTTTAGAAGAATTTAAGGAAGCGCTATTAAGTGGAGAAGGACTAGAACTGAAGCTTAGTTCTGTTAAGTCACTTGAAGATGTTTATGAAATTGCAAAAGAAGAGGGATACGATTTTACTTTAGAAGAGCTGGAAGACAGCGAGATATCAGATGATATTTTGGATTGTGTGGCAGGGGGTAAGGGTGACACATATAACAAGAAGCAAAGAATAATATTACCGGATGCGAAAAACAACACAGTGATATTTAAATAATAATGAGGAAAAGGTGAGATAAAAGGTGAAAAATGAAAGCTATTTTGAAATAGATAATGAAAATTTAGAAAAAGTTTCTGGCGGAGGGAAAACTAAAATATATAATTTTTATAGTGTTTCAAAGGCGGAAAAAGGTGAAGAATCACTTGTAGGTGGGATAGAGGTAAAGGACGGGAAAATAGTGAAAGAATGGGGAATAATACCTGATAAATATAGAAAGGCGGCATTAGAAAAATGAAAAATTTGAACGATATAGTGCGTGATTTAAATGTAGATGAAAATGTAAAAAGAGAGCTAGAGGTGTACCTAGAAAATAAGTTCAATACAGATAATAAAATTCCGGAAACGATAGAAGACGAACCGTTTATAGGAGCCTGGAAAAGGGTAATAGACTACGCTAAAACTAATGGAATAGAAAAGGCTTTAAACGAGAAGGTACCGCATGGAGAAGATGATATAAAACTTAATTCACCGCAACAGGTTTCTATTGAAATATATAATTCTGTAGCGGGAAACATACCGGTTGTATATGCGAAAGATGAAAACGATTTTTACGAGCTTGTTACTAAAATAATAAATAAAGGCAAATACAATCCTAACGTTAAGAAAACGGGAGCTAGCTTTGCTTTTGGTGCTAATAACAGATTTATTATTTTATCAAACAAACCGTATAGCAACGTGCCGGCAGAAAGGCTAGGACTTTCGGATGAGCAGTGGCGTAAATTTTCTGTCACCATCAGACGAGAACACGAATGTACACATTATTTTACTAAAAGATTTTTAGGTTCTTCTCAAAATAATCTTCATGATGAGTTAGTAGCGGACTTTGCGGGCATTTTTTGTGCTACAGGCACTTTTTATACGGACTGGTTTTTAATAGGCATGGGAATAGAGGAATACACAGGAGATATAGATAAAAGAAGATTCCCAGTGTATACTACGAAACTTTCAGAAGAAGCTAAAAGAATTTTAAGAAAAATAGTTATAAAAGCGGCTAAAAATGTGGAAACTTGGGTACAGACGGAAAGTGCAAAGAAGCTTACAAGAAATGAAAAAATAATGTTTCTTTGCAAGAATAGCTTGGTGGATTTATATTTTTTATATGAATAAATGGGGAAAAAGACTACATTGCTCTGTTTTATAGAGGATATAGTCTTTTTATTTAATAGCTTAAATAGAAAAATTACTTAATACTTGATTTTATATTTACTAAGTGTGCAATGGACGGAATGCTTTCTCCTTGCTGAGACGATGTGGGTGACATCAAAGCACCTGTAGCTATGAAAAGAATGTTGTTAATTTTCTTGGAACTTAATTTATTAAGTATAGCTGAACATAAGACCGAAGCTGAGCAGCCACACCCTGAGCCTCCGGCATGCACGTCTTGAGATTTTTTGTCGAATATTAAAATTCCACAATCGGAGTGTTTACTAGATATATCTATATTTTCCTTGATTAGCAACTCGTTTAAAAGTTTGCTGCCCACTTCTCCAAGATCGCCTGTTAAAATCAAATCGTAATCTGATGGTTCTGTTTTAGTATCGTTAAAAAAATCTGAAATGGTTGCAGCGGCAGCCGGAGCCATTGCAGCTCCCATATTGTTAGCATCCTTTACCCCTAAATCTACTATTTTCCCCACAGTAACGGCAGAAATGAAAGGACTTTTACCATCTTTGCCCAAAACTGCTGCACCAGAACCAGTAACTGTCCATTGTGCTGTTGGAGTCCTTTGACCACCGTACTCTAGTGGAAAACGAAACTGCCTTTCTGCTGCACAAAAATGGGACGACGTTACAGCTATGCAGTGTTTAGCAACACCAGTTTCTACCATTATAGAAGAAAGCGCCAAAGTTTGAGCCATTGTAGAGCAAGCACCAAATTGTCCAAGAAACGGTATGCTAAGACTTCTCAGTCCAAAGGTTGAAGAAATGTACTGGTTTAATAAATCACCGGCAAAAATAAAATCTACATCTTCTTTAGATACCCCAGATTTATTTAAAGCTCTTATTACACTTTCGGTTTGCAATCGACTTTCAGCCTTTTCCCAACTTGTCTCTCCCAACATCGAGTCATCAAATGTATAATCGAAATAATGACCCAGTGGGCCTTCTGCTTCTTTTTTTCCGCACACAGCTGCATATCCGATAATAGCAGGGTAATTTTCCATTTTTATAGTATATCTGCCTATTCTCTTTGCCATAAAATCTCCTCAATTCAAAATAAACTTATTATATTATTTGTAGGATTAAAGCGTTATACTCTTTTATTTTAAATGTTAAGTGAATACTTATAAGTCCAAGGACATATTTTTATATATATTGAAAATGAGGAGAGGGCATATGAATTTCAAAAAGTTCTTGTATATATTGTTTGTAAGTATTTTCATGTTTTCTAAAGCAAATTTTTGTTTTGCGCAGGAAAATGTCGAGTTAGATATTTCGGCCCCATCTGCCGTTTTGGTAGAGGCTCAAAGCGGTAAAATCCTATATGATAAATCTTCCGATGAAGTGAGGAGCTGCGCATCCATTACGAAAATAATGACTTTGATTTTGGTTATGGAAGCAATAGAAAGAGGAAAACTTTCATTGTCTGATAAAATAATCGCAAGTGAACATGCTTCATCTATGGGTGGGTCTGATATATGGCTGGAGCCGGGTGAAGCTATGAGCGCGGACGATATGATAAAAGCGGTTGTGGTGGCTTCTGCAAACGATGCGGCAGTGGCGCTTGCGGAACAAATATCTGGCACAGAGGAAGCGTTTGTTTCGGAGATGAACCAAAAAGCAAAAGAATTAGGTATGAACAATACTACATTTAAAAACTGTAATGGACTGGACGAAGACGGGCACGTTACCACAGCATACGACATTTCACTAATGGCAAGGGAACTTATGAAACACAAAAGTATTTTCAACTATACATCTATTTGGATAGATTACTTGAGGAATGGAAAAACGCAGCTTGTGAATACGAATAAGCTTCTAAAGAGTTACAGCGGTATTACGGGTCTAAAAACTGGAACTACAAGTGAGGCCGGCTGTTGCATAGTAGCTACGGCTAAAAGGAATAATTTAGAACTTGTGGCTGTGGTTTTGGGTGACAAAACAGGTAAAGAACGATTTGCTTCTAGTGCTAAACTTTTAGATTTTGGTTTTGCAAATTACGAAGTGATGACACCTAAAGTACCAGAAAATATGGTAAAGTCAATCAAAGTTAAAAATGGAACCCTATCAGAAGTTCCTGTTGGTGTAACTATAGATAAAAATATTTTAGTAAAAAAAGGGCAAGAGAGAAATATCACAAGTGAGTTGCAAATAGTGAATGAAGCAGAGGCACCATTCGAGCAAGGTAAGCTTTTAGGTAAATTAATTTATAAAAATGCTGATGAAACTGTAGCAGAATACGATGTAGTTGCCACTGCTTCTGTAGAGAAAATTAATTTTTTAGAAGCTATAAAGAAGCTATATTTAAGCTTGGTTAAAATATAGCAAAAGATGCAAATTTTATTTAACGAGATGTAAAGGCTTATAGTTAGTCAAAATTCTTTTGGTCATACCCAAAGTCTTTTAGTGAATACAAACTGTTTCGCCAATCTTCTTTTACTTTTACCCAGAGCTTTAAATTTACTTTGGCATCCAATAGTTTTTCCATATCGTACCTTGCGTTTGTGCCGATTTTTTTTAGCATATAGCCGCCTTTGCCTATGATTATTCCCTTGTGGCTCATTTTCTCACAATATATGACAATGTCGATATCTACCATGTTGCCTAGATCTGCTCTAGATTTCATTTTTTCAACGCAAACAGCCACCCCGTGTGGGATTTCTTTATCTAAATTTTTTAATATTTTTTCACGTACAATTTCAGAGACCATCACTCTTACTGGTTGGTCTGTTATTTCGTCTTCGTCAAATGTATGCATTTCAAATGAAACACATTTTTCAAGTTCCGAAAAAAGAGCATCCAGTCCGTCTCTTTTTAGCGCAGATATAGGAACTATGGCCTTGAAGCCAGCTTGCTTGGAAAAGTCGCTTATGATCTCAAACAACCGAGATTTTTCTTTTATAAGGTCTATCTTATTTAAAGCTAATATTATTGGAATGTTTTTACAAGTCAAGTTATTTAAAACACTTTTTTCCATGCTAGGCTTGGTTACGTCCGCTACAAATAAAATTGCGTCAACAGAATTTACTGACTGATTAATAGTCTTACCCATGTACTTATCGAGCTGGTTTTTAGCTTTGTGGATACCGGGTGTGTCCAAAAAAACAATCTGCGTTTTGCCTTTTGTAAGTATTCCCATAATTCTCGACCTGGTAGTTTGAGGTTTTGGTGAGACTATTGAAACTTTTTGCCCAATCAAGGCATTTAAAATGGAAGATTTCCCAACGTTTGGTTTGCCAACAATAGCGACAAAACCTGATTTTAATGATTCCTTATGCATCATAACGTTTTCCTTTAAATTTCTTTAAAATTTATGTGTAAAAAATTAATACATACAGCCTCGAAGCCTGTATGTACTTTAATATGTATAAATTACAATTCGTAACCTGAGAAAACGTGAAAACCAAGCTGAGACATAATAACTTGTTCTTTTTCTCTCATCTTAGCCATCTCCAGACCACCATTTTCGTGGTCGTAACCAAGCAAATGCAACATTGAATGAGCAGTTAGGAATCCAACTTCTTGAGGCATGGTGTTTCCGTGTTTTTCAGCTTGATCTATAGCCTTTTCCATAGAAATAACAATGTCTCCAAGCATGATGAAGCCTGTTTCTGGATCAATATCGTAATTACCATTTTCACTTGCCTGGAAGGACAAAACATCTGTTTCTACGTCTTTTCCTCGATACTTAGCGTTAAGCTTACGGATCTCATCGTTGTTTACAAAGGAAACACTAACTTGAGTAGACTTATTGAAATTTTCGAGCCTTAAAACTGCAATGCAAGCTCTTCTAACGATCATACGTAGCCCCGTTGGAATCTTCACTTCTTTTTGATTGTTGTTAATAATAACTTTAATCTTTTCCACAGTCCAAAACCTCTTTCGATTGATATTTTATCTTGCGACGATCAATGTAGTATAAGCAGTTATTCATATATAAACTACAAATTACAGAAATATTTATATATTATTATATCATGGTAAAATATAAAAGTCATTAAAAAAATAACAATTTTTTCACTTTTGTAAGATGTTACAATGAATAGTGATATAATCCGTATAGACAGTTGTTAATTTTGACAAGTTTTTGCCGATTAATTACTCAGTTTTAATTAAATCTTTTTGAGCGATATCTTCTTCACAATCGTATGTAACTTTGAGTAAATATTTATTGTCGACCCATTTGCCATTTTTTTCTTTGCTTATAATTCTTACATTATCAAATTTATTTTCTTGTTCCACTACTTTTTTCCCCGCTAAATCTATAACCTGTGATTTGTTTTTCTTAACCTTTTCGTTTTTATATTGATACCAGTTTTCATTATAAATGGAAATTGGCAACTCTTTTCCAAAAATCTTAAGCGTATTGGTGCTAACTTCTTGTTCGTAGTTTTCCTTACTGCATTTACCAATGGAAAGGGGAAACTCTATAGCTAAAATTTTCAATTTCCTTATTTTTTTTACTTTGCCGGTTCTTACATTTTCAAAATCTTGTATCGGAACTTCTTCTGTGATAACTCTTTTCGTTCGAGCAAATATTTTTGCATTTGCACCGGGTAATGAATTATTTCCAAATTCGTCCTCAACAATGCCGTTAACTAACAGTTGTCCTTTCACAACAGCGTCTCCTACGTTAACTTCTCTTTTACCGCTGTAAATTTCTACTCTGGTCACAAAACCATCACAAGCTGCTACAATATTGCACGGTTTTTCGTCAACTATATCTGGAGGAGATACCTTTTCGCTTATCTCAATATCCAAATGGCTTCCAATTACATTTGCAGATGTCCAAGAGATATTATTAAACTTTGACATTATAGAGTTTTCTATCAATGAGGAGTCTACGTTTTTGCTTAAAATACCCGGAACTACACCGAGTTCAGACAGAGTTTGTTTGATCTCATCTTCACTTATGTCGATGTTTCCGTTGACGTTTACGGTAAAAATATGTAGCGAAAGTACATATATTATCATAAAGAAAGATAGCATGCCAACTAAAATACCTTTTCTTTTTCTATATTTCCTTAAAATAAAAGGTAATCCTTTTTTCTCCTTAATTTTTATTTTCATGAAAGATTTTTTTACTATTTTCCTCAAGGTTTTATATTCCGAAGCCATACAGCTCGCGGAAAAGGTTTCATCGTCCTTTTTAATATCCCACAAGCTAATTCCGTATCTTGCTGTTAAGTTCATGAACCTTTCCGGAAATGAACCTTTGGCCGTAAAAACAACATATCCAAAGAGGAACCTAATAATAAGTAGCACTAATGATTCCCCCTTTAAGTTATAAACTCTATAGATGTAATAAACCCTACAACGATCAAAGAGTCCGTGCTTAGACACTTTAGCGATAGCTTACGCCCGCTGAACGAAACTATCATATTTCCCATATTTACCCTTATAATATTTTCATCGTACTGGAGTATTCCCTTACTGCCTTCTACAATAACTTCACGGTTTGAGTTAATTTCAAAATGCGAAGAATTTGGCATGGTACCAAACGGCATTTTATCCGGATTTATTATTTTATTAAGTTTACTATTTTCCTTTTTCCACCAAGCACTCATTGTTTCACCTCTTTCCAAATAAATATGCTTATATATCAATAAAAATAACAGCATAGCATATACATTAGTTGAGGTGAGCCAAGAATGGTTGTAAGTTTAAAAAGTAGCAAAAAAGATATTATGAAAAATGTGATTATCTTATTTGTTATTTCAAACTTTTTTATTTTCTCTAAATACGCTTCCACAGGAGCTAAAATTGGTTTAAATTACTGCTTAAATACGCTTATTCCGACTCTTTTACCATTTATAATTATTTCTCTTTTAGTTGTAAATTCAGGGTTATCAGAAAAAATGGGATACTTACTTAACCCGTTTACTAAGCTTTTCTTTAATTTGCCAGGATGTGCAGGTTCCACTATTTTAGTTAGTTTGATTGGCGGGTACCCCACCGGTGCAAATAGCGTGGTAGCTCTTTGGAAAAAAGGTCTCATTTCTGAAAAGCAGGCTGAGCGTATGTTGTATTTCACAGTGGCGGGAGGTCCCGCTTTTATCATAAGCGTGCTGGGGGAAACTTTGCTTAAAGATAAGAAAATAGGTCTTATTCTTTTTGTGTCCCACATTATTCCTGTTTTCATTTTAGGCTTAATCAGCGGCATTGCTTCAACTAAGGAAACTTACAACGCTAGCAAAGAAAGTAGCTCCGAAAATTTTTCAAATGCGCTCATTATTTCAAGCGCTAAGGCAACACAAAATATGTTTCAAATTTGTACTCTTGTTATACTGTTTTCTTCGTTTTTAGAAATATTTCAAAACAGCCGAATAAATACATATTTTCTGGAAATATTAAGAAATGTCGGTATAAGTAGCAACATAGCTCAGTCGGTCGTACCAATGCTCCTGGAAATAACCTCAGGGAGTCTTACTGGTATAAAATATCACGTGCCTTTACCGGTGTTATCTTTTTTTATATCGTGGGGCGGGATATGCGTACAGATGCAAATTTTCTCTATGTTCAAAGAAATAAGTTTCAGCAAAGTTAAATTTGTTTTGTTTAGGTTAGCACATGGCGTTTTGTCCTCAGGCATAACTCAGCTTATCTTATGTAATATGAAGTACACTGTGCAGACTTTTAACTCGAAGAGTTATCATTTTGAAAACACCAGTTTAGTCTTCGGCGGACAGAGTTTAGTTTTAGTACTGCTGTGCATTTGCTTTTTGATTTCTATAGGCAAGGAGCAAATAATTTTTAAACAAAAATAAGGAATAAAAATATGGAAACAATAGAATTTTCAAAGTTAAGCGGAAAGTTAAACATTAAAGAAGTAAAAAAAAGAACAACAAAAAAATATTTAAATACTGGAGACCAATAATGTTTATTATGATTTTAAAAATACTTCAAAGTTTTTTGAAATCATTTCTTTTTTTGTTTGTTTCTTTCTCCGCATTAAAAGACGAATCACACATCAGTACCTTCAACAATGCTTTTTATAAGTTTTTAAGACCGATAAAAGACACAAACAGAACAACATTTTTCATCTGTTCGGTAATCTTACTCATTTTAAACTTCATATTGCTCATCCCGCTTGAGTACGGTATACTTTCGTTTTTTAGTGACCTTACGAGCGATAAAGACGTAAAAGCTACATCTATTTTTCGTTATTATAAAAACTTTAAGCTTTTTTTAGAGCAATATATTTTAAATTCCTTATGTATTTCAGAGTTTTAATTCCGACAGCACTGTTCTTAACGCCTGAGATTATGCTTTTCATATATTCCTGCATAAGAATGCAAACAGCGAGTGAAAAAGAAAAGACTTTTCTTTCACTCACTGTAATTATTTCTATTTTAATACTTTTAGTAGGGATTTACTTTTTTATAAAGTTTGGACCTAAAAACTTTGTCCTGCCGTATATACAAGCTCAGCGTAAAGTTAATAACAACTTAAACATACAAAAAAAGGAAAACATAAAAACTCTAAACAAACTAACCAGTTCAAAATCATTTAATGTGTTTGCGACATTCGCTTCGATGCTTTTTTTATTGCAGCCTTTAATATTACCGACGTTTTTCGTTTTTCCTTATTTTTCAATAGGTGTGTACTCGTACATTCACAATGTAGACCTTTTAAACATATGAATTTATTTTTCTAATTCTGCAATACAATTTTTGCAGATAGTCTTATCTTTAAATTCGACGATATCGTCTGAATTACCACAAAAAACGCAAGACCTTTGATATTTCTCCAAAATAATCCTGTCATCATCAACAAATATTTCAAGAAGATCTTTTTCATTAAGATTCATAATTCGTCTTAATTCTATTGGTAAAACTATTCTTCCTAAATTATCGATTGGACGAACAACTCCTGTAGCTTTCATTTTTACATTTTCTTCCTTTCAAAGTTAAAAATTTAGTATTTTTATTTTTTATTATGAGATTTAAAACATTAACATAACATAATAATACTATTTATAGATTAATTTGTCAACGGTTTTTATAAGTTGAAAACTCAAAACAAATAATATTTGTTTTGCTACCCCAATATATTTAGCTTTAGACGTACGAAGGGGAGATAATATGTTAAATTACATATGGGCCGCTATTATAATTATAAGCGTTGTTTGTTCTGTTGTTACAGGAAGGATTGAATGTGTTTCGGACGCTATTTTTTCAGGCACTAAAAATGCAATTGATTTGCTTATTTCAATTTCAGGCATGATGGCACTATGGACAGGACTTCTAAAAATAGCAGATAAAAGTGGAATTACAGTTATTTTATCGAAATGTTTTGCACCCATATTAAAAAAAATATTTCCGGAATATGATAACAACTCACCCGTTGTTAAAACTATATGTATGAACATTACAGCAAACCTTTTGGGACTCGGCAATGCGGCTACACCTTTTGGCATAGCCGCTATGAAAGAAATGAACAAAACTAATTTGAACAAAAACATTGCAAGCGACAGCATGGTAACTTTCATGGTGATGAATACAGCATCTATACAGCTCGTCCCGACTATGTTAACCATATTACGGCAAAAACATGGCTCAGCGTCTCCATTTGAAGTTATGCCCGCTATTTGGATCGTTTCTGCACTGTCTTTAATAGTAGGAGTTTGCTTTTCAAAACTGTTTTCAAAAAATAAATGAAGTTTGCTTTTTAATAAAACAAAAGTGGGAGATATAATTGAACAGATTTAGTTTTTACATAGTGCCATGCTTTATCCTCATAATAGTAGCTTTTGGACTTTTAAAAAAAATACAAGTTTTCGATACTTTCCTGTCTGGCGCTAAAGAAGGGCTAATGTCGACTTTCTCAATAGCACCATCTTTAATCGCTCTAATCACTTCTATCGCGATGCTAAAGGCCTCCGGAGCTTTGGACATTTTTTCGTCCTTCATAAACCCTCTCGTATCTAAAATAGGTGTCCCCAGTCAAGTCGTTCCTTTAATGCTTTTAAGGCCGATTTCGGGAAGTGGGTCTTTGGCTTTGTTAGACTCAATTTTCTCAAGTTGTGGACCAGATAGTCAAGTTGGAAGAATAGCTTCTGTACTTATGGGATCCACAGAAACCACCTTTTACGCCATCGCAGTGTATTTTGGAGCAATAAACATAAAAAAAACAAGACATACCTTACGTTCGGCAGTTATTGCAGATTTATCCAGCTACATACTTTCTTGCCTGATTATAAAAATAATGTTCTATTCGTGATAAGCAATAATAAAATTTGCTTATTTATTTTTCTATGATATAATATTGACAAAAGTTTAAGTCGAAGGATTTGATATTATGTCAAGACTTTTGAAATTGGTCTTAACGCTGATTTTTTTGTTTAATTATGTGCCTTGTGTGGTATCGGCTTCCTCTGCAAATTTTTATTTATTGCCAAGTAGCAACAGTGTTTCGCCTGCTGAGGAGTTCGCTTTGAGCTTATTTATTGAACCGGACAGCAGCATAAATATTTCTACTTTTCTGCTAAAGTTAAAGTTCGATACAGCAAAACTTAAGTATACCAGTATTTATTCAAAATATAGTAAAGAAAATTTTAAGACCTATTTTAACGGCAATGAACTTCAAGTTATTTTTTTAACAGACGAAAAAGGGATAAACATCGACTCGAATGACTCGGTTTGCTTTTTAGAAGTCAACTTTAAGGTACTGTCTGACGCGGCTGTTGGAAGTACAGAAGTTTCAGGAAATATAGAGGGACTTGGAAACTATGAAGCAGAGAAAATACCAGTTGCCGCATTTGAAAGCACAAACTTGACGATATCGCAAAGCCCCCAACCTGACTGTAACCTATCTTCGCTTTTGGCAGAAGACTATAGCCTTTCTCCAGCGTTTGATCCCAACATTACTCACTATGAAGTACAAGTTCCATACAACAAAAGCAAGTTAGAGTTGACCGCAACAGCTAAAGATGAAGATGCAAAGGTAAAAGTTAGCAGAACAACCTTAAACGCTGTGGGCAAAAGTACAGATATAAAAGTTACTGTTACTGGTTCAGATGGAAAAGCTAGAAAAATATACATAGTCACTGTGAAGCGGTTGAGCAAAGAGGAAACCCTGAAGGCTGGAAAGTCAAGTAGCACTTTATCTTCAAGTAAAGACTCTTCAGAAAATGGTTCTGAAATTGTAGACCTAAATGAAAAAATTCAAACGGGCGCAAGCTTAGATGATGATAACTTGGTCCTGGTAAAGGGAAATTTTAATTTTATTGTATTTTTTGCTATTTCAGCAATTTGTGCTATAATTGCTATATACGTGATAAAGAAAAAAGATAAAAAAAATCAAATGAAAATACATTTTTCTACGGAGTGAGAAAATTTATGGACTTTTTAATCAACAATTTTAACTCTTTCATAAGCTTGATGAAAACTTTCAGTTTTACAGACTTCCTCGACATAGCTATAACGTCTTTTGTAATATATCATTTCATTCGGATCATAAGGGAAACCAGAGCCAGTCAACTAGTTAAGGGCATCTTAATTTTAATAATAGCTTACTTTTTATCATCTCAGCTCCATTTCGTTATGCTGAGCAATTTATTAAACAAATTTTTTGAATTTGCAGTTATTACAGTGTTAATAGTTTTTCAACCCGAACTAAGGAGCATACTTGAACAAATAGGCCGAAACAAACTGGGTAAAAAATTAAATCCACGGGCATATTACAAATACGATTCTATTGGGATACAAGAAAAAAAAGATTGCATAAACGCAGTGGTGGATGCTGTGAGTGTTTTGCAAAAAAGTAAAACCGGTGCACTTTTGATTTTTGAAAGGGAGACCAAGCTAGGCGATATAGTAGATACAGGAACTGTTATAAATGCGACCCCTTCTATTCCTTTAATTGGAAATATATTTTTCAACAAAGCTCCGCTTCATGACGGAGCGTTGGTTATTAGTGGAGATAAGGCTTTTGCAGCAGGGTGTATATTGCCTCTTACGAAAAATCAATCTATAAGTACAGAACTTGGCACCAGACACAGAGCAGCTCTTGGCATAACGGAAATTTCCGATGCTGTAGCGGTTGTCGTTTCAGAGGAAACCGGCAATATCTCACTTGCTTTGAATGGAGTTTTAACTAGAAATTATACAAAGGAGCATTTAAAAAATAAACTGGATGATTTATTTTTCTCTGATATAGAAGAAAGTAACGTAAAGAAACAGATTGTTAATTCTATAAGGAGGATAATTAAAAATGAATCTAAAAAGGGTAAATCTTAGGAAACTATTCTATAACAATAAATTCGTTTTAGTTTTCTCTATAATAATTTCTTTCTTTTTATGGATTAAATTTTCAACGAGTAGCTCGGAAGTTTCGTCAAAAACTATATCAAATATCCCTATAACTGTTGCACTTTCAGAAGAATCACATCAAGATGGATTGGTCGTTTTTGGCATAGATGATGTAACAGCGGAAGTATCTGTGAGTGGCAATAGGATTGTCTTGGGACAACTTTCCAAAGATAATATTCAAATCTTTGCGCAACAGTCAGCGGGACTCATAAACACCACAGGAAATTACACACTGGAGCTTGGCGCAAAAAAGAGCGGTATATTAACAGATTACGATATCATTTCAAGTGTATCACCCAGGTTTATAAATGTCTTTGTAGATAGATACAAAAGCAAAACACTGGATATAGTACCAGAGATATCGTATAAAGCGGATTCAAATAGTTTTTCCAGTCCGGTTTCACTGTCAGAAACAAGTGTAACCGTTTCCGGTCCTGAATCTATAGTTTCAAACATAACTAAAGCTTGTGTGGAAAGCGAAATAAAAGACACTATCACGAAGACTACAACGTTTTCTGACTTGCCGATAAGCCTTTACGATAGCGAAAATAAAAAGGTGTCTCTTTCCAAGTTAAGTTTAAGCATCTCTAAAGTAGATGCAACAGTAGCAATATTGGACAAAAAACTTGTAAGGGTATCTCCTACTTTTACAAATAAACCTATCGGACTCGACCTTTATTCGAATCAAATCAGCATTACCCCTTCAAGGATAGAAATAGCAGGTTCTAGTGATATTTTAAACTCACTAGACAAGATAGAACTCGAACCACTAGACTTTTCTAAAGTGGACAATTCTCATAAGGAGTTTGATTTGGCTTTAAAGATTCCAAGCGGATGTAAGAATTTAAGTAACACATATTCAGCAAAATTGAAGCTAAATATGGGTACTATATTTTCAAAAAACGTGAACGTAAGCAAGTTTGATTTTATAAATTTACCTAACGGGAAAAGTGCCTCACCGACTACTTTGAACTTAAATGTTAAAGTGGAAGGGCCGTTATCTGAACTTAAAAATATAAGTAGTCAAAACGTAAAAGCACAGATTGACCTTTCAGGTAAAGAGGACTTTTCAGGCACAGCAGAGCTTACAGCAAAAATAGTTGTTGATTCAAGTGATAAGTGCTGGACTTTTGGCAGTTATTTTGTGAATGTTAAAGTAAGTTAGTTATATATCATTAACATTGTATAATTTTTGTAAACCAAAATAGAACGACAGTAAAGCCACACTTGACATAAGCATGCTTTGCAAATACAATAATATATAGGTATTTTCTTATACCTCATAATAAACAGAGAATAAAGTTGAAATTAACAGACTTTTAGGTTTTCTCAAATTAACGTTAACACAAAACGAGGAGGTGTTGTAGTAAGTGGAAGCATGGCAAATACTATTAATTATTTCCGGCTCTGTAGCTTTTATAATAATTGGTTTTTTGGCTGGAATTAATCATAGAAAAAAAGTTGCAGAAACTGAAATAGGTTCGGCAGAACAAGAGGCAAAAAGGCTTATAAACGAAGCAATGTTAGAAGCAGAAGCAAAAAAGAAAGCTATTATATTGGACGGCAAGGATGAAATAATCAAAAATCGTTCAGAAGTTGAAAAAGAGCTTTCAGAAAGGCGTAAAGACGTTCAATGTCAAGAAAAAAGACTCCAGCAAAGAGAAGAAACTCTGGACAGAAAAATAGAGAATTTAGATAAAAAAAGTGAATTTCTGGAAAAGAAGGAAAAACTCGTCGATCAAAAATTAACCGAAGTGGATGAACTTAAACAAAATCAAGTTAATGAGTTAGAAAAAATATCAGGGCTTTCAGAGGAACAAGCGAAGGAAATTTTGCTTAAAAAATTGGATGAAAGTTTAATACATGAAAAAGCTGTGAAGATTAAAGAATCTGAGCAAAAATTTCACGATGAAGCTGAAGCCAAGGCAAGGGAAATAATATCTTTAGCGATTCAAAGATGTGCTTCTGATCACGTATCTGAAGCAACTGTAAGTGTTGTTCCTCTTCCTAGCGATGACATGAAGGGAAGAATAATCGGGCGCGAAGGTAGAAACATCCGGGCTATTGAGACTTTGACGGGTGTCGACTTGATAATAGACGATACGCCAGAGGCTATTACTTTATCTAGCTTTGACCCTGTAAGACGCGAAGTTGCAAGATTAGCACTTGAAAATTTGATTGCCGATGGACGAATCCATCCTGCAAGAATTGAAGAAACCATAGAGAAGGCTAAACAACAAGTTGATAAAACTATAAAGGCCGAAGGCGAACGCGCCGTAATAGAAGCTTCTGTAAATTCGATGCATCCTGAACTTATAAAGCTCTTGGGTAAGCTTAGATATCGTACCAGTTACGGGCAAAACGTTCTAAACCATTCTTTGGAAGTTTCAAATTTGAGTGGTCTTATGGCATCTGAACTTAATTTAGATCCTACTTTAGCCAGAAGGGCTGGATTGTTACACGATATCGGTAAGGCACTTGACCACGAAATAGAAGGTTCTCATGTTGATATTGGTGTTGAAATTTTAAAGAAATACAAGGAAAATGAAGCTGTCATACATACGGTGCACGCTCACCACGGCGATATAGAGGCAAAAACTGTTATAGATTGTATTGTACAAGCTGCTGATGCTATTTCTGCTGCCAGACCAGGTGCTAGACGAGAAAATATAGAAAACTATATTAAAAGGCTAGAGAAACTAGAAGCTGTCGCGTCTTCGTTCAATGGAGTTGATAGCTGCTACGCTATACAAGCAGGTCGAGAAATAAGGATTATGGTAAAACCCGAAAAAGTTTCCGATGATAAAATGGTTATATTAGCAAGAAACATATGTAAAAAAATAGAAAATGAACTAGATTATCCCGGACAAATTAAAGTCAATATGATACGGGAAAGCCGAGCAATAGAGTATGCAAGATAGACTTGTTGATCAATATCGTCGATGAGAATGATAATGTGTATTGACTAAGAAAAGTGTTGTAACCAAAAGTAAAAAACACATCTATTGTTAATAGACTACGAGAATGATATGGACTCTGCAAAATTTTCAGATTTGTGTAAATGCGACTCTAAAAATATCAAGTTAAATTATTTAAACACTCAATGATTTTTGAAAATTTTTCTCAATATTCATGTTTTTGCCTATCAATGTTTTCGTTTTGTTCCTAACTCCACTTAAAACTTTGATGTTGCCTAATTATTTTTATCTAGCTGTCACTGCTGTCTCATTCAGACTTTTTAAGTTTTAAAAATATGGAGAATAGGTAACCTCTTGCGCAATAGGTTTTTACAATAAGAGAATAAAAAAGCTTACTTCCCTGATATTAAACGTGTAAACAGAATTCTTATAAGGATCAGTTATGAGAAAACGATTAAATTTACTAAGTGTAACATTTTTTTAGAGCAGATGGCAATGTTGTATGTGAATTTTCTACGATGATTATTTGCGAGTCTTAAATTTAGATAAATATGCTTAATATGTGATTTAGTGTAAAAAATTTTTGCGGATTATGAAGGTTTAACTAGCGTGAGTTAAATATGCATAATATTTTTACTGTGTTCAATTTAGAAGTTGGAACTCGCTATTGGTTGAATAAATTCTA
Organism: uncultured Oscillospiraceae bacterium; assembly: GCA_949292425.1. Classification (GTDB taxonomy): domain Bacteria; phylum Bacillota; class Clostridia; order Oscillospirales; family Acutalibacteraceae; genus UMGS1224. Next base: position 50,461 of record CASEZK010000022.1, read on the forward strand.
CGATTGTTTTGATGGCTGAAAAATAACGCTAAATAATTATTTTTAATCCTTGAATGCTGATTCTTCAGTGTGTGAACGGTTGTGTAAAGCCTAACCTCATTTTTTTAAGTGAGGCCCAAGTGAGCATTTCAATGCGTTATTCATTCATTTCATGTTTCGGATTATCAGTTCTACTAAAATTGATTGTTCTTATTTTAGTGACTAAGCTTTTCACACAGGAACGTGTTGCACTAT
>CASEZK010000023.1 GCA_949292425.1 uncultured Oscillospiraceae bacterium
GAAATGATTTATCTACTTAAATTATAGTAAAATTGAGCGATTATTAAATGATTTTGTACTATCGAATTTAAGAATTGATATTTATCCTAATTAAAAATTCCCCTTATTTATGTGCTTTTTGCAGTTAATATTTAAATTTAAAAAATTTTTGCATTATCAATTTTAATCAAGCAAAAATTTAAGCCTAATTTATACAAAAAACTACTAAAAACGACTTGAATAGAATCTATCCAAACCTCCATTCTACACAACTGGTGACCCCCTTTGAAGTTAAAAGCGAACTATTCAGTTCTTCAAACGTTACCGTCCTGCTTTCTTTGTCCCTTTTAATTGTATGTAATGACTAAATGTCATCGTACAGATAAATGCTGTTTACAAAGCCGTCGATCAACCGCTGCATGCCTTCCTGCGTGGTAATGTCTATCTTACGGAAGTTATAGAGCACGAACAGTATCTGTTCCTTTGTGTAAGCACAGGTTTGCGCGTCTGCGCCTCGAAAAGTTCAATTTTAAGGTTTCGCTTGCACTACTCCAGCTCGTCCAACGCCTTCTTCATCGTGGAAGAATAGATGCCTGTGTGATTGCCTCTAACAGATTGTTCAGCTTGGTTTGTATAACCGTGAGCTGCGCCTGTATCGTTGTAGCAGTATTATCTTCCCTCAACTGCAATTCATAAATGCGGTCGGAATGCTCTTCCAGCCATTCCTTTTTGGTAGTCTTTTTATCACACTTGCCCTGTTTGGACTGGTTATATTTATAGTAGCGGTATTGCGACGAGGTGTGGCTCGTCCCGATAACGCCTGTAATCATCGCGCCGAACTTATATTCTCCGATATACTTGCGGTTAGTGAGAATACGAAACACAACGTTGCACTTCATCTCAAAACCCTTATGTTTAATAGCGTGCTCGTTGAGCAATGTGACAATGTCGTTCACGCGCATACCGTTGAGTTAAAGAGTAAATATTTCCTTAACGACAGGCGCAAGCAAGCGTTTCGTGTGAAACGCCAGCCGCTTTTTTATTTACAAACAGTTACAAAGTTTACACCAAATTGCGTTAAGCTAAATGTTAAATGGTCGTATTCGTATTTAATTTGAACCTCACCATTAGTTAGATTCCTATTTTTTACAGCTTGAATTGTCTGGTGATTTTCGAGCCTTGTATATTCATTTGTATCTAACAAATATTGACCCCAAGGAATTGTTATTAATTTTAATCGCTCCAAATTTTCTAAATACACACAAATATTCTGGGGTCTATCGCATACGTTATAACCAATGTCCGTGAAATACTTTACCTGTGTAATGCCTAGCCCTTGTTGATTCCCTACTTTAAATCTCAAATTAATTAATGGATACGACTTTGCTGTAACGGGCACCAATGAATTTAATAATTTAATTTCGTCCGCGTTTAACTGGCTAATTATATTAACAAAAGATGGATGAACATACATCTGTTTATCTAAATCCATAGAAGACGCTAATAATATCTTATAAGTGTGTTTTAATATTTCATCATCTGTAGAATAAGAAAGTTGCTGTATTGCAGGGACAAAAATACGCTTATCTGGCATAACACGACGACTTTTGTCTACTGTTTCGATTGCATCCTTTACTATATCGATAACTTCATCTTTATTAACATAGCCGAAAGAACGTATTATATTATAAACTTCTTCTTTGTTTATCCCTATAGTACAATCACCATTTATAGTAATACTTGTTTGAGCATTATTATTGCCCTTAATTGTTTGATCAATTTTATCACTCATCTTTATCACCATTTGACATTTCACTAAATTTCATATTAACTGATTGCGTGTTATTATTACCAGTTATCTTTTGTTTTGTTTTTTGCTTTATCTTAGTTAGCTTTGACTTTGTAAAAAAACCACTAATAAAACCGAATACAGCTGTAACAATTCCTATTATCAAATTGACCGCCCAATCAGGCATTTATATCACCTCTTTTATACAGATTTAACTACAGAAAATATACTATAAAACGAATCCGTCTCCTAATGAAAACGGGTTCGCCATTAACTTGTTTGGTGATCCTTAGGAGACTCGAACTCCTATTCTTCTCCTTGAGAGGGAGACGTGTTGACCAGTTCCACTAAAGGACCAACTGCTATGATATTAAACCATAGTCAATAAAGTATTTCAATATTTTTTTAATAAAGAGATTGT
>CASEZK010000024.1 GCA_949292425.1 uncultured Oscillospiraceae bacterium
TGTAACGGATGGTTTGGCGATTTACGACACCATGCAATATATAAAATGTGATGTTTCTACTATTTGTATGGGTCTGGCTGCCAGTATGGGTGCGTTTTTGCTTGCCGCAGGAACTAGAGGCAAACGTTATGCCCTTCCAAACAGCGATATCATGGTTCATCAGCCAAGCGGTGGTGCTAAGGGCCAAGCTACTGATATTATGATTCATGCGGACCATATTATAAAGACAAAGAAAAAATTAAACACTATTTTGTCAGAAAAAACCGGCCAGCCTTATGAAGTGATAGCTAGAGATACAGAAAGGGATAATTTCTTAACGGCTCAACAAGCTTTAGAGTACGGCCTTGTAGATAAAGTGATAGATAAAAGATAGAGAAAAGGAGATTAATTATGGCGACAAAAGATGGAAAAAACGACAAGCATATTTGTTGCTCTTTTTGCAATAAACCACAAGATCAAGCATCAAAATTGATTGCTGGTCCTGGAGTCTTTATATGCGATGAGTGTGTAAATTTATGCATGTCGATACTTAACGATGAATCGGCGTTAAATGGGCTAAAAAAGAACAAAAAAATAGTAAAAGATGAGCCAAAAATTTTACCAAAACCCAAAGAAATAAAGCACTTGCTAGATGAGTATGTTGTCGGCCAAGATTTAGCGAAGATTACTCTTTCTGTCGCTGTTTATAATCATTACAAAAGGATTTATTTCGGCAAGGACAATGACGTTGAACTAAAAAAGAGTAACGTTTTACTCCTTGGGCCAACCGGGGTAGGGAAAACGCTTTTAGCTCAAACTTTGGCTGAAGTACTAGATGTACCTTTCGCTATTGCGGACGCTACTACTTTGACGGAGGCCGGGTACGTTGGTGAAGATGTCGAAAATATTCTTTTAAGGCTTATTCAAGCAGCTGACTTCGACATAGAAAAAGCAGAACGCGGCATCATATATGTGGATGAACTGGATAAAATAGCCAGGAAATCTGAAAATCCATCAATCACCAGAGATGTAAGCGGCGAGGGTGTGCAGCAGGCATTGTTGAAGATTTTAGAAGGAACAATATCTAATGTTCCGCCTCAAGGTGGTAGAAAGCATCCTCAACAGGAGTTTATCAGGATAGACACGTCGAATATTTTGTTCATTTGCGGAGGGGCTTTTGATGGACTTGAGAAGATAGTTGAAAAACGAGTAGGCTCTTCAGCACTTGGTTTTGGGGCACCTGTTAAGTCTAAAAAAGAGCTTGATACTACCGCATGGATGAAAGATGTGGTTCCACATGACTTAGTGAAATATGGGCTTATTCCGGAACTTATCGGCAGATTGCCAGTTATTACTTCACTTGATGGGCTTGACAAGGAAGCTTTGGTAAAGATATTGAAAGAACCTAAAAACTCAATGACCAAGCAATATAAAAAACTGTTTGAGCTCGATAATGTTGAACTTGAGTTTGAGGAAAATGCCCTTGAGGCTATTGCACAAAAAGCGCTAGATAGAGAAACAGGTGCTAGAGGATTAAGATCCATAATGGAAGGATTCTTAACTAAACTGATGTATGAGGTTCCTGGAGATCATACTATAGAAAAAGTTATAGTAACTGAATCAACAGTGCAAAACAACGAGGCGACAATTGTGAAGAACAACAAAAGAGAGCCTGTTAACATTACGGTCAATAATAATTCCGGTGTGGAAAGCTCGGTTTCTTAATAAAAAAGGATTGCAACATTTTTTGCTGCAGTCCTTTTATTGGTAAAAAATATTAGAAGGATAATTGTATGAATTTTAATAACGTTACGTTTGAGGCATCGTTTGGCAGAGCGGCACAAATAAAGAAATCTACATTGCCTGAAATAGTTTTTTCAGGTAGATCGAATGTTGGAAAGTCTTCACTAATAAATAAAATTTTAAACAGAAAGTCATTAGCGAGAGTTAGCTCTAAACCTGGCAAGACAGGAACTATAAATTTCTACGCGTTGAAAAACGCCAAATTTGTCGATTTGCCAGGGTATGGGTATGCAAAGGTTTCAATAGCTGAAAAGAAACGGTGGGCAGAACTTGTTGAAGGATACTTTACTCAAGATAGAAATTTAGCTCTGGTTGTTCAAATAGTAGACTTTCGTCATGAACCTACGAAAGATGACCTTGATATGATAAATTTTTTAGAAAAGAGAAAAATCAACTTTGTGGTTGTATGCACTAAAAGCGATAAGTTGAATAAAACCGAAAGAGCAAAACAAACTGAACGTATGGAAAATTTATTCAAAAAAAATAAAAGAAAATTTATCATTTATTCTTCGGTAACGGGCGAAGGTATAGAAGAAATTAAAGATTTAATAAAGGCGAGTGTACAGGCAAATTCTTTAATACAGCTTTTATGAAATTTGTATTTGTTTGATTGTTTTTGCTTTTTGTTGTATAATTGTTTCTGCTTGAAATTTTTTATGTAGGGAGTAATTATGGATTTTCAAAATGATAAAAATGTGAAAAATAAAAAAGATTATGACGATAAGTATATATATAGCTATAGCGATAAGAGCAGAGCTACTGAAAAAAATGTTGCAAAAAGCAGAAGAAAATCTAAAAAACTTTATATATTGGGCTTAGTCGTATCTACAATTTTAGGCTTGATGGGCTCAATATTGCTGTATGCTTACAGTAAACTTGACAGCATTAATTATAAATCTTTGGGTGAAAGTGGAGAACTTTTGTTATCTGAAAGTGGCTCTGCTGACTTGTTGCAAGAGCCTAAAGTTTTAAATGTAATTATGTTCGGAGTGGACAGAAGAGAGCAAACTGATAATCATAGCCGCAGCGATTCTACAATGCTATTGTCGGTAGATAATAGACGAAAAAAAATAAAACTTACTTCTTTGATGAGGGACACTTGGGTGAAGATACCTGGCCATGCACAAAATCGCCTAAACACTGCAATAGCATATGGTGGCGAAAAACTTGCAATACAAACTGTTCAAAACACTTTTGGGATAAAAATGGACAAATATGCTACAGTTGATTTTGAAAGCTTTAAAAAAATAGTTGATATAATTGGCGGCATTGATTTAAGTTTAAGTGCCGCTGAAGCAAATTATATAAACGGCGACTTGGAGTATTATAGAAGTCCATCACCTAGATTGCCTGTAGCTGACGGGACATATCATTTGGATGGAGATAAGACTCTTTCGTACGCTAGAGCCAGAAAAGTAGCGACTCCGGAAGGCTTACATGACGATTTTGCAAGAACATACAGGCAAAGAAGAGTGCTGAAAATTATTGTGGAATCCATGAAGAAGTGCAACATTTCTCAAATTTTGCGCATTGTGGATGAGGCAGGACATTATATAGATACGAACTTGAAAAAAAGCGAGATAATAACTTTAAGCAAAAATATAATGTCTTATTTAAACTACCAGCTGGAGGAATTTAGGATACCTACTAACGACAACGTACAAAATGCAACTGAGAATGGCATGGCAGTCTTGGTTATACCAGATATAAGTAAGGCAAAATATGATCTTGCAAAATTTATTTATGAGGACACTGTTCAATATAAGTAATGATTAATAAATTTTGTGGATAAGAGTTGACAAATGCTTTTGTCTGGGTTATACTTGGTAAAGTAAAAGACTTTACTTGCGGAAGGTGTGTACCTTATGAGTAAGGACATTTATTATTCAACTTTGCTTGATGTTTATGGGAAAACTTTAAATAAGCGGCAACTTGATGTAATGACAGGATACTACAATGAAGACTTGTCGCTTTCTGAAATAGCTGATAATATGCAAATTAGCAAACAGGGTGTTAGAGATATTATAAAACGAGCCGAAACCCATTTAATGCAGTTAGAAATGCAACTGTTGTTTATTGAAAAAACACGTAGCAGAGAAAAAATTTTAATAGATATCGTAAAAAATCTTGAAGAAATAAGTTCGCCTGTTCAAGAAATGGAACAGCAGAGCGTAAACCATAGTAATATAAAGAAACAAATTGATCGTATAAGAGAGCTTGTTATAAAAATACTTGATGAGTGACAGGGGGTGCAGAAATGGCATTTGAGGGACTATCAGAAAGGTTATCTTTGGCGTTTAAAAAACTTAGGTCTAAGGGAAGACTTTCCGAAAGTGACGTCAAGGAAGCTATGAGAGAGGTAAAACTTGCTCTTTTGGAGGCTGATGTTAACTACAAAGTTGCAAAAACTTTTACAAATAGGATTTCAGAGAGGGCTGTGGGAGAGGCTGTGATGCGGAGCCTAACACCTTCACAAATGGTTATAAAGATAGTAAACGAAGAACTTGTAGCTTTGATGGGGCAGGAGGGTGAAAAGATAAATTTTGCAGCATCTCCGCCGACGGTAATTTTGCTTTGTGGCTTGCAGGGCTCCGGTAAAACTACCCATTCCGTAAAATTGGCATTAAATCAAAAGAAAATGGGGCACAGGCCTTTACTTGTAGCGTGCGATGTTTACAGGCCAGCAGCAATTGACCAATTGCAAGTTTTAGCTAAAAAGGCGGACATTCCGGTTTTTGAAATGGGCAAGGCTGACCCGGTGAAAATTGCTAAACGTGCAATTTCTCATGCGAAAGATTACGGAAACGACATAGTTATACTTGATACGGCCGGACGGCTGCATGTTGATGAAGAACTGATGAATGAGCTGAAAAATATAAAGCAAGAAACTTCACCGACGGAAATTTTACTTGTGGTTGATTCTATGACTGGGCAAGACGCTGTGAATGTGGCTACATCGTTTAACGAGCTTTTAAATATAACTGGGGTTATTTTAACCAAATTGGATGGAGATACCAGAGGTGGTGCTGCGCTATCTATAAGGGAAGTTACGGGTAAGCCCATTAAGTTCGTGGGAATGGGTGAAAAGTTAGAAGATTTAGAAATTTTTTACCCTGACAGAATGGCATCGAGAATACTTGGCATGGGCGACGTTTTAAGCTTAATAGAACAGGCCGAAACCAAAATAGATGCAGAATCGGCAGAAAAATTAGCGGGTAAATTTGTAAAAAATAAAATTGATTTGAGTGACTTTCTCGAACAGCTGAACCAAATAAAGAAGATGGGATCGATAAAATCTATACTGATGAAATTGCCAGGCATGTCGTCCATAACTAGCAAGATGGATGAAATGGGAGTAGATGGAGACGAACAAATGGCCAGAACAGAAGCTATCATTTTATCAATGACGAAAAAAGAAAGAGAAAAACCTGATATCATAAACGCTTCGAGGAAAAGAAGAATAGCGAAAGGCTGTGGCTTAAAAGTTGAAGATGTCAACAAGCTGCTTAAAAGCTTTGAACAGATGCAAAAAACAATGAAACAGTTTAAAAATATGAAATCCTGGAAAAGCTTTATTTGGAAAAAATAGCGGTTTATTTTGACAGCATAATCCTGAGATTCTGTGTTAGGAGGTGAAATTGTGGCAGTTAAAATTAGATTAAGAAGAATGGGTGCTAAAAAAGCTCCGTTTTACCGTATAGTAGTTGCTGATTCTAGATATCCTAGGGACGGCCGTTTTATTGAAGAAATCGGATATTATAACCCATTAAAAGAACCTGTTGAAGTTAAGGTTGACGCAGAAAAAGCTAAAACTTGGATAAAAAATGGAGCTCAACCGACCGATACAGTCAAGGCTTTGTTCAAAAAGCATGATATACTTTAGTTTGGGAGGTATAACTCTTGGAATCTTTAATATTAACAATGGCAAAAGGGCTAGTTGAAAAACCAGATGAAGTTTCAGTTGATAAAGATGAAGTCAATGAGGACGGAGTTGTAGTTTATCACCTACATGTTTCAAAAGAAGATATGGGAAGAGTTATAGGAAAACAAGGCAAAATAGCAAAGGCTATTAGGATGATAGTTCGTTCAGCAGCAATAACCAAAAAAATAAAAGAAAAAGTGGTTGTTGAAATAGACTGAGGTCATTTTAAATACTTATGTAGGGAGGGGAAATGTCTTCTCCCTTTTGTAGTGCTTTTGAGGAGATTGTATGAAAGAATTTTTAGAGGCAGGGAAAATAGTTTCCACAGTGGGACTAAAAGGGGAAGTGAAGGTATACCCTTGGACCAATGAAACAGATTTTTTATGTGGTTTTAAGAATCTATACATCGATAATGATAAAATGCGATTAGAAGTGATGTCGAGTAGGGTTCAAAAAAATGTAGTTATTATGTGCTTTGATGGTGTAGATTCAATTGACCTTGCAAAAAGTTTATGTGGTAAAATTTTGTACATAAACAGAAAAGACATAAAACTAGGAGAAAATGAATACTTTATTCAAGATATATTGGGCATGAAAGTATTGAATATAAACACAGGGAAAAGCTATGGGACAGTGACGGATGCGTTCCAAACAGGAGCAAATGACGTTTACGAAGTAACTGATGAAAAAAATAAAAAATATCTTATTCCGGTTATAAACGATGTGGTTCTGAATATCGATACGAACAATCAAGAAATAAAAATTAATCCGCTTGAAGGGATATTTGAAGATGAGAATTGACATAATGACGCTGTTTGACGATATGTGCAACGCCGTGTTGAGTGAGAGCATATTGGGCAGGGCCAGAAAAGCAGGAGCAGTACAAATTATTTGTCACAATATACGTGATTTTGCCTTTGATAAGCACAAAAGAGTTGATGATACAACCTATGGACCAGGCATGGGCATGCTTATGAAAGCTGAACCTATATATCTTTGTTTTGAAAGCATATGTAAAGAAGTAGGCAAAAGACCTTATCTGATTTACATGTCACCACAAGGAAATACTTTGACTCAAAAAAAAGTTAAAGACTTGACAGCTTATGAAAATATTGCCATACTCTGTGGTCACTATGAAGGCGTGGATGAAAGGGTTATTGAAGAAATAGTTGACGAAGAGATTTCTATAGGCGATTATGTTCTTACAGGAGGAGAGTTACCAGCGCTTGTTTTGGTTGATTCAATCAGCAGAATGTTGCCCGGAGTTTTATCAAATGATGAATGTTTTGAAGAAGAAAGCCACTACAATGGCCTTTTAGAATACCCTCAATATACAAAGCCATCAGTTTGGCGTGGTAAAAAAATTCCGGAAATTTTATTGTCAGGGCATCATGAAAATATACAAAAATGGAAAAAAGAACAGGCTGTGTTAAGAACACGTAAAAAACGTCCAGATCTTTTAAAAAATGATGTAAATGTATAAGGTATTTAAATAGTATTAACTTTTGAGATATTTTTTTACAAATTGTTGACTATATGAAATTTTGTGATATAATAAAAATGTTTTTATTTTAACTATACTTTTTGCTGTAATAGGATTGGAAATAAATTTGATTTGGGGAGTGAATGTTACCGTGTGTAAGAGGGAGATTGTCGTTCAAAACCAAGTTGGTTTACATGCTCGTCCGGCTACGTTTTTTATTCAAAAAGCAAATGAATATAAATCTTCGATTTGAATAGAAAAAGATGAGCGCAGAGTTAATGCCAAAAGTTTGCTTGGTGTGCTTTCTCTTGGTGTAATTGGTGGAACGCCTATAAAGATTATAGTAGATGGTACAGATGAAGAAGAAGCTCTTGAAGGCTTGTGTGATTTAGTAAGTACGGGATTTGCGGAGTGAGTTAAAAGAATAATAAAAAGAGCATCTTTTGATGCTCTTTGTTTTTTAAAAGGAGAAAAGAATGAAGGAACTTAGAAAAAAAGCTATGCATTTGCCGGAAAGCTCCGGGGTATATATTATGAAAGATAAAAATGGTAAAGTAATATATATAGGTAAAGCTAAAAGCTTGAAGGACAGAGTAAGTCAATATTTTGGTTCCCAGCTAAATCACACGGATAAAGTAAAGCAAATGGTGTGCAATGTTGATGATTTTGAGTATATATTGACGGATAGTGAGTATGAGGCTCTTGTTTTAGAATGCAGCTTAATAAAGCAAAACAAACCTAAGTACAATATTTTACTGAAGGATGACAAAGGGTACCATTATATAAAAGTTACAAGCGATGAATGGCCAAGAATATTAGAAGTTAAGCAAATGTTGGAAGATAAAGGTGAATATATCGGACCTTACACCAGTGCCAAAACAATAAATGATGCCTTGGATGCAGCACTGAAAATTTTTAAGCTACCTACGTGTAATTTAAATTTTTCAAAATCGAAAAAAAACAGAGCTTGTTTAAATTATTATATAAATCAGTGCTGTGCACCTTGCATTAAAAAAATAAGTAAAGAAAAATATATAGAAAATGTTAGGGATGCCGTGGAGTTTCTAAAAGGCGGAGATAAGGTATCTATAAAAAAATTAACGTCTAAAATGCAAGATGCATCGGACAATTTAGAATTTGAAAAAGCAGCAGAATTAAGAGACAAAATTTTGTCATTAAAGAAAATATCCAGCGAAAAGCAAAAAGTGATTCTGTCTAAGATAAAAGAGCAAGATATAATGGCTCTAATACAAAGTAAAAAAATGGCTTGTTTTGAGGTGTTTCACTTTACTAATAATAAATTGAGCGGCAGGGAAGAGTTTATGTTGGATGACGTAGGAGAAGGGAAATCCGCCAGAGGAGAATTCTTGCAACAGTATTATTTAAAAAAAGAAAATATTCCTGGTATAGTTTTAATGGATGAAGAACCAGAAAGCAAGAGCATTTTAGAAGAATGGCTGTCTAGAAAAAAAGGCAAAATAGTAAAAATTGTAATCCCTAAAAAAGGTGAAAATTTTAAATTAGTAGAAATGTGCAAAAATAATGCGGCTGAATGTATGGCTAGGAGGCTTTCTAGGACAAACAAAGAGACATATGCACTTGAGGAACTTTCTAAAGCGCTAAACTTAAAAACGTTCCCTGAATATATAGAATCTTATGATATTTCCAATCTTTTTGGAGACGAGAATGTTGCGGCAATGGTGGTATTTTTTAACGGTAGACCACTTAAATCAAATTATAGAAAATTCAAAATAAAAAGCTTTTCCGGACAAGATGATTATACTTCTATGAGGGAAGTCATCTTGCGCAGAGTACAAGAATACAAAAAGTTAGAAAATCAAAACGAAAATGATGCTTTTGCGAAACTTCCGGATTTGATACTTCTGGATGGGGGAAAAGGGCAAGTCTCGGCTGTTAAAGAGGTGTTATCTGAAGCAAAAATAAATGTGCCCGTTTTTGGGATGGTAAAAGACAACAAACACAGGACAAGGGCAATAACAAGTGAAGGTTATGAAATTTCTATCGGCCACAACCGTGCGCTGTTTACTTTAATATCGAGCATTCAAGAAGAAGTTCATAGGTTCGCAATAGGATACCACAGGAAATTGAGGAACAAAAAAAGCACGTCTTCAGAACTTTTAAATATACCGGGGATTGGTAAGAAAAGAGCCGCTTTGCTTTTGAAATATTTTAAATCTGTTGATAAAATTAAGAATGCCAGTTTAGACGAACTTAAGAGTGTAGATAGAATAACAGAAAAAGTTGCAAATGGCATTCAGAATTATATGAAAGGCAAAGTTTAATTTTGGGTAGGAACACTAAAGAAAAAAATTATAGCACATAAATAAAATGTAACTATAATTTTTTACGTATAGAAATAGTTTTGAAATGTAAAACATTATAATTAAAGCTACACTAGTGACACTGGATTAGATATTTTTTAGCTTATTTAGTTCTTCATCAATGATTTTTTTGTCCAACCTATCGAATAATATTTTAGGTTCAGCTATGGTGATACCAGGTTTTATACGCTCATATTCCCAAGAGTTATCACAGCCTAGCCAAGATAGGACTTTCTCAGAAGAAAACGGAATAAAAGGATTTAAAAGCACAGCAAAAGATTTTATTGCGTTTATGCAGTTGTAAATAGTTACTTCACAAGCTTTTTTGTTTTCTTTTATTGTTAACCATGGCTTTTCTTCGTCAAAATATTTGTTTATATTTCTTATAGAAGAGAAAATATTTTCTAAGGCTGCTTTAAATTCCGCTTTTTCTATAAGTTCAGATACCTTATCAAATAGTGCAGTTAGCTCATTTTCCATTTTAAGGTTTACTTCTTTATTGCTTATTTGAGGTACAACTGAGCCAAAGTTATTTTTTAAAAATACTAGTGTTCTATTTATGAGATTTCCATATGCACCTAAAAGTTCGCTATTATTTGCATTTAAAAATTCTCTCCATGAAAAATCGGCATCTTTTTTTTCTGGACCATTAGACAGCAAGAAGTATCTGATTGAATCTGGGTTATATTTGTTTACAACGTCCGGTACCCAAACAGCCCAATTTTGACTTGTAGAGAATTTTCTGTTTTCAAGTGTCAAGTATTCTGAGGAGACTAACTGTTCTGGTAACTTTAAGTCACTAAAAGCCATCAATTGAGCAGGCAAAATGAGACTGTGGAAAGGGATATTATCTTTACCGTGAACGAAATAAGATTTTGCGTTTTCACTCCAGAAATCTTTCCAGTCAAAGTTTCTTTCTTGAGACAGCTTTATTGATGAGGTCAAGTAGCCTAAGACAGCGTCAAACCAGACATATATTTTTTTATTTTCAAATCCTTCAATAGGAACATCTATTCCCCAAGGCAAATCACGCGATAAAGCCCTATCGACTAAACCTTCGTTCAAATAGCGCTCTGTCATAGTTACGCTATTTTTTCTCCATTCTTTTCTAGTACTCAAATACTTTTCGAGTTTTTCTTGAAAAGCAGAAAGTCGAAAGAAAAGCTGTTTTTCATTTTTTTCTATAGGTTCGTTGCTGCAAGTTTTGCAGCGCTTATTTTCAAGGTCTAGGGGGTCAAGCAAGGTTCCACAATGGTCGCACTGATCACCTCTTGCACCTTTTTTACAAACCGGGCAAGTACCTTCTACAAACCTATCAGCCAGGGCCATTTTGCAGTTTTCACAGTAAAGTTCTTTTACTTCTTTTTTAATAATATACCCATTTTTGTAAATCTCTTTTAT
>CASEZK010000025.1 GCA_949292425.1 uncultured Oscillospiraceae bacterium
GTATGTAATACCAAAACTTGTTTTTCATAGCCTGTCCTCCAACGTCGCAAAGACTTTTAGAGACAGACAGCAAAAAGTACTTTCACTAAAGATGCAAATACAATGCATTATCAGCGCAATAAATTTTTTCAAACTAAAAAAGAGCGGAGTAACACAGTTTATGTGTATGCTCAGCTCTTTTTAGGTGCTGTTCTACAATGTCTGTATAGAATATCTACGACATATTAATTTAATTTTCTATTCTAGACATTTTTAATAATGCATTTAAATTTCTCCTTTCGATGCCTCGCCTAACCTTTACATAGGTCACACACTTTCATAACTTCTTACAAAATGGTAAACAATGCTGTATTAGGACATTTTTTTGCTGTTTTTGGCAACTTACTTATTTGTACACTTAAATCTTATCTGAGTTATCGCAAGTAATTTAGTATTTTCTGAGTGGGACAATTGACAGTTATTTGATTAATTACAAAAAACCGTCAGAATTTCTTCTAACGGGTTAAAATTTGTTTAGCTTTACAAATTGTTCCTTTTTTCTCTATATTTCTCCTATCCAGAATATAGAGATTTAAGCTTTGCAAGCAGATATTAAACTGGAAAGTTGGCTGAAGTAAACGCTTATTCTTGTAATGGATTTATTTGTATGCTCCCTTTTCCAATAGACTTAGCATACTTTACTGTATTGTATGTTTCTCCAGAAGCTCTTCCATCCCAAATAGCTACAACTACGCTCGATTTATCTATCATATATTTGTTGCTTTTCTGGACATCCAGGGCTATATTTTGTATCACGGTTATTTTATTACAATGCATTAATGCGTATTTAACTTATTCCTATACGGAATTGCTGCTTCTAGGATAAGGTTTTTATTTTTATGCCTAAACGAACCAACAACTTGAGCCGATAATATATCTGCGCCACTTGTCATCCCACTTATGAAGTGCGTATACCCAATTTGCATCAGCTCATTTATGTGTAAGATCAAAAGTTGTAAAATTTTAATCGGTTTGTTTATTCTATGTCCTATGAAGCAACAAACCCTTTCTGTCATTGTTATCTTTCTTTCTAAGTATGGAATATATCCCATATTATAACACAAAATATTAAAAATGGGATATATCCCACTCGATAAATCGCGAAGTATTTTATTATTTTCGTATATTTTGTTTTAAGTTTAGAAGAGGGGGATAAAAATGAATGCAAAAGAAGCTGCTGCAAAACGAATCTTACAGCTTTGTAATTCACGTAAAATTAAAAGTAAATACACTTGGCAACATAGCCGGCATAAATCCGTCAACTATTTATAACATGTTAAACTCAAAGAGCCAGAATCCAGGTTTGGTTAGTATTAAAAAAATATGTGATGGACTTGATAATTAAGAGAATTTTTTGATGATGACATTTTTGACAATTTAGAGCAAGAAGTAAAGTAACCTTCGTAAACCACTTGCGAAGTTTTTTTAACTTTTCCTCTATGGCGAAGTTTTTTCTATACACAAAAAACACAAGCTTGATTAAGCCTGTGTTTTTATTATTAATCTCTGCGTTTTAAAATTCAATCTTATCGCTGAAGGGTTCCCCGGAAGTGCTATTATCTGAAAATTCATCATTATAAAAACCGGAATTTAACTGCGAACTAAAAAGAGCTTGGAGACTGTCCGAAAAATAAGAAAAAAGGGTATAGAAAATACCACCTATGATTTGTCAACACCTGACAATCCGGCGGCAGGAGCATTTTTTCGTATACTGGCCTGAAGGAAAACCATTTTTAAAAGAAAAAGACCTGTATCAGGCCATAATCATCTCCATTATTCCATTTACCCCGAGAAGGTTTACCACCCTTCGGAAAT
>CASEZK010000026.1 GCA_949292425.1 uncultured Oscillospiraceae bacterium
TTAATTATGTGTTACAATAAATTATATAAGAGAATTTGGATATGGTTGATGCCAAATTTCCATCTATGGGCAACATTGTCGGAGTGATGGTTAGCACTTATATGTAATGCTGAATAATCAATTTGGCGAAGGCATCCTTTATAGGGTGCCTTAATTACTATTATGGAGGAAAAGAGTAAAGTGAAGTGTAAAGATGCTAATCTTAAGTTGTATGCTCAGCTTGAAAAAGAACACCGTTATGATGATACAAGATACTATGGGGTTTTTATTTCTAAAACCGGGGATAAAAAGAGAATAAAGATAGATGTCAAAAGATATGGCAAAAAAATAGGGTTGTCAGAAAAACAGCTTGATATAATGAAAGCGCGTCGTACGCATTACTATTTCCCTTCTAAAAAACAAAGGGAAGATTATAACTGTAATTTAATAATTCCGTTGATAGAAGACATATTAAATGAATGGGAAAAGGATTATATGCCTTTGATTGAAAAAGAAATCAAAGCTATACAAGCGAAAGAATACACGCCTGGCGATGATGATCTTTTTACGAGCGGTATTATTGACCATGAAGAGGCTTGCACTAATGCTTTTATAAAGAATATGCGTGCCGAAGCGAGGACACAGTACAAAAGGGTTAAACTATATATGAGTTTATATGCTCAGTTTTTTCATCAAATGACGTCTAAAATAGAAGCTATGACAGTTAAAATTTTATATAAAAACGGTTTTTCTGGCAAACAATTCAAGCGTGATAATTTATATAACTTTAAAAACAAGACAGCGAAACAAATCAAGGGACTTGAAGGATTTAAAGAATACGATAAAATGTACTTAATATGGCATTTCATCAAACATAATAGTTTATCTACATATAACAACCTAAAAAAGAATTATCCAGAAGCTTTGGCAAAATTAAAAAAGTGTGCAGTATATGAAGCGGGTGATATGGCGTATTGGTATATTAGTTTTAACAATGAGTTCATAACTAATATTCTTAAGGGAGTATCGGAGTTTTTTAAAAACTACTGTAAATTTGTTTTCAAAGAGGATTATGACAGAGCACAGTGGGATTATGAGGAGTATTTTGTTGCAAGAACAAATGAAGAAATAGAAACTATACGTAATCCGTTAGGCTTATCAGATTATTAGACCTATCAAGGAAGCTCTATTTTGTAAACTTTTATTGTACAGCTTCTCGGAAGGCAACAAACGAAAAAATAATTGTTGTATGATGTCTGATCTGATTTCAATCGTAAAAATTAAAACAGCCATACTTTAAGCCGAGTATGACTGTTCTTCTTCATAAAGTTTTAAGCGATAAATTTTTCCGTTGACTTGCCGCTTAATTCAGTGATACAACGACACCACGAAAGGCATTAAAAAATAAGCTACGAATTATGTATTTAATTTATAGGTAATTTTATGCGATATGTTTTCATAGCTAAATAAAGGGTGTTCAGTTGGGGTCTCATCGAGTCCGCCAAAAGCGAACCTATTCGAACTCTCGGATAGGTTCGCTTTTTTGTCGGGCGAGTGGGATAGCTTACCCGTGCGCTTCAGCGCATGGGGGTGCGCAAGTTTGCGCCCCGCGCAAACCTGACGAGCTAAACGAACAGCAAATATAACTTCTGCACGCCTAAACAAACGAAACCGCCCATATAAGCACAGATTTGAGCGAGTGATCCCACTCACGCTACCGACCCTTCAGCTCGATTGGATGATAGCATTTTTATCCGCTAAACCCACAAAAAGTCGCGTTTGAACCCGCGACTTTTTTTGTGGCGGCGATAGTGGGATAGCTTGCCCGTGCGCTTCAGCGCATGGGGGTGCGCAAGTTTGCGCCCCGCGCAAACCTGACGAGCGGACAGAATATTTAATCTTGAAACTCTTCAACAAACGAAACAGCCCATATAAGCACAGATGTGGGCGAATGATCCCTCTAACTTTACCAATCCTTTTGTTCGG
>CASEZK010000027.1 GCA_949292425.1 uncultured Oscillospiraceae bacterium
ATTAGGCAGTAGAATTACCTGGTTGCGATCCGCTCCTTGAATATACCCCATATCTGCGCCCTCCATTATGGTTTTGATGCCTTAATTATACCATATCCCAAACCTTTCTTCCATGTTTTTTCGGAGTTTTCGGACAGTCTCTTTGCTTTTCCAAGAGAAAAGAGATTCATAAAGCTGTTATTGCTAACTTTATCAATTTGTTCTTCTTTGGTAGGCATCTCAATGATTATACTGTGACACCACCTACGTTAATAGTCTCTAGTGAGCATATATAATAAAAATTTATTTTGAAATTTTCCAGGAATTTTAAAAATAAATTTTGCAAAAAATAAATGTAATAAATCTAAATTAACAAGGAAAATAAGAGCATTTACAAGCGATAGCATTATTGTTAGTAAAAATTTAATAAATGAAGTAAAATTTTATTGTTTGCAATCTTAGTCCGGAACTTATTGCAATATCATGTTAAAAGCTTGCAGTGCTTTACCAATGTACTTCCTTATATTACACTAAATATTTTCTCTATTGAAAAAAATTTAGTTATGTTATAAAATAAAAGCTAAATTCCATTTTTAGTATCTGAGAGGAAAGTCTTATGAACTACAATAAAAAAGATATTACCGATATTGATGTTAAGAATAAAAAAGTACTAGTTAGATGCGATTTCAATGTACCGTTTGACGAAAATAAAAGCATCACTGATACAAGCCGTATAGATAAGTCGCTAAAAACTATAAAATATTTGATATCTCACAAAGCAAAAGTTATTTTGTGCTCACATTTAGGGCGTCCAAAAGGTGAATTAAACCTTAATTTTTCTTTATTACCTGTTGCCAAATATTTGTCTCAAGCTTTAAATTTGAACGTAAAAATGGCTACAGACATTATTGGTGAAAATGCTAAAGAATTGTCTGAGACATTGAAACCGGGCGAGGTTATGCTCCTTGAAAATGTAAGATTCCATCATGAGGAAGAGAAAAATGATCCGGACTTTTCTAAGAAGTTGGCATCATTAGCGGAAATCTACGCAAACGATGCCTTTGGAACTGCTCACAGGGCTCATTCGTCTACATGTGGGGTTGCTGCATACTTGCCTAGCGTTTGTGGTTTCCTTATACAAAAAGAGCTCGAAGTTATGGGCAATGCTTTAAGTAATCCCCAAAAACCTTTTGTAGCAATTTTAGGCGGATCTAAAGTTTCAGATAAAATTGGAGTTATAAACAACCTTCTCGATAAAGTTGACGTTTTAATAATAGGCGGAGGTATGGCATATACTTTCATGAACGCTTTAGGGTATTCTATTGGCGAGTCCATATGCGAGCCAGACAAAGTAAACTTCGCCAAAGATATAATGGTGAAAGTCAAAGAAAAGGATGTTAAATTTTTAATACCGGTTGACAACAAGGTAGGCCTTGAGTATAAACCAGACACAGAATATAAAGTTGTAGATTCTGATAGCATTCCTGAGGGCTGGATGGGTTTAGATATTGGTCCAAAAACTGAAGCACTTTTCGCAAATGCTTTACAAGGTGCTAAAACCGTTGTTTGGAATGGTCCTATGGGCGTTTCCGAATGGGAAAACTTTTCAAGCGGTACTTTGACGGTAGCCAAAGCTGTAGCTGACAGCGGTGCCATTTCTATAATAGGCGGTGGAGACTCAGCTGCTGCTATTGAAAAACTTGGCTTGGCTGACAAGATGACACATATATCTACTGGTGGCGGTGCGTCGCTTAAGTTCCTTGAAGGTAAAGAATTGCCCGGTATAGCTTGCCTTGAAGATAAGTAAAAGGAGTTTTTCTTATGAATAAAAATTTGAGAAAACCGGTAATAGCAGGTAACTGGAAAATGAATAAAACTCCAGATGAAGCTAAAAAAATAATAAATGAGCTTACTCCTTTAGTGCAGGAAGCAAAGTGCGATGTTGTACTGTGCGTTCCGTTCACAGACATACATTGTGCGTTAGAAGCAACTAAAGGTACAAACGTAAGTATAGGTGCTCAAAATTGCCATTTTGAAGAAAGTGGCGCGTTTACAGGTGAAGTTTCTGTGAAAATGTTGTCTTCTACCGGTGTGAAATACGTAATAATTGGGCATAGTGAAAGGAGAGCTTATTTCGCTGAAACAGATGCTACTGTAAATAAAAAATTAAAAGCTGCTTTACATGAAGGACTAAAGGTTATATTGTGCGTTGGCGAAACACTTGAGCAAAGACAGCAAAGCATAACCAATGAAGTTATATCCATTCAAGTAACTTTAGCTTTAAACGGCGTAAAAAAGGAAAATATGCGAAATATCATAATAGCTTACGAACCTGTGTGGGCCATAGGGACAGGAAAAACTGCTTCATCTGAAGAAGCAGAAGAAGCCTGCAATTTCATTCGAAATTTAGTTAATAATATTTACAGTGACGCTGATATTGCAAGTAAAAGCAAGATTTTGTACGGCGGTTCTATGAATGCTAAAAATGCCAAAGAACTATTGCTTAAAGATGACATCGATGGTGGACTGATTGGTGGCGCTTCTTTAAAAGCTGTCGATTTTTCAAAAATCGTAAATGCTACAAATTAAAAACGTCAAAAATTCTCTATATCTTCTTATGGAGAATTTTATTTTTAGGAAGGAAGTATGTACGTGAAACCTCTTGTTTTATTGATTATGGATGGGTTTGGACTGGGTGAGGATAAAAATAACGCCATTAAAGCTGCAAGAACACCGAATTTGGATGAAATTTTTAAGGACAATCCTACAACAGCACTATCAGCTTCCGGGTTAAGTGTCGGGTTGCCGAAAGAACAAATGGGGAACAGCGAAGTGGGGCATACAAATATAGGTGCTGGTAGGGTCGTTTACCAAGAGCTAACCAGAATAGACAAATCTATTCGCGACGGAGATTTCTATAAAAATGAAACATTAAAAAAAGCTATGGATCACGCGATAACAAACGACTCTGCTTTACATCTTATGGGGTTATTGTCTAACGGCGGTGTGCATAGCCATATAGAGCACCTGTATGCATTGTTAAAGCTTGCTGCCGAAAAAAATGTTCAAAAAGTTTATGTTCATGCGTTCCTAGACGGTAGAGATACTTTGCCAACTTCTGGCAAAAACTTTTTAGCGCAATGCCAAGAAGTTATAAAAGAAGTTGGCATAGGGTCTATCGCAACCATTTGCGGAAGATACTTCGCTATGGACAGAGACAATCGTTGGGAACGAGTAAAAAAAGCCTATGATCTTTTAACTTGCGGAAATGGAGAAAATTTTGCTGATTTTTCATCTGCACTTGAGCATTATTATGAAAAAGGCGTTACTGATGAATTTATGCAACCGATTGTCGTTGGCAAAAGCGGAACGGTCAAAAACGGTGACTCTGTTATATTTTTCAATTTCAGGCCAGATAGGGCACGTGAGCTAACTAGAGCTCTTACCGATAAAAGTTTTGATAAATTTAACACAATGCCAAATTTAAACATTCATTTCGTATGTTTCACGCAATATGATAAAAATTTTGAGAATGTTGATGTTGCCTTTTTGCCACAACCTATAAAAGATACTTTCGCTGAAGTAATATCGAAAAATGGTCTTTCACAGCTTAGGATTGCAGAAACAGAAAAATATGCACATGTTACTTTCTTTTTTAACGCAGGTGTGGAAAAGCCATATCCGTTAGAAGACCGGATTCTGGTGCATTCTCCAAAAGTAGCTACTTACGACTTAAAGCCTGAGATGAGCGCATATGAAGTTACTGAAAAGGCCATTGACTGCATAAAAAAAAATATTTATAATGTTATAATTTTAAACTTTGCAAACTGTGACATGGTCGGCCATACCGGTAACTTTAAAACCACTGTTGAAGCTGTTGAAGTAGTAGATGAATGTGTCGGCAAAATTATTCGTGAAGTTAAAAAAACAGGTGGTGCTTCCATCATCACAGCTGATCATGGAAACGCAGATAAAATGCTCGATGATAACGGAAATATATTCACATCTCACACGACAAACAAAGTACCGTTTTGCATAGTTGGGTACGACTGTAAGCTCAGAGATGATGGAAGTTTATCAAATATTGCTCCAACCATGCTAGAGATTTTAAAAATCGGAAGGCCAGAAAGTATGTCTGCAGATAGCTTAATATTAAAGTAAAGAGGTAATTCTTATGAGAAAAATAAAAAGTTTTGAAATAGACCATACGAAACTCGAGAAAGGGTTGTACATTTCCAGGGTAGACGACAACGTCATAACTTACGATTTGCGTATGGTTAAGCCAAACACCCCACCATTTTTAGAAAATGATGGGATACATACTTTTGAACATTTATTGGCAACATTTTTGAGAAACAGCAAGTATAGCAAAAACATCGTTTACGTTGGACCTATGGGCTGCCGGACAGGCTTTTACTTACTTTTCAAAGATCTCGCTCCTAAAATAGCAATTAAATTAATTCAGGATGCATTAAACTTTATAGCAAACTATGAAGGTGAAATTCCCGGCAACAGTGCCATTGAATGTGGAAATTACCTCGATCATAATTTAGAAAAAGCTAACACATATGCGCAGGAAATGTATGTAATTTTAAAAAATTGGAAATGTGAAAATTTGCAATATTGAAATTTTACTTTTTAGTTATTGCTTTTATTGCAAGCATTATTCCTTGGCATCCCTGGTCGACAAAACCTTTACTTCCGCTGTAAAAAAAGCTTTTTCCTTTTTCTGCGGGTACTGTTAACCCTTTGCCATTTGACTTAGAAAAACCAAGTGAAGCTTTTTTTTCATTGCACGGGCTTATTTCTACTGCAATGGCTCCTTTTCCAGCAACATGCAATTTATTGTTAAGTTCGGCTGTAAAATATCCATTAAACGGTACTTTGCCTGATTTTAAATGTGTCCAGGAACTTTTTGAACTATTTAAAGTTCCATCTTCCAAAACTGGCACATAGTAAATATTGTAATCTGCCTCTACAGAATCACTGTACATCATCACTGAATCCAGAGTTTCACCAGGCTTAAAGTCAAATGCATTTGCATAAGTTATACTGCGTGTATTCTCAAACAAGCCAACTATGCCAAACGTGTCATGCTGATATATCGTTTCGTTTTTATCAAATTTTCTTACGTCTGTAAACGCTCTGCAGCTGAGCAGCTTAGTACTGTAAGGCAATTTTGAATACCCTGAATTGGCAGAACTATCCTTTACAAGCCATTGCTCGTGCTTATCATCCCACCCTATAATACAAACCCCGTGTGAACTGTTTTTCGATGCGTTGTAGCCTACCGTTACACCTCCAAATTTTGATACTGCTTCTTTTATGCTTTCTACATTTGAATCGACTATTTTTATGCCTCTAACGCAAAACAAGGGTGTAGCTCTACTATTTTGATCATAAAACGCGTCATTTACGTTGTAAGGCACTTCTGTTTCTGAAACTGGGCCAGCTCCACTTGTAAAATATGCATCTGAAATTAGCCCAAATCCCCCGTTTTTTATAGACACATTCCAGCCCATACCATCGCTACGGTGTGCCCAATTTAAGAGATCTTTTTCGGATAAACTACCAGTATACATATTATGCTTTACCAGATAGGTTTCAAGCGCGGCTATAGCTGAAAATGCCCAACATGGTCCATTTATAAGTTGTCTTTTAGGCTTCAGTTCGTTTTTTATTTCTATTGATTGTTCACTGTCGCACATACCGAAAACTTTTTGTGCTTCATTGTTGCAATGGTTAAATACAGCAAACGTAGAGCTTAAAGCGGCTGAAACTATCAGTGAGGTTATTATATTCACAATTTTCTTTGTTTTCATAATCAACATTCCTTTTCTTGAACTATGATTAATTTTAACAAAATAATGTTTCTAAATTGTGAATATATTTTTAACGTTATATTAACTTTCGAATAAAAATTCGATTGTTTCTTTTAATTTATAAAAAATTATTGACTAAAAGAAATTTTTCTGTTATATTTAAAATTAATATGTGCTGGAGTAACTCAGTTGGTAGAGTACATCACTCGTAATGATGAAGTCGAGAGTTCAAATCTCTTCTCCAGCTCCATCTCAAAACCCGCATGATTACTAGGTTTTACAAGCCTCATGGACATTTTAGTTTGATTAAAGAATAAGCTTTTCTACGAATTTTTTATAAGCGAGTTTTACATTGCAAAAGTGTTTTCTAAATCTTTAGCTAAAATTTCTTTTCGAGTTTTGCTTATATGAGTGTAAATATTTTGCTGTTGTTTGTATGTCTGCATGGCCGAGCCAGGTTTGTATATCTTTTAAATCCCAGCCTTTGTCATACAGAATACTTGCACAGCTGTGGCGTAAATCGTGAAACCTCATTTTTGGGAAATTATTTTTAGCTAAAACTTTTTGAAATTCTTTTGTTATGTAAGCTGGTTGGTATGGTCTGCCATCCTCCCAAGTGAAAATGTAATCTGAGT
>CASEZK010000028.1 GCA_949292425.1 uncultured Oscillospiraceae bacterium
AAAAAATTAAAACTTTTAAACTTTTATTGAAACCAGTTTGAAAAATTCTGTTGTATAAAAAACAGTCGGCATATATTGCCGGCTTATCATTTTCTAAGGAGTGGTTAAATGGACTCAATAAGCGAATTTTTAACTTGGGAAGAGTTAGCTACATTTTCCGGTAGTGTAGCCATTGTAGGCATAATAGTCCAATTTACTAAAAAACTATTTGATAAAATCGTAAAAATACCAACTAAGTTCTACACTTATATAATATCGGTTATTATTTTAGTTCTAACCGACTACTTTACAGGGAAATTTTCTATGTCTTATATAACTTTAGACTTATTTGATGCTGTCTTAGTTTCCTTAGCAGCCAATGGAACATATCATCTGTTCTCAGATACCAACAAGAAAATTTAGTTAAAGAATATTCCCTAGAAGCGGCATTTCCGTTGAATTTAAATCTTCAAGGCGGCTTATCGTTTTTTGAAGCTCAACGGAAAAATCTCCAAATTCATCATTTTCTAAGTTTACTTTCATTGCCTCCAAACTGGTTTCAATCTCCTTTAAAGGTTCATGATCTATAAAAGTAGAAAAAAGAGCGTGCTTATCCTTCCAACTTTCAACTAAATAATTATTTTTTTCTATTGCGGCATCTATTTCATTGTCATTATAAAGTTCTTTAATTTGGTATATCTCAGAAGAAAAATACTCTGTCGTTGTTTTCAAAGTAAAGTGTTCCCAAACACAAAAAACTACAGCCAACACCAGTAACGAGATAGATGCAATTAAACGCTTCAACCTCTACACCTCTCTTTTTATTATATTAAAGTCTTTGTTTTTATTTGCCGTCATAATAAAAACATCTTCAATATCAGTATTTTGCTTTGCTAAGGTGTCTCTCACCCACTTTTCGCTCAAATTACATAGCTTTAAGCAAAATGGCGATAATTTTCCATCTCTTACAACCACTGTTTCTATTCCACTGTCTTCCATTTGAACGTTAAGCATACTAGCATCGACTTGCTGTTTTTGCGGTTTTTTCACTACACTCAATTTCCCGTTCGTTTCAACTATAGCGTAAGATACATCAGAAATGCTAGCTACCTCAAGCTGTCTCAGTTCTTCTTCAAGGTCTTCTATCCCTATTCTAAGTTCTTTCATCTTCTTTTGATCTAATTTTCCGTCATTGATCAAAACAGCAGGTTTTCCGCATATAAATCTTCTAAAGCCTGAACTTTTAAGCATAAATGTAGATATTAATATTTCGCACGCAATAAGTACGATTATGGGTATAACTCCGGTAGCTATAGGAAGTGCAGCATTTTGCATTGGTATGGCCGCTATGTCAGACATCAATAGCGTAACTACAAGCTCTGAAGTTTGCAGCTCACTGATTTGTCTTTTGCCCATGAGTCTTACCGCTAAAATAATCACTATATATAGAATTATCGTTCTTATAAAAGAAATCGCCATAATATCACCCAGAAATATTCTTGCCAGTAAATTTAAATTTTATTCACTTCTCCATTTAAAGGCAAAATCTTTTGTCACAATATGCTTGGCTGAATCTTTCCTGAAATCGGTGAACCTTCAAAACAAAAGACCATATTGCAAAGTGAAGATATTTCACTTAAATCATGAGTTATAAATAAAGCTGTTTTATTTATCAACTCATCTTTCAATATTTCTATGGTGCTAAATTTGCTTTTTTCATCTAATCCTTTAAATGGCTCATCAAATAAAAAAATATCTCCATTAAAGGCTAAAGCTCTTGCTATACTGAGCTTCTGTTGCATTCCTCCGCTCAATTCACATGGCATTTTATTTTTATATTCGAGTAAATTAAACTTATCTAGATAAAGGTCTGCCAATTCCTGTTTTTCTTTTTTATTAGCATTTTTCATCACAACTGTTAAGTTTTCAGCAACACTTAGCCATTTAATAAGTCTAGTATCTTGAAAAGCATATGATATTTTTTTATTTTCTAAACCCAGAATAGTTCCTTTATCAAATTTTTCAAGATTCACAATAATATTAAATATTGTACTTTTCCCTATTCCTGACTTACCAAACAAACACACTTTTTCACTTGTCGGTATAGTTAAAGAAAAATCGCTTAAAATTTCCTTATTACCGAAGCTTTTATAAATATTTTTTAATTCTATAATATGTATCACTCACTTTACATTTTTGTACTTCACAGCGTTATGGCTAAGCAGACTCGTTACAACTTTTTCAAGCAATATGCTTAAAACTATAATTACTAATGTCCATGAAAATAAATTTAAAGTATCTAAGTAAATTTTTGAATCATAAATTTGTGCCCCCATGGATATTTTTGTATTTGCAATTACTTCCGCCGCTACACCGGCCTTCCACGCAAAGCCCAGCCCTGTTGCCACGGCTGAATTAAAATAAGGCAACAGAGATGGAATATAAATTTTTGTAAGTTTAGTCATTTTAGAAAAACAAAAAACTCGCGACAGATCTATTAAGTCACCGTCCACACTGTTTATTCCCTCAAGTATGTTGCCATAAATAATAGGAACAACCATTAAGAATGATATCAAAGTTGGCAGATAAAATGACTTTAAAAACACTAAAGCCAAAACCACAAATGAAGCTACCGGTGTGGACTTTACAGTCGTTATAACTGGACTTATAAAAAGTTTAAAATATTTAAACTTAAACGAAAAAAACGCCAAAACAATTCCAACTGCCACCGCAAAAATAAATCCACACATTATTCTGCACATAGACAGTAATATTATTTGCCAAAACTCAGCCTCTCTAGCAAGTTCACTAAGCCTTAACAAAACTGCGGTCGGTGATACTATTAAAATTTCTTGGTTCACCATAATATACAACAGATGCCAGATTAAAACCCAAAATGTAATTGCCAATATTCCTTGAAAGAATTTTTTTCTATTCTTTATAATAGAAGTCTTCATCCGGGATTTTACCTCCTACAGACTTAGATTCAAAATCGTAGAGTATCTTCAGAAAGTTTTCCGTTTTCTGCTGCATTTCGTTTCCACTTATGAAAACAACATTGCATTTCGGCAAAGCTTTTATGGCTATTTCTTTTTGCATTATACCAAATTTGTCAGCTAATTCCGCTGCCTTCTCTGTATTTTCATTTACATACTCCACAGACTTTTGATAGCTTTTTAGGAATTTATCAAAATCTTCCTTTTTATTTTTTAGAAAATCTTTCCTAACCACTATGGACCCCATAGTTAAAACACTGTCATCCGTTATTTTGTTCCATTCGTCCGTTAAGTCTAGCGACACCATTATTTTTGAATTTTTAGTCAGTACTTGACTTACAAACGGTTCTGGCAAAACTGCTATACTTACATTTTCAGAAATAACCTGTGCTGCAAGTTCACTGTGTTCTGATTTATATTCTAAATTTACATCTTTTCCGGGAGTTAATCCATTCTTTTTTAAAATATATTTCAACACAAAATCTGGCGTGGCACCTTGTCCTGAAACAAATACGGTTTTTCCCGCTAAATCTTTTATGCTGCCAATGGATTTATCGTTTGTCACTAAATATAACACCCCCAACGTATTTATTGCCGCTATATTTACATTTTTTGAAGTTTTATTATACAAAACCGACGCCATGTTAGTAGGTATCATAGCTACATCCGCGTCTTTGTTGGCTATTTTAGCTACAGCTTCGGAAGGGTCCCCCACCACCGAGATATTGTAAATAGCCTCAGTTGCTCCATTTTCAGAATCTTCACACAGTTTTACACTACCGAGCGCTGTTGGGCCTTTAAGTGCTACTACATTTATTTTTGCCTTTTCTTTTTCTTCCGTGTTTTCGCTTTTCTTACCACATGCTACCAAGCTTAACAACAAAAACAAAGTCAAAAACACCGCTAAATATTTATTGCAAACCTTAAATTTCATAGTTTGTTGCCCCCAATTAAATTTTATACACATAAACCGCCTATGAGTTATTACATAGACGGTTTATATTATTTTTAATTAATTGTTAAATTATTCATCTTTACATTCGCAGTTTTCGCCACATGCGCATTCTGTTTCATCGCATAAATCATCAAAATCAAACTCTAACTTCTCTCCACAATTTGGACATTCCATCTCACCATCGTCCAAAACGTCTTCAGACAAGCAAACTGTCTCCCCGCAAGTTGGGCAAGTTACTTCATAAAATAAATCATCTTCATCGCAATCATCAAAACCGTAATAGTCTTCCTCAAGAGCACCTAAATCCTCATCAACTTCATCAAGCTGCTCTACAAACTCATCTAAACCATCTTCAATGTCAGAAATTTCAAGTGTAACATCGTCCAATAAATCAATCATAGCCTTAATAACTTTAACTTCCGGTTTAGAATCGTCCAAATCCAGCCCCTCTAAAAGTCCCTTAATATAAGCTACTTTCTCTGTAATATTCATAACTGTGTACCTCCTACAATTAATATTTCTTACTTACAGTTTCTATATTCTGTAATTCAAATCTAAATTTTTGTTTTGCATCTGGATATTTTTCTTTATCGACTCTCGAACAAAACATATCGTACGGTCTTATGTATAAACCGTCGTCTCCATACAGCATCCGATAAATCACATACTTTTCACCAGTTTCGCTATGTATAGCTACATCCTCTAACAAGTAATAGTTACCCTTAAAGTGCTTATAAACGCCTTTTATCTTAACATTTTGCTTGCACATTTAAGCTCTCTCCATATATTCCCCAGTTCTTGTGTCTATCCTTATCATTTCCCCTTGATCTATGAAAAGCGGAACCCTAATTTCAGCTCCAGTTTCAAGTTTTGCAGGCTTCGTAACGTTTGTAGCGGTGTCACCTCTAAAGCCGGGGTCTGTTTCTGTAACTTCCAACTCTACAAAGAAAGGCGGCTCTACACCAAATACATTTCCTTTATAAGATAAAACTTTACAAATCATGTTTTCCTTTACAAACTTAAAATTATCTCCTAAAACACTTTTGTTTATGGGCAGTTGTTCATAGCTCTCCATATCCATAAAATAATATAGGTTACCGTCATTATACAAATACTGCATATCTCGACGTTCCACAAATGCCGGTGGATACTTATCGTTTGGGTTAAATGTCCTTTCAACTACCGATCCTGTTATTACATTTTTTATTTTTGCTCTAACAAAAGCTGCACCTTTTCCTGGTTTTACATGTTGAAATTCTATTATGCAGTATACATTGCCATCCATTTCAAAAGTAATTCCATTACGGAAATCCCCTGCAGATATCATAGTTTTTCCTCCAATTTTCTCATCGTTCAAGTATATCCTGTCATACTGGTTTAAGTAAAAACCTACTCTAATATAAGTATTTTAAACTAAAGTAGAAAATTTTTCAAGTATTATTTTCTTAAAGAATTATTAAGTCTTTTGATAGTTTTGTAAAGTTATAGTACCCATTTTGCTCTATCTTTAGCATATCTTCTATCCTTACACCAAATTTATTTTCAATATAAATACCTGGTTCTATTGTTATTACCATGTCTTTCGACAATACCGCATCGCTCTTTTTAGAAACAACTGGGGGTTCGTGAATATCTATACCCACACCATGCCCTAAAGCATGGCCAAATTTTCCTTCAAAGCCTTGACTATATATGTAGTCACGAGCCAAGCTATCCAAACGTGCACAGCTTATTCCAGCTTTTACTTCAGCTTCAGCTATCTTTTGGGCTTTTTTTACCGTTTCATAAACTTGCCTTTGCTCATCTGTAACTTTCCCCAGAGCAACAGTCCTAGTCATGTCGCTGCAGTACCCTTCAAATACCGCACCCATGTCAAGTGTTATAAAGTCACCGATTTCAACTTTTTTATCTGTTGGTAATCCATGAGGCAAAGAAGAATTTTTCCCACTTAAAACTATCGTATCAAACGAAGTGCTCTTAGCGCCATTTTTCTTCATAAAATATTCTATTTCAGCTGCAATTTCTTTTTCAGATATACCCCGTTTTATCTTAGTTAAAATATAATTAAATGTAAACTCCGAAATTTCTTGTGCCGTTGCAATTTTTTTTATTTCACTCTCATTTTTTACACATCTTAATTCTTCTATAGTTTCGCTTAATGTACCGTTAAAAACCAAGTTTATATTCAAACTACCGAGCGCACTTTTTAAAGAGTTAAGCTTAAACAAAGTAATGTCTTTACTTTCAAGGTAAAGATTTTTAATGGAAAGCTTATTTATCAAGTCTCCCAGTGCCTCAACAAAAAAGCCTTCAACTAAAATAACATCAATACCTCTAGTTTGCTTGCATGCTAATTCATAATAACGAAAATCTACTAAAAAATATACTTTCTTTTTTGTAATTAAAACCAATCCATCGGAAGTAAACAGTCCAGAAAAATAAAACCTACTATTTATAGAAGTAATCAGAAACGCATCATGCTCTTTAAAATTAATTTTACTTTCTATCTTTTCCAAAAATGCTTCAAATCTGTCAATCATAAAAATCACTCACATCAATATTAGCTTTTCAGCGTTTCTTTTATAGTGCCCAGCCTATATGCCGCAAGTAAAACCTCTAAATCTTTAATCGTTGATAAAAGTTGCTTGCCTACATCGGTCTCTCCAACTGTTATTCTTTCCTTCACCCGTTCGGACACTACAGACGTAGAATATATATCAGTATTTTCCTTTATAGCTTTTTTTGTACCTTCAAAAGGTTCATGAGAGCACAATCTCATTCCAAAAGAGTTATAGATCAAAGTATAGCCTGCGATACCTGTAGTCGTCTGGTATGCTCTGCAAAAGCCTCCATCTATAACGATCAATCTACCATTAGCCCTTACAGGTTTTTCTCCATCCTTGCACCTTACAGGTACGTGCCCATTTATTATGTGGGAATACTCTTTATTTATGCCAAAAGCTTTGAGCAAAGAAACACATACTTTTTCACGCTTAGACAAAGTATAATATGCATTTTTTTCTTCATGCCAAAATTCTTTGTCTTTTATTAAAAGCCTCTCGAAGGTTGTCATTTTGTCTTTACCAAAAAGTGGTGAGTTTTTACCGCACCACAAAAACCACAAAAGGTCTTTCCCAAATTCTTTTTCCTCGGAACTTTCCTCCGCAAAATAAGCATCTCTTGCCACGGATTCTGCATAGTCCAGGAAATCCTGTCCGCTTAATTTCTTCCCACCGATTTTAAATTCTATCATTGTCCCGTCCGGGTTCAGCGGCACACACCCATGGAGCAACAAGTTTTTATTGTAAATCCTATAAAGATTACCCTTATCATATAAAAACTTTATGTGTTTCTGAAGCTTATCACTATGTAAAAACGCTGAACGCAATTGCCCAATTAAACGTTCTTCTTCCTTACTCAGCTTGTAAGGGTTATTTTTATCAACAGTAGGAAAATCTATATCTTCAATATTGCATATTTTACCATTTATATTTACCGTTTTTTCTTTGTAATTAATCTTATCAAGCAACAACCTTGAATCCATTGCAAATAAGGGATTTCTTTTTATTATTTGTCCCTCTAGTTTAAACCTCATAACTGCAATAGCTTTGTGCATTCTTGCAGCATTTATGAGTTCTTTTTCCGTACAGTTCTGGTAAATAAAATTAGTATTTCTCGGCATAAAGCATTTTATGTCTGCATCTTTATAAGTCTCTTCCGCAAAGAGCGCGAGTGGCCTTAAGTTTATGCCGTACCCTTCCTCCAAAAACTCCAGGTTATTATACAAAATTGAATTATTCAATACAACCGCAATGCAAGCATCGCTACCACACGCTGCACCCATCCAAATTACATCATGGTTTCCCCACTGTATGTCTAAGCTATGGTGAGTCATTATCGAGTCTAATATCAAGTCCGGTCGAGGACCTCTATCAAATATATCCCCTAAAATATGTAAATGATCCACCACGAGCTTCTTTATCGTGTCACAGATCGCTACTATAAAAGCATCTGCTCTATTAGTTTTTATTATTGTTAAGATTATGTTGCTGTAATAAAACGCCTTGTTGGGGTCGTGGTAGCTGTTGTGTAAAAGCTCATCTATAATATAAGCAAAATCTTCAGGCAAAGCTTTTCTCACTTTACTGCGCGTATATTTTGAAGCAACCAGCTTACAAACTTCCACAAGCCTATTCAAAGTAATCTTATACCATTCATTTGTATTTAGTTTTTCCTGCGCTATCTCCTGCAGCTTTTCTCTCGGATAATATATCAGCGTAGAGAGTTTTGCCCTTTCTTCACCGGGAAGTATATTGCCATAAATCAAGTCCACTTTCTCCCTGATAGCTCCAGATGCATTATTCATAATATGTTTAAAAGTCTCATATTCGCCATGCAAGTCCGAAATAAAATGTTCTGTGCCTTTTGGTAAGCTAGATATTGCTTGCAGGTTTATCAGTTCAGTAGAAGCAGATTGCACTGTTGGATATTTTTCAGCTAATAGTTCTAGTCTGCCAATATCATCTACAACTTTAGTTTTATTTTTGATCATTTCTTTGCCTCCTTTTCGATTATAAATTTTTACTTCTTTTAAACAGTTCATTCAAAATTCTTGCTCGCCATTTTAGCATGGTAATAACATCTGCTCGTTTGCCTTTAGTAATGGTTTCATCGTGCCGCCTGTAAAGCAATAAAGTTTTGTTTAAAAGCTCAACTTTGCCATATTTCTCAGCCATAAGACCTATCCATTGGTCATGCATGGGTATTTTTTCAGGAAATGGTAAAATTTTATTTTTCAAACTCGCCTTAAACGCCATACAGCAACCTATATACGAGTTTTTTATCGTATTGTTAAATAGTCCTTTTTTACTATTTCTTTTTTCAAAAAAGCTCGGAAAAAGTACATTTAAGTTCTCATCTACAACTTTAGCGTCATGCAAAACCAAGTCAACGTCACTTTTTTTTTCAAA
Source organism: uncultured Oscillospiraceae bacterium (assembly GCA_949292425.1). Classification (GTDB taxonomy): domain Bacteria; phylum Bacillota; class Clostridia; order Oscillospirales; family Acutalibacteraceae; genus UMGS1224. The sequence continues at coordinate 8,901 of CASEZK010000028.1, forward strand.
TATGCTCATGACTTCCGAAGCTTTATTTTCGCACCAAACATCATCTTGATCGCTTAAAAATATGTACTCATTCGAGCAGTTTACAATAGCATTTTCAAAATTTTTTATTAATCCCTTGCTGGGTCCATTTACTAGTTTTATACGACTATCATTTCCTCTTAACCCATTTATTATATTCAGCGTATTGTCACAGCTGCCATCATAAGAAATTACAAGTTCATCATCTTTAGAAAGTTGAGCTAATATAGAACATATTTGCTCCTTTACATATTTTTCTCCATTATAAACAGCCATTGCAACTGAAATCATACTTTTTACCTCTTCATCTAAACTTCATCTTCTCAACGTAATTTTTAAAAGTTTGTTGTTTTTTGTCTTTTTCCGACAGCAACACCTGTACATTTTCTTCCAACGGCCAATCTATACCAATATCTTGATCATTCCACATTATTCCGCTGTCATATTGAGGATAATAAAAATTGGTACATTTATACACAAACTCCGCCATGTCCGACAAAACCAAAAAGCCATGCGCAAAGCCTTCTGGAATGTAAAACTGACGTTTATTTTCGTCATTTAGCTTCACTCCCGTCCATTGGCCAAGGGTTTTACTGTTTTTTCTCAAATCAACCACTACATCAAAGACTTCACCTTTTATTACTCTAACAAGTTTGCCCTGTGGATGATTTGATTGAAAATGAAGTCCCCTAAGCACACCTTTTTTCGAGCACGATTGGTTATCTTGTACAAACTTCATGTTAAGTCCTGCTTTGCAAAACTCATTATAATTATACGTCTCCATAAAGTAACCGCGAGCATCGCCAAAAAGCGTAGGTTCAACAATGTACACATCTTCAATTTTAGTTTTTATAAAGTTAAACTTAGACATATAATCCTCTCTTCTTTCATTTTTAAACAAAACCAAATTTTTAAATTTCATACATTTTACTATAATATTCCTTATATTGTCCACTTGTAATGTTGTCTATCCAGTTTTTGTGCTCCAAGTACCAGTCTATCGTTTTTTTGATTCCAACTTCAAATGTTGTTTCCGGGTGCCATCCTAAGTCATTTTTTATTTTTTCAGGGTCTATCCCGTATCTTCTATCGTGACCTTTCCTATCTTGCACGTATGTAATCAAATTTTCACTAACAGATGGATCCACCACATCTTTTATATGATTTATAATAGTCTTGACTATAGTAATGTTTGTTCTCTCATTGTGGCCACCCACATTGTAAACTTCACCGGGTTTGCCTTCTTTTATTACCATATCAATGGCTTTACAATGGTCTTCAACAAAAAGCCAATCTCTAACATTGAGTCCATCCCCGTAAACTGGTAAGTTTTTATGCTGTAATGTATTGTTTATAATAAGTGGAATTAATTTTTCTGGGAACTGGTAAGGTCCATAGTTATTTGAGCATCTTGTAATATTTATTGGAAATTTAAACGTGTCAAAATACGCATTAACTAGCATATCAGCGGCAGCTTTACTTGCCGAATATGGACTGTGCGGACAAAGAGGTGTGGTTTCCATAAAGTACCCTTGCCCTCCTAAAGAGCCATATACCTCATCCGTTGATACTTGAAGGAATTTACAATTTTCTTTATATTTATCGTCTCCTATAGTCCAAAATTCTTTAGCGACATTTAAAAGGTTCACAGTTCCTTTAACGTTCGATTCTACAAATATTTCAGGATCTTTTATGCTTCTATCTACATGACTTTCTGCTGCAAAGTTCACTACATAGTCAATGTCATCTTCTAGAAATACTTTCCTTATAGCTTCTCTATCACAAATATTTGCTTTAACAAATTTATAATTTTTATTGTTTTCAATATCTTTTAAATTCTCAAGGTTTCCAGCGTATGTAAGACAGTCTACATTCACTATCTTTACATCATCATATCCTTTCAGCATATAGTTTACGAAATTTGACCCTATAAAGCCTGCCCCACCTGTAACTAAATACGTTTTCATGTTATTCTCCCCTATTTTACTCTAGTTTAAAACTGCTCAAAGCTTCTTTCCAATTTCTCATTTCATTTCCAACGGTCACATTCAGCATTAAGTTATTTAAAGACGAAAATTTTGGTCTTTTTACCGTACTAGGAAATTCATCGCTAGTACACGGTTTTACTTTACAGTTAAGGTTAAAATGATTCATGACCTCCTGTGCAAACTCAAACCATGAACACTCTCCTTCACCTGTACAATGATAAATTCCATATTGCTCCGTCAATGCTATCTCCAGGATATGATGCGCTAAATCATTAGCGTTTGTTGGGTTACCTCTTTGGTCATTTACAACCTTTATTTCATCTTTTGTTTTACCTAGTTTCATCATAGTCTTAACGAAATTGCTTCCATATTTGCCGTATAGCCAAGAGGTTCTTATTATAAAATATTTCGGATTTTGCTCTCTAGTATACACTTCTCCCAAATACTTCGACTTGCCGTAAATGCTTTGTGGTGCACACATATCCCATTCACAATAAGGAATATTTTTTTCTCCATCAAATACATAATCAGTAGAAATGTGCACTATTTTTGCATTTACTTTCTTGCAAGATCTGCTCAAATTTCGGGGACCTATTGCATTAACTTTCATGGCAGTTTCTAAAGCTGTCTCACAGCCATCAACGTTCGTCATTGCTGCGCAGTTTATTAAAATGTTTGGTCTCTTTGCCTGCACAAATCTCTCAACTGCTTTCTCATCAGTTATGTCAAGTTCTTCAACATCAGCACAAACTAAGTCGCAATATATATATTCCTCCGGAATTTGCCCGATCTCGCTTTTCCCTGACTTTATAAGCCCTATAATTTCCCTTGCCAGTTGACCTTTTGCGCCTGTTATAGCTACTTTCAAAATCGTCACCTTCTTTTGCTTACGTACAGATAGCTTAAAGTTAATTTTCTTCTGCAACTTTATAAAGATATTGCCCATACTCCGTCTTTTTAAGTCTATCAGCTAGTTTTAAAAGCATCGTCCTGTCGATAAACCCTTTCCTATAAGCAATTTCCTCTATGCACGAAATGTACAGTCCTTGTCTTGTTTGTACTGTTTCTACAAAGTTAGCTGCTGCAAGCATTGCTCTGTGCGTACCTGTGTCTAGCCATGCCATACCCCTGCCAAACAGCTCTACCTTTAACTTTTTTTGCCTTAAGTACTCGTTATTGACAGATGTAATTTCCAGCTCACCTCTTGCTGAAGGCTTTACTTCTTTTGCTATTTGAACCACGTTGTTATCGTAAAAATATAGACCTGGAACTGCATAATCAGATTTTGGTTTTGAGGGTTTTTCTTCTATAGATAAAACATTCCAATCTTCATCAAACTCCACCACACCAAATTCAGTTGGGTTGCTAACATGGTAACCAAATATAGTAGCACCATCTTTGCGGCTAGCTGCCCTTTCGAGCCTTTCTGTGAAGCCATAGCCATAGAAAATATTATCCCCGAGAACCAAACATACACTGTCATTGCCTATAAAGTCTGCTCCTAATATAAAAGCATCTGCTAAGCCCCTGGGTTCAGTTTGCACCACATATCTAAAGTTCATACCAAAACTTTCACCTGTGCCAAATAGCTCTTTGCAAGCCGGTAAATCTCTTGGTGTAGATATTATCAATACATCTCTGATACCCGCTAGCATCAGTGTTGACAGAGGATAATAAATCATAGGTTTGTCATACACCGTCAAGATTTGCTTCGACACACATAAAGTAGATGGATAGAGCCTAGTCCCAGAGCCTCCTGCTAAAATTATGCCTTTCATTATTTTCCCCTACTTTCTACTAAATTTCCATTTACAGAAATATTTTATCATAGATGAGATATGTATAAATAAAAATTTTATTTTTTTTGCACTTGCTCTATTCCAAAGATGTACAACAAACGTATCCGGATAAAAAACGATTTTCCCATATTGCCTTACCCTTTTGGATAAGTCAGCATCTTCAAAATACATAAAGAATTTTTCATCAAAGCCATTTATTCCCTTAAAAAGTTCTGTCCTAACCATCATAAAACAGCCCGTGGCAAATTCAATCTCAGTTGGTTCTTTAAAGCGAAAATTTTGCATTGTATATTCTGCTCTAATTTTCTCAAATGCCTTAAAGTACCTGTCAAATCTTCCTGATATCACATATTTTATTCTTGGTTCTTTTTTCGGTAAATGCTGTTCTGTTCCACCTTGAGATAGTACTTTAGGTGTTATCATTTTTACATTTTCGTTTTTTTCTAAATAATCACACAAAACCTTTATAACGTTGCCATTAAAAGAAATATCTGGATTTACAATGGCATGATACCGTGAGTCAATTTTATCCAAAACTTGATTGTGAGCGTATCCAAAACCTAAGTTTTTACTAAGTTTTACTATATTAACTAAAGGGTAGTTTTTTTCTACTAATTCAACAGTCTCATCGCTTGAGTTATTATCTACAAGGAAGACTTCAAAGTCAACATCTTTCGTGTTTTCATATATGCTGCTAATTAAATTTAAAATTTCTTTTTGGTTATTATATGTAACTACACAAATCGATACTTTAACCATATTTATAAATTAAAATCATCTCCTAATGCAAAACACTTTTATCAATTGTACCACATAAAAAAGTATCTAGTCCAGACTACTTACATTTTCTGTATAAAAAATTGACATAAAACTCAAAAAACATATAAAGCCGTTATACTAAAAGAGCCGCATTATATACGCTAATTAGTTAAAACATAGAATTTCAGCTTTTCTCAATTTCCACTTTAGATAAAACTATATTTCATTCCTTCCTTGCAAAGACCTCTGTAAAGTTATTTCATCTGCATATTCTAAGTCTCCACCTACAGGAATTCCATAAGCTAACCTCGTTACTTTTACCCCTAATGGTTTTAAAAGCTTTGAAATATACATAGCAGTGGCTTCGCCTTCTACAGTTGGGTTAGTTGCCATTATAACTTCCTTTATATCTTCTTTCGCTATTCTGGCTAAAAGTTCTTTTATATAGATTTGTTCGGGTCCTATTCCATGCATTGGAGATATGGCACCATGTAAGACATGGTATAACGTGTTGACTTCCCCTATTCGTTCTAAAGCCATGACATCTTTAGGTTCCTCAACTACACAAATTGTCGACCTATCCCTCGATTTATCTTTGCAGATAGAACAAACTTGTTCATCTGTCAAATTCTTACAAATATTACAATATTTAATTTTTTCATGTGCATTTATTATTGCAGCGGAAAAGTTCTTTGCTTTTTCTTCCGGAAGGTTAAGAACAAAATAAGCTAATCGTTGTGCTGTCTTTCTCCCTATTCCAGGCAACGACTCAAACTGGTCAACTAATCCTTCAAGAGGTGCTAAACTATATTCACTCATAAATCAAAATAATCCCGGTATATTCATGCCACTTGAGAGCGATTCCATCATGCTGTTTTTCTCATCTGATGCGGCCCTTAAAGCAGCATTTGAAGCTGCTATTATCAGATCTTGAAGCATCTCTATATCGTCTTTGTCCACAATTTCAGGAGAAAGCTCAACTGACGTGAGTTCCATCTTACCGTTAACGGTAACTTTTACAGCGTTTCCTCCAGATGTCATTGTGTACTCTTTAGATTCTAACTCTTCAGTAGCTTTTTGCATATCTTCTTGCATCTTCTGAGCCTTAGCTGCAAGTTGTTGTAAATTTCCCATTCCTCCAGAATTGTAGTTTTTTGGTAGTCTCGCCTTCATCGATTTATTCCTCCATTTTAAGTTATTACTTAAATTTAGTTCATGTTGCGCGCAGCGCGGTTCGATGACAAAGTCATCGAAAAAATTTTCAATTTTTGCAAGCTCTGCTTGCAACCGCGCTGCGCGCGCCGCATTAGCCTGCAGTAAAACAATTGCAATCAAATTTTAGAAACTTTTATGCCAGCGTCGCTAGCAGTTTTAAAAAGTTCATCCAATGGGTCAATTTTTTTGTCTTTTACCACTGCATCGTTTTTTCTTTTATACGGACCCAACTTGTACGATTTGCCGGTAACTCCTTTAATAGCTGTTCTTATTTTGTCCCTTTGTGAAGATTTTCTCAACAGTTCAAAGACCATTTCGTTATCTGAATCTATCAAAACATAAGGGTCACTTAAATACGCACAAGAACCTCTAAATGCCATAGAAACCGTAGGAGAAAAACTTTTTAATGCCTCTAAAACCTGTGTCCAGTTTTCCATCTTAACAGCACTATCAAAAATTTTCTGCATATCACAAGGTGCCGAGTCCGCAGTAAGTTTAACACTCGCTTTTCCCACTTCAGTCAGTGCATTACTTTGCAATGCTTCACTTTCTTTTACTGATGAATTTCCATCTTGTGCATTAACATGAAAATATTTTTTAGAATTTAAAATATCATATAAATTATTTAATCTCGATTCCAAATTTTCAATTCGGTGCTTTAGTTCAATTTCAGAGCTTCCACCCGTTGGATAGAGTACCGATTTAAATTCACATAAACCTACTAAGCACATTTCAAGTTCTATTTTTGAGTTACCTGTTCTGCCAACATTATTTAAAGTTCTAGATAACAAATTTAAAATTTCTAATATTTCAGAAAGTGTAATTTTCTCAGAAAGCAATGTTAGTTTGTCGAACTCATAGTCGGATAAAATCATAAGATCACGTGGACTGGATGTGGATTTTATTAACATTAAATTTCTAAATACACAAATCAGTTCCTCACAAATGTTAAAGAAATCCATAGATTGATTATTCAATTCATCTACTAACTTTAAAGCTGAACTCAAATTTTTTTCAACGACAGATTCTGCTATAGAAAAAAGGTGTTCACTGTCAACAATGCCTACCACATCTGAAACCGTAGCAGAATCAATCTTATCCGTCAAACCTACACATTTATCCAATATCGTTAAGGCATCTCTCATGGCCCCCGATGCTAGACGCGAAATCAAAAGTGCAGCATCTGGGTCAAGATTCACATTTTCTTTTTCAGAAATATATAGTAATCTATTTTTTATATCATCTGCTTTAATTTTATGAAACTCAAACTTTTGGCATCTAGATAAGATTGTGGCTGGGATTTTATGTACTTCTGTTGTCGCCAAGATAAATATCACGTGAGCAGGCGGCTCTTCTAGCGTTTTCAGAAGAGCGTTGAATGCACCTTGAGACAACATATGTACTTCGTCTATAATGTAAACTCTGTACTTCGCTTTAGAAGGAGTGAACGTAGCCGACTCACATATCTCTCTGATGTCATTTACGCTGTTGTTGCTAGCCGCATCAAGCTCAACTATATCCATGTTTTTACCATGCTCTATCTCGGTACAAAGTTCGCACGTGGCGCAAGGGTTTCCATCCTGGTGATTTTGACAGTTTACGGCTTTTGCAAAGATCTTAGCGCAAGTTGTTTTGCCAGTCCCCCTTGAGCCAATAAACAAATACGCATGTCCTATTTTCCCGGAGATTATTTCTTTTTGAAGGGTTTTAGTTACATGGTCTTGACCAACTACATCAGAAAAAAGTTTTGGTCTCCATTTCCTATAAAGTGCTTGATACATAACCTTCCCTCCCCTTTGTGATGTTTATAAGCGCCAACTTTTGCCGCACTGTGCACGACTTTTGCGGGCGCTTATTTTCAATCTAGGAACAAATACAAACTTATACACTTTAATATGCAAGCCAGCAAACTAACTGCATCGCCTCCAGCAAATCTGCTTAATGCTGCTCAGTTCCCCGCCTGACATGGTTCGCAGCGCCAGACCGCACAGCGCTCACTGACTTACATATTGAAACGCATAAGTTCTTAATATCTACACATTATAATATATTTTATTTAATAAATCAATAGTAAATATTTAAACCACAAATCTTAAGCACATGCTCGCAATATTAAGTATTGACTAGCCAATTGTTTTAAGTTTAAGTTTCATCATTTTTCCGATATTTAAATTTAAACTATTGCACTTATAAAAAAAATATGCTAGAATGTATAATTAGTTATGTCCAAAGTTAGAGAGGTGAAATCATAATGAAAGAGAATTTGCATCCACAATATAATCAAACTACCATTTCTTGCGCTTGTGGCAATGTAATCAATACAGGCTCTACAAAAGAAAACCTTAAGGTCGACATATGCTCAAAATGTCACCCTTTCTTTACCGGTAAACAAAAATTAGTTGATGCTGGTGGACGAGTAGATCGCTTTAAAAAGCGTTATGCAAATGCTGCAAATTAATGTTTTTAAGTTTATACGGCGGTGCGCGCGATGTAGTGTGTGCCGCCTAAGTTTGGTTATTTAAAAAATTTTAACTAATCTTTAAGGTTGATGCAATTATGGATCAGTATTTATCCATTCTAGAAGAAAGCACTGTAGAGATTACTGAAAAAAAATCAAAATTTATCGGCCACATAAAGCCCGTTATAAGCGAAAGTCAAACTAATGAATATTTGAGAAATATTCGTGAAAGGCACTGGGACGCAAAACATAATGTATATGCATATGCTTTAAAAACCAATTTCAAATTCAAAGCTTCAGATGACGGAGAACCACACGGTACAGCCGGTATTCCTATTTTAGAGGTTATAAAAAAAAATAGCCTACTTGATGTAATTATAATTGTAACAAGATATTTCGGCGGCATCTTGCTTGGCACCGGTGGCCTTACCAGAGCTTACTCTCACCGTAAATTATAAACTATGCTCCTGCTTTGAACTTTCTTGCAATTACGAACAGTTCGATAAAATAAAAAATATTATTTTTACAAGCCACGCTAAGATTGACGGTACTGTTTTTTTAGAAAATGTAAAAGTAAATTTTCATGTTCCCTCTCAAGATGCAGATTTACTTAAAAAGAAATTGCTCGAAGTTACATGCGGTCATTCAAATTTAAAATTCATAGAAGAAAAATTTTTATACTAAACTTTGAAAGGTGGTAACTTTTTGAATATAAGAGAAAAAACTGAAAATCTTGAAGAAAAAATCTTATCACCTTTTGGGACCTTAGCCAAAAACAGCAAAGGAAGATCAAAACCAGATGAGCTGTGTAGTTTACGAACTGCGTTTCAAGTCGATCGGGACAGAATAATACACAGCAAAGCCTTCCGCCGACTAAAACGCAAAACACAAGTTTTTATTTCTCCAGAAAAAGACCATTACCGCACTAGGCTCACTCATACGCTTGAGGTATCGCAAATAGCTAGAAACATCGCAAGGGCACTGTCGCTAAATGAAGACTTAACTGAAGCTATTGCCCTCGGACATGATCTCGGACATACTCCGTTCGGACATTCTGGCGAAAGCGCGCTTAACAGCATAGTACCTGGTGGGTTTCATCATTTTGAGCAAAGTGTGAGAATTGTCAAAAAACTTGAAAAAGACGGGCGCGGGCTAAACCTTACACATGAAGTTATAGATGGCATTTTAAACCATACAAAGGGCAAGTGGCCTGATACTCTAGAAGGCAAAGTTGTTAGATTCGCCGACAGGATAGCTTACATAAACCACGACATAGATGACGCTATCCGCGCAAAAATATTGACTTTTTCTCAGCTTCCTCAAGATGCAATGAAGATTTTGGGTACGAAAAACAAATTTAGAATCGATACCTTTATGCACTCGTTAATAGAAAATAGTCAGTGCGGTAACATTAAGATGTCAGAAGATGTTACATACGCATTCAACAGGCTACACAAGTTTATGTATGAGAACGTTTATCTAGATTCTGAAGCGAAGGTTGAGGCTGTCAAGGTTCCTGAACTTATAACTCTCCTTTATAAATATCTTCTAAGAAATTCAAAAATTTGGCCCGATGATATAAAAAAAATCGTCACTGAAGACGGCGAAGAACGTGCCGTTTGTGATTACATTGCCGGCATGACAGACCAATTTGCAGTTGAACTTTTTAAAAATTTATTTATCCCAAAACCTTGGAAATTCTAACTATTTTTTATTTTAAAGCATCGAGGTGATTTTTTGGCATTTCCCGAACGTTTCATAGAAGAGCTAAAATTTAAAAATGATATTTCCGGCATTGTGTCTTCGTACGTAAATTTAAAAAAACGTGGAAGAAACTTAGTGGGTCTCTGCCCTTTTCACGCGGAGAAAACTGCTTCCTTCAACGTGTACCCCGAAAATGGATCCTTTTATTGTTTTGGTTGCGGCGTTGGTGGAGATGTCATTACTTTTATAGAGAAAATTGAAAATCTCGATTATATTGAAGCTATCAAATTTCTAGCTCAAAAAGCTAATATGAGTTTACCGGAATCTGATGGTAAAGAAGAACAGCTTTCAAAATTAAGAAGGCGCCTTTTTGAGGCAAACAGGGAATCTGCTCTGTTCTTTCACAATCAGCTATATAAAAAAGATGGCAAAAAAGCTTTAAACTACCTTTTGAAAAGAGGCCTCTCTCTTCAAATCATTAAACATTTTGGGCTTGGATACTCCCCCGAAAATAAGCATATTCTCATCGATCATTTAAAAGGAAAAGGATTTAAAGATTTCGAGTTAGCTCAAGCAAATTTAGCATTCAGCAGTAACTATTCAAAACAGTATTCTAGATTCTTTAACCGGGTGATGTTTCCAATTATAGATCTAAGAGGAAATGTAATTGCATTTGGTGGCAGAGCCTTAAGTGATGTAAAACCTAAATATTTAAATACATCTGACACTCCTGTCTTTAAAAAAAGCTCAAATTTGTTCGCTTTAAATGTTGCAAAAAACTTTTGTCAAAACAACATCATTTTGGTGGAAGGCTACATGGACGTTATTGCTCTACATAAGGCTGGATTTCAAAATACTGTAGCAACTTTAGGCACTGCTTTAACTTCAGAGCAAGCCCAGATAATCTCAAGATATACAAAGGAAGTTATCATATGTTACGACTCAGACGAAGCCGGGCAAAAGGCTTCAAGCAGGGCTATAGATATATTAAGGAAGACAAACCTCTTGATACGTGTTTTAAACATACCTAAAGGAAAGGATCCCGATGAGTTTATACGCTCATATGGTGACGAAGGGCATGCTCGATTTAAAAGACTTGTCGAAAATGCATGCAACGATGTAGAGTATCAGCTTTTAAAAGCTTTAAGAGAAAATGATATCGCAACTACAGACGGGAAAATAGCTTATTTAAAATCCGCAATTAAAATTCTTTCAAAAATAAATAGCAGCATAGAAAGAGAAATATATGCGATAAAGCTCAGTGAAATGGCTGGCATCGATAAATCTACAATTCTGTCACAAGTGGCTAAGGAAGCTCGGCTATTCTCAAAAAGTAAAAATAAGCAACAGTTCATAGAGATAGAACAAAAACTGTCAGCTCAGAAAGATCAAATAAACAAAGAAAAGCACGATAATCTTCGCTCTGCAAACGCAGAAGAAGCCATCATAGCCTTTTTAATAAATCACCCTGAATACATAAATACAATTTCGGAATCCCTTTCACCTGAAAAATTTTCAACACAGTTTAATAAACGTGTGTACGAGTTTATTCTAGACCAAAATTTAAACCAGAAAAATTTATCTATTTCAAGTTTCAGAGAAATTTTTGATAAAGATGAGTTTTATAAAATCACAGGTTTTTTAGCGCTTGAATCTCATAGAGAATCTAATATCAATTCTGCAAACGAATATATAAAAGTAATACTTGAAGAGCATGAAAAACTTAAGGATGAAAAATTAAAGCTTGCTTCGAACAGAGATATTCTTGAATATATTGGCAAGTTAAGGGAACAAAAAAAATAGGAGGAATAAAAAATGGGAAATACTCCAGCTAAAAGCAAAGAAACTATTATGCAAGAACTGATGGATAAAGGAAAAGCTAAAGGAAAAATAAGCACAAAAGAAATATTAGATGCTATGGGCGAGTCTGATTTTGAGCCAGAGCAAATAGAACAATTATATGATAGTTTAGAGTCTTCCGGTGTAGAAATAATTGAAGACTTTTCCGATATAAAAATTTATGATTTGGATGAAGGTACTTCTGAAAATGAAGCTCATGAAAGTTCTACAAACTCAGCAGAGTTTGAAGGTATAGTACCTGTTGATGATCCAGTGAAAGTTTACCTGAAAGAAATAGGCAAAGTGCCGCTTTTATCTATGGAAGAAGAACTGAAATTAGCAGAAAAAATAAGGCAAGGCGACGAAAATGCTAAAAGAAAACTCTCTGAAGCTAACCTTCGCTTGGTTGTAAGCATAGCTAAACGGTACTTAGGTAGAGGTATGCATCTTTTAGATCTTATTCAAGAGGGAAACTTGGGTCTCATAAAGGCTGTAGAAAAGTTTGATTACACTAAAGGGTTTAAATTTTCTACTTACGCCACTTGGTGGATTCGGCAGGCTATTACTCGCGCAATCTCCGACCAAGCAAGGACAATACGTATTCCTGTGCACATGGTTGAAACTATAAATCGTTTAAAAAAAGCATCAAATCAGTTGCTTCACAAAAACGGCCATGAAGCTACACCTGAAGAAATCGCTGCTGAATTAAAAATGCCAGAAGAAAAAATACGCGAAATCATGAGAATTTCCAAAGAGCCTGTTTCTCTTGAAGACCCTGTAGGTGAAGAGGACGATAGTCACCGCGGAGATTTCATCCCCGACGATGATGCTCTAGCACCCGCTGATGCTGCATTTCACACGTTGTTAAGAGAACAGCTCTCTAACGTACTGTATACATTAACACCAAGGGAAGAAAAAGTTCTACGATTAAGGTTCGGCTTAGAGGACGGTCGTGCTAGAACCCTAGAAGAAGTTGGCAGAGAATTTAACGTAACAAGAGAACGAATCCGCCAGATAGAATCAAAAGCTCTCAGGAAATTGCGCCACCCCAGTCGCAGTAAGAAGCTTAAAGATTTTTTAGACTAACGCCATAGTCAACATAATATCGCGCTCAATATTTATTTGAAGCGTAGACCAAATAAGTTGCTGAAGTTTTTAAAGTATTTTTTTCTTTTATGCCTTCCTATGCCACAGTTTATCAGCACTGTGTCGTCCCCTATTACTTTTATGTCCTCCCATCTTATAAATATATCTTCTTCTCTGCCTAAAACACCAAAACATCTTAACCTGCCAAAAATCACAATACCTAAAACTTTTGCATTTTCGGTGTCCACTTCCACGTCGTCTACACATCCAAAACGCATTCCTGTTTTTATATTTATGACTTCTTTGTTTCTAAGATCTACTACTCTGCATCTCAAGTTACATCACCGTTTCCTTTTATAGATTGACTTTAATTTCGTATGTATTATAATTAAATAAACATTATATGGGAGGGAAATAGGTGCCTAGTACAACTGAAAATATTGTCAGATACAACCCTAAAATAGATTTTGGTCTTAGTGAAGATCAGGTAAATGAGCGAATAGAAAATCATTTAATTAACGAAGAAATGTCCATTCCCACCAAAACTGTACCGCACATTATAAAAAATAATTTATTTACGCTATTTAACCTTATAAATTTTATTTTAGCTATTGCTATATTATATGTTGGTTCTTACAAAAATTTACTTTTCATGGGAGTCGTTATTTCTAATCTCATAATTGGAACATATCAAGAAATTCGGGCGAAGAAAGCGGTTGATAAATTATCTATAGTTGCAGCATCTAAAATAGAAGTTCTAAGAAACTGTGAAATATGCAACGTTGGAATAAACGACATTGTACTTGACGATTTATTGATTTTGCGACAGGGAAATCAGATTCCTTCTGACTGTATAATCTTACAGGGTGAGTGCGAAGTTAACGAATCATTAATTACAGGAGAGTCTGATCCTGTACATAAAAAAAAGTCTGATATGTTGTTATCGGGGAGCTTTATAGTAAGCGGATTTTGTTACGCGAAAGTTGATCATATAAAAGATGAAAATTATGCATTTACTATTTCTAAGGATGCCAAGTACATAAAAAAAGTCAATTCGGAGATAATGCAGACCTTTAACAAAATAATATTAATCCTCTCGATACTGATAATACCTATAGGAACTTGGCTGTTTTTTAAGCAAATGGGTAACCATTCTAGCTTTGAGAACGCTGTTATAAGTACATGTGCCGCCATCATAGGGATGATCCCGGAGGGACTGGTGTTGCTTACAAGTACGGTCCTTGCCGTGAGCGTTATAAGACTTTCAAGGAAGAGGGTTTTAGTGCAAGAGATATATTGCATAGAAACTCTCGCGAGGGTAGACACTCTTTGCCTTGATAAAACCGGAACTTTGACCGAAGGAATTATGGAAGTAAGTAAAACCATTCCGTACAACTCGTACAGCAATAAGGATATAAGTCAAGCCCTCTGTTTATTTTCTTCATCGCTTCAAGATAACAACTCTACATTTAATGCCATTAAAAACGTATTTAAACACTCTAAGCATTTCAAGTTTTCAAGTGCCGATATAGTTATCCCTTTTTCGTCGGACAAAAAATGGTCTGGGCTTTTTAAAAATGGACAAGGAAGTTTTATATTAGGGGCACCGGAGTTTATTTTAGAACATGCCGAATTAGACAAAATTAAAACCGACCTTGAAAATTATTCGCAAAGTAGCAGGGTGGTAGCACTTGCTCATTCTGAAAATGAGTTTCAAAGCAATAAGTTACCGAAGAACGTAAGGCTTATGGGTCTTATACTTATAAAAGATAAAATCAGACAGCAAGCTAAAAATACTTTAGAATATTTTAAAGATCAAGGTGTAACAATTAAAGTTATTTCAGGTGACAATATACAGACTGTCTCAAGCATAGCAAAGCAAGTTGGCATTGAAGGCTACGACAAAGTTATAGATTTTTCAAATGTAAAGACAGATGAGGAGATAAAAAATGCAGCTAACTCTTATACAGTTTTCGGAAGAGTTTCGCCTGACCAAAAGAAAAAATTAATTTGTGCTTTAAAGGAATCTGGTCACACGGTCGCCATGACGGGTGATGGAGTAAATGACGTCTTGGCTTTAAAAGAAGCTGATTGCAGCATAGCAATGGCATCAGGCAGTGCTGCTACCAAAAATGTTTCTCAACTGGTCTTGCTTGACTCTAACTTTGATGCCATGCCGAAAGTCGTATCGGAGGGAAGAAGGTCGATAAATAATATTCAAAGATCGTCATCTCTATTTCTAGTTAAGACTATATACGCTACTCTTCTTGCCATTGTTTTTTTGTTTATAAATATGCCATACCCGTTTATGCCGATACAGATGACGCTAACCAGTGTGCTTACAATAGGCATCCCGTCTTTTGTTTTAGCTCTGGAGCCTAACGACGACAGAATAAAAGGTCGATTATTTATAAATATAATAACAAAAGCTTTACCGTGCGCCTTGTCAATAGTTTTAAGCATATTGTTGATAATGGTTTCTAGCCTGTTCATAAATTTTGATAATTCTCAAATTTCGACCTTATGTGTCATTTCGACCGGTTTTTTGGGACTTCTTTTATTATTTAAAATCTGCCAGCCTTTTAATCTTATTAGAAAAACACTGTTTATACTTATGAGTTCAGGCCTAGTAATAGGAATTACTCTTTTTAGATCTTTGTTTTCATTATGCAATATATCGATATTGTTAGTTTTGTCTTCAGCTGTTGTGATAGGAATAGATTTCTTAATATTTCAAGTTATATTCAAGGGGTTAAATTTTGCTATAAACTTTATTTCTAAAAAATAAGACCTATTGCAAAAAGTCATTGCTGCATTTTACATCAATTTTTAATAATTGTTAAAAATTAATTGGAGGTAAACTATGCGAGTTGGTCAAGGGTATGATGTTCACAGACTTTCAGAAAACAGAGACCTTATACTCGGAGGAGTAAAAATACCGTTTAAATTGGGATTGCTGGGGCATTCTGATGCTGATGTTTTAGTGCACGCCATAATTGATTCGATATTGGGCTCTGCATCTATGGGTGATATTGGAAAATTATTCCCCGACACTGACAAAACTTACAAGGATGCCAACAGCTTAAATTTACTCGAGATTGTATGTCAAAAAGTTTATAGCAAAGGCTATTCTATTGAAAATATTGACTCTACCATTGTGGCGCAAGAACCTAAACTAGCTTCATTCATACCTCAGATGGTTAAAAATATTGCTAAAACTTGCAATATTCCCATGGAAAATGTAAGTGTGAAAGCTACTACAGAAGAACACCTCGGATTTACAGGAAATCGTCTTGGAATAAAGGCATACGCTGTGTGCCTTATAAATTAAATGATGACAAATTTAAAATTTTACAGAAATGAGATAATAACCTTGAATGAACAGTTTTCAAGAACAGCTCTACTTCTGAAAAAAGAAGAGATGGATAAATTAAAAAATTCGCATGTGGCAATATTTGGCATAGGTGGAGTAGGTTCGTATGTCACCGAAGCTTTAGCCAGAACAGGAATTGGCACGTTCTCTTTAATAGACAAAGATATCATAGAAGTTTCGAATATCAACAGACAACTTATCGCAACAGTTGACACTATCGGTAAAGATAAAGTGGAAGTCGCTAAAACGCGCATCTTAAACATAAACCCAAATGCGACGGTATTTACGTTTAAGGAATTTTATTTAAGTGGTACCGAAGTCGACATTTCTAATTTTGATTATGTTGTCGACGCTATAGACACTGTAGCCGCTAAATTAAATTTAATCGAGACCTGCACCAATTCATCAATACCAATAATAAGCTCAATGGGAATGGGCAACAAGCTAGATCCAAGCAAGGTTACCATTACTGATATATTTAAAACTTCTACCTGCAGGCTGTGTCGTGTGATGCGACAAGAACTACGAAAAAGAAATATTAAAAATTTAAAGGCTGCCTATTCTACAGAAGATGCAGTTAAACAAAATAAAAACACAGAAAAAAACGAAAACGTAATAGGTAGTATTGTCTTTGTTCCTGCGTGTGCCGGAATTATGATCGCGAGCGAGGTTGTAAAAGATTTGCTGATTAAATAGTTTTCTTTATTTTTTATAAAATCTAAATAAAATCTATATTTCAAATTTAATTTTGTTTGAAGTATAGATTTTTTTAATTTGCTGTTGAAATGTTACCATTTTTATTATAAAATTTCTTTGGAAGTTTTTTACTGACAAAATATAACACAAAAGGAGCAATTACTATGAAAAAAGCTTTAATAAAAAAACTATCAATTTTATTCACATTCTTACTTTTAAGTTCAAGTCCTGCAAATCTACATACTCTTGCTAGCACACCGAATTTACCACCTATCATCCCCATGGGTGATGGATCAGAAGATCCCGATGTTCACTTTCTAGATGATATAATTGTGAGAGGCAGCGCTGAAGGCCCTTCAAGTTCGTGGACAAACTGGTTTTACAAAATCGCTGATTATGTCATACAGATCGTGAGAAACAGCATTTTTAACTCAGTTTATCCCGTCGGAACAATTTATATGACTGTAACAGAGGTAAACCCTCACGAACTTTTTGGTGGCATCTGGATTTCCTGGGGAAGCGGTAGGGTCCCTATTGGAGTAAATACCACTAACCCTGATTTCAATTCAATTGAAAGGCTAGGTGGTAGTGCTTCTCATACACATACTCTAGACTCCGCTGCTGCAATGATTGGTTCTGACTTGTGCCAGCAAAACACATTAGCTTTTGCTGCTAGAAATGTAGGAGATTTATTTGGTACCACTTATACATTGATAGCTCCAAATAAAGAAAAGTCCACACAAAGAAGTCATAATACTGCATTGACTGGAACTACTGACAGTAGTGGGAATTTACCTCCATACATAACTTGCTATATGTGGAAAAGGGTAGCTTAACACGTCTTTCGTAAGTTATATGTTACTTGGCAAACATACAAAAACACCACTCAAAATTTTTATGTGGTGTTTTTTCATTAAGAAGATGTATTTAACATCATGTCTTTTATTTTCATCAGCCTTACAGAATTACTGCGTTCATTTTCATCTATTTTTGCCGATATATATTTTATATTCGTTTGGGCTTCCGGAATAACAATATATTCAAGTGCATTTACACGTCTATTTGTTTTTTCTATTTCGTAAGATAGTTTCTGGCATACTTTTTCGCATTCTGCAAGTTTTACCATATCCTTAAAAATTTCAAATAAATTTTCCAGTGCTTCATCTAACGCTGCACTTGTAGTAACAAAACTGTACGGAAAAATGTCGGCCTTTTTATTAGTTTTCATTCTATAGGTAAATTGCGGTACTTTAACACTCATTATACTTTTGTATTTTACATCTAAAAATACATCTTGTTTAGGCGACAAAATCGCCGTTTTAAGTTGATCGCTTCCCATTTCCGCTTGAGCCAAAGTAAAATCGTCATGATACCTCTTTATCGAGTCTTCTACTCTAAGTCTTAAATTTTTATTTTCTTCTATTAACTTTAAAAACTGTCGCATCATTTCATCGCGTTTATCTTTTAAAAGCTTATGACCACGTCTTGCGGTAAGTAATTTCTTTTTTAGCCTGGTAAGTTCCATTCTCGTCGGGGTAACAGTAGTATTCACTAAACTATTCACCTACTTTGCGATAGTACTTATCTATAAATTTATCATCTATTCTTTTCAGTTCAGACTTTGGCAGCAACGACAAAAGTTGCCAGCCTATATTTAAAGTTTCTTCAATGGAACGGTTATTTTCATAGCCTTGAGAGACATACTTCTGTTCAAACTGATCTGCAAACTTTGCGTAAATTTTATCCATATCACTAAGAGCTGCTTCGCCCAAAATCACCATAAGCTCTTTAGCTTCTTTTCCTCTCGCATAAGCTGAAAAAAGCTGATTCATCACACTGGCGTGGTCTTCTCGAGTTTTGCCCCTCCCTATCCCTTTATCTTTAAGTCTAGAAAGTGACGGCAAGACATCAATTGGAGGAGTTATATTTTTCCTGTAAAGTTCTCTACTCAAAATAATTTGCCCTTCCGTGATATACCCTGTAAGGTCCGGTATAGGATGAGTTTTATCATCTTCCGGCATAGTTAATATCGGGATTAAAGTAATGCTACCATTTTTGTCCTTTTGCCGCCCTGCCCTTTCGTAAAGCGAAGCTAAATCTGTGTACATGTATCCAGGGTACCCTCTTCTGCCGGGGACTTCCTTCCTCGCTGAAGAAACTTCTCTTAATGCATCTGCATAATTAGTCACATCTGTCAGGATAACTAATACATGCATGCCTTTGTCAAAAGCCAAATATTCCGCCGCTGTGAGAGCCATCCTAGGCGTAGCTATTCTTTCTATTGCGGGGTCGTTTGCCAAGTTTATAAACATAACGCTGCGGTCTATTGCTCCTGTTTCCTTGAAGTTTTCAACAAAGAAATTTGCTTCTTCAAACGTTATACCTATTGCAGCAAAAACTACAGCAAATGCGTCTTTAGTCCCTACAACTTTCGCTTGTCTTGCTATTTGAGAAGCAAGGCGAGCATGAGGAAGGCCGCTTCCTGAAAAAATAGGCAGCTTTTGTCCTCGTACCAACGTATTCAGCCCATCAATAGCTGATATTCCAGTTTGTATAAATTCACTAGGATAATTTCTCGCAACAGGATTCATAGCAAGACCATTTATATTAAGGCGTTTTTCAGGAATTATCTCAGGTCCATCATCTATTACCTTGCCTAAACCGTCAAACACGCGCCCTAATATATCTTCAGAAACGGGCAATTGCATACTTCTGCCCAAAAACTTAACTTTGCTGTTTGATAAATTGATCCCTGCTGAACTTTCAAAAAGCTGGACTAAAGCATTTGTCCCGTCTATCTCTAAAACTTTGCATCGTTTTTTTGTCCCATCTTCAAGCTCAATCTCTCCAAGGTCATCGTAGTTAACATTACTTACTCCTCTCACCAAAACCAGCGGACCAGACACTTCTTCTATGGTTTTATATTCTCTTGGCATTATTCTTCCTCCTCTCTCACCGCATTTTCAGCTTCTTTTGCCATTTCTTTGAGTATTTCCTCATACTCTTTTTCAAGGTCATCTTTTTCCACATATTTAAATCGTCCTATTTTTTCCCGGCTTTTAAATTTTAAAATTTCTTCCACTTCAACACCATTCGTAATTAGTTCGTTTGCGGTTTCTTGAAATTTAAAAATTAAACTCAGCATGAGAAACTGCTTATTTAACGAAGTATACGTATCTACTTCATGAAAAGCGTTTTGGTGTAAGAAATCTTCGCGTATAGATCTAGCTATTTCAAGTTTCAGCCTGTCAGATGCAGATAATGCATCCATTCCTACAAGCTTGACTATTTCCTCTAAGTTTGCTTCTTCTCCAAGAATTTTTACACACTCTTGCCTAAGATTCAGCCAATTTTCATTAACATGCTCACAAAACCATTTCCCTAAACTGTCTATATATAGTGAATAGCTGTTTAGCCAGTTTATAGCTGGAAAATGCCGCTTATATGCAAGGTTTGAATCAAGTCCCCAAAAAACTTTTACTATCCTTAAAGTTGCTTGAGACACTGGTTCAGAAATATCTCCACCAGGCGGCGAAACAGCACCTATAACGCTAAGAGTTCCTTCTCTTTTATCGCTGCCTTTAGCTATTACTCTGCCGGCACGTTCATAGAACTGAGCTAACCTGCTACCTAAATATGCCGGATAGCCTTCTTCGCCAGGCATTTCTTGTAACCGACCAGACATTTCCCTTAAGGCTTCTGCCCAGCGGGATGTGGAATCTGCCATCAAAGCTACAGAGTATCCCATGTCTCTAAAGTACTCAGCTATAGTAATGCCAGTATATATGGATGCTTCTCTTGCTGCCACCGGCATGTCTGAAGTGTTTGCTATTAATACCGTTCGTTCCATCAGAGAGCGCCCTGTTTTGGGGTCTATAAGCTCTGGAAACTCATTTAGAACATCGGTCATTTCGTTTCCACGCTCACCGCAACCTATATATACTATTATATCTGCGTCGGCCCACTTGGCTAGCTGATGCTGCACTACCGTTTTCCCGCTACCAAATGGTCCTGGTACTGCAGCGACTCCACCTTTAGCCATTGGAAAAAGTGTATCTATAACGCGCTGACCCGTAATCAAAGGCTCATTTGGGATAAGTTTATGTTTATATGGTCTTGGAACCCTCACAGGCCATTTTTGAAATAATTTAATTTCCTTTTCTTCACCGTCTTCACTTTGAATAACAGCTACTACATCATTGACGGTGAATTCCCAGTCGTAAATCTTTTTTATTGTACCATTTATACCAGTCGGAACCATTATTTTATGCCTTACTATCGGCGTTTCCAAAACTGTCCCAATAACATCCCCAGAAACAACCTCATCGCCTACTTTGACTTCTGAACTAAAATTCCATTTTTTATCCCTGTTCAAAGGTAAAACTTCTTTTCCTCTTTCTAGGTTGTTGCCAGATATCTTTTTTATTTCACCAAGCGGACGCTGGATACCGTCAAAAATATTGCCAATGAGTCCTGGTCCCAGTTCTACACTTAGAGGCTCATTTGTAGATACTACAGGAGCACCGGGTCCAAGCCCTGTCGTTTCTTCATATACTTGTACGGATGCGTCACCAGAATGCATCTCAATAATTTCACCAATTAACTTTTCGTTACCTACCTTAACAACGTCAAACATGTTGGCTTGTTTCATATCTGATGCTATAACCAGCGGTCCTGCAACCTTCTTTATTACGCCAGATTTCATAATCTTCACCTCAGTTAAGTACACTTACCATAAAGGCTGCGCCCTTAAATAGTAAGTAAAAACATCTTCATATATCTAAAATATTACTTCCTACAGCTCTTTCGATAGATTTTCTAACATTTTCTAACCCTATTTTAGCACTTTTGTCGCTACCAGGAATAGGAACAAGCGCAGCATTATAATTAACCTGATAGTATTCTAATCGCTCATTTAAATCCTGTGCAACTTTTTCCGTCAAATAAATAATCCCATACTCAAGTTTTATTAACTCTTTAATTTTCTTTTCAGCTCCAGTGGCATCATCAATTTCAAAAACATTCAACCCTAATGCTGAAAACCCAATTATGCTTTCTTTTTCTCCTATAACTGCAACTTTATGCATAAGTTTGTCGTAACCTTTCTTTTATTGTTTCAGTTTTTAGCCCTATTTTTTTACTTATATAAACCATTCTAACTATTTTCATTTCATTTTCTTTTGCTAAAAAATAAGCTATAACAGGAGCTATAGTAAAAGAATTACTTTTCTGTTCTTTCGCCAACTTAATAAGTTCATCTTCGATGCATTTATCGAATAAAACCAAAGAATCTTTTAAAACTGTCACAAAAGTCCCATAATCTGTAGTTAAAAGGTAATCATAAAGTAAACCTAAACTTTCACTGGCAGTTTTCACCAACTTTTCTTTATCTAAAGTATCACATTTAACTATAGCCCTGCTCAAAAATTGCTTAGACTTTTCATATTTGCAACTTCTTATTGCTGTTTTTATATTACAGCTTGCCACAAAAAGTTCGGCATACTTTCGCACAAAATCTAATTTCGTACATTTTTTTATTTCATTTATCGCTTCTAACATCCCAGTATCTATAATAGTATCGCACAACTGAGCATCGTTAGTCTTAAGCAACACGTCAAAGGCATCTTTGGCACAATTTTTTATATAAATCGGCAAAATTTCAAAATTTCGTTCTTTTAAAGCATCAACAATCGCCTCTATTTTGATGTTTCCATAAGGAAGAAATTCCCCTTCAACAATTTTACCAGTGATAAATGATTTTATCGCTAATTTCAAATTATTAAAGTCAAACCTATACAGTATTAAGTTTAGTTCATTAGGCAAAGCTCCGTTAAAGAGAGATAGTTTCTTGACAATTTTTAAGGCTTTACAGATTTCAAAAGAAACTATTTCATCTATATTCCCCGTGTTTAAGCTCTCTGCCCACGAATAATTTTTCAAAAATTTTATACAATCATCATAACTTTTCATTGAAAGCATAGAGTTAATGTCCTGCTGTGTAAGTAGATAATTTTCTAAAAATCTAATATTTGCAACCGCATAAGTATATAATTCCTTAATTTTTATCCCCCCTCATTAAAAAGTATTTTATTTAACTCATCGCATATACTGTCAACATTGTCGTTAAACAAAGCGTCGATTGTACAATTTTCTTCTATCTCACCGTAAGATATAATAAATCCTCCAGAAAAATCTCTCGCTGTTTTTGAAATCTCAATTTTAATATTATTTTTCTTCTCAAGTTTCGAAATTTCTAATTTAATATTATCCGGCATCCTATTTAAGTCATCTTTAGAAAAAATTAATGTACAGTCGTCTTTCGACACACGGTTTTTAAATATTTTTAAAAGAAAAGCAAAATATTCACAGTCAGATAAATTCATTAAATACTTTTTGGCAAAGTCAATAGTATCAGACACTATTTTAGATTTTTCAGCCAATATAGCCCTTTTCTTTTCAATCAAAGCCAATGACTTTGCTCTCTCTACTGTAAGTTTAGCAATCTTTTCTGTTTTATCAGTCATATCTAAGCTCATTCCGGTAGCTTTCTGATTCGCAGCTTTAAAAATGTTTTCAGCCTTTAACTTTGCGTCATCTAAAATTTTTCCTGCTAGTTTGTTGGCATCATCTTCTATACTTTTGACTATATTCTCTACACCTGTCATTACTAAAGGCCCTCGCTACTATAGGTTTATATTGGGAATATTCAAAATGGCAAGAATAGACGTTAGAAGAGCCAAAAGTGCATATGTCTCAACCATAACTGGGAATGTCATAGCTTTGCCCATTTGATCAGGTCTTTTCGCCACTATACCTATTCCAGCTACAGCAGCTCTGGCTTGCTTAAGCGCAGACCAAAGTCCTACTATTCCCATGGGAAGGCACGACGCAAAATATAAAAGCCCTTGAATGAAGCTGACAGTTGTCGGTTCACCCAAAATACCCGTTTGTATGAATGTAAATATAGCAACCAAAAGTCCGTATATTCCTTGAGTTCCGGGTAAAAGCTGTAAAAGCAAAACCTTACCAAACTTTGAAGGATCTTCAGTTACAACACCTGCAGCAGCTTCTCCACCCATTCCTACACCTATTGAAGACCCTATACCTGAAAGTAAAACCGAAATAGCCGCTCCAAAAATCGCAAAAACTATACCAAAATTATCCATTTAAATATCCTCCTTGATTTTATAATATTTTGTATTTATTGAAAATGGGGAAAACTTTTTGCCTCCACCCTCATAAAACTTACTAAAGAATTCCACAAACTGTAATCTATTGGTGTGAACGTAAGCTCCCAATAAATTTATGCCTATGTTCATCGTATGTCCTATCAAAAAAATAGTCGTAAATACAATAACACCCAGCACACCTGAACCTGCAACAACCCCCATTTTATTGAACACCTGCGCTATAACTCCAGTGGCTAGTCCAAGAGCCAGAAGCCTTGAGTAAGAAAATACGTCACTTACGTAGCTTGTTACTCCATATAAACTGTAAAGCCCTTTTAAAAGTCGTTTGAAAGGATTTTTGCTTTTTCTCCCAGAAGTTAGAACAATGGTTAAAGCACCTACGGCTATACATATCCACGATGCATTTGCGGCTGTCTTTGATAATACAAAACTTAAAGTAAGTAATTTTGTCATCATTGGCATCGACAATAAATAAATTACACTTCCGCCTACAAGCAAATACCACGATATTACGTCATAAAATATGTCTTTATATTTCTTTGCCTTGAAAAGTTGGCATGTCTTTAAAAACAGGCCCGCAAACAAATGCAAAATGCCAAAGCCAAAAGAATATGCTAACATTCTCATAGGTTCATTCAGTGGAACAAACCACAGCGCCGGAATAGTTATTTTATGATGAAAAAACGTTTCTGAAATCACTTCTATAGCATCTCCAAAGTAGCTTCCAAACATAATCCCCCAGAAGGTTGTAGATATTCCACAGTAAAGAAACATATTGAGCGATTTTTTAAGACCCGACTCCATATTTTTAAATTTTATCAATGCAAATAGACAACCAATAGTAATTAATATTCCGTAGGCAGCATCTGAAAGCATAAGTCCAAATAAAATATAGTAGAAAAATGCCATAGTAGAAGTTGGATCAACTTCACCTTTTCCAGGTAAACTATAACTTTCCAGAACTGGTTCTACGGGCGAAGCTAAAGCTGAATTTTTTAATAATATAGGAAACTCACCATCTTCTACAGAAGAAAACTCAAACGCCACAGTAAAGTTGTTTGATAAAACTTTTTCTATTTTTTTTTGTTCTTTTTCAGGCACAAAACCAAATAACATAAACGTATGCTTAGTATACTGAAGTTTAGATATAACCTCATATTTCTCTGAGCGAATACTATAGTAGTCAATGATAAACCTCATTGCATTTCTTGCACCTTCATAGCTTGCTATAAGTTTACCAAAGTCATCTATGTCTTCTTTTAAAGATTTTATCTTCTCAGAAATTTTTTCTATTTTATACTCTGGGGTATGTTTTGTAATGCTAACAGGCGGCAAAAAGCCCATATTTTTAAGTGCTTCTTCTACATCTATGCTATTTTCCTTTTTACAAACTACAAAAACATACGTTGCATCTATACTTTTGCTCACTATTTCAAACTCTATATTTTCAATGTCAGGAGCAAATTTCTTAAAAACTGCCAATAAACTTTCTTTATCTTGTTCTCCTGGAACAGTTCCTATGAAAGCTTTCGTAAATTTTGTACCTTTAAAGTTCATATTCACGTCTAAGTTCATCCAAGGCTTTAAAGAATCCTTTTTTAAAGCAAGTCTTACAATTTCTGCCTCTTTCTCCAAAATGGTATTTTGCGCATCGCAGATTGTATAAGCCATCCGCATTATTTCCTGTGCATTATCTACAAATTCATAATAATCTTCCTTAGAGATAGAATCTCTTCCAACCAGCGATGAGACTTTTTTGCCTTTGCTCGCCGTAAAATGGTCTAAAATTTCCAACGCGTCGCTAGCTACTTTTGCGTTACTTTTGAAAACCTCAATAGATTGCTTTGCATCTATCTTTTCAAACAACTCATCTTGCATTTCGCTATTTTCAACTTGAACCACTCCGGCTCTTTGAATAGACTCTAATATATTCTTCCTGTCCTTTTTTAAAGCGCACAAAGCAAGTTTTTTCATTTTCACAATAGCCATATACTTTCACCACCTAAAATCAAGTTTGGCATATCATTTCAATTATTTTTTCTATAGCTTTTTTCCTTTTACTTTCTGCTAAATTTCTTATCTCTTTTATTTCTCTGTCGGCTTCTTTTTCCGCGTTTAATAAAATCTGTTTAGCTTCATTTTTAGAAAAGTTAACTCTTAAGTCGGTTTTAGCTTTAGCTTCTTTCATTTTTGAAGCAATTACAGTTTCTGCCTCAGTTTTAGCCTTTTCTTCTATCAACTTAGCTTTCTCGCTAGCCAGTTTTTGTAAATTTTCAGCTTCAATTTCGGCATTTTTTATTTTATCTATAATTTCTTTAGCCAACAAATCACCCCCTCTGCTAATCAGTTATAACCACTCATAAAATTATAAGATACCCCAGACTCAAAATTTATCTTCGAGCTTCCAAAAACTTCGCTTTCAAAAAATTTACCTTTTAATTTTTCACCATTATTTTTGTAAATGACACCATTTCCTTTAGGAACACCATTTAAAAAGTCGCCTGTATATCTGTGGTCAGCGTACAAGACAGTGCCTTTTCCAACAGGTTTGCCATTTTTCAAAAGCCCTGAGTAAAGCCCACCCAGCATTTCTTTTTCTATAACATAATTTGGTCCAAATCTGTAGTTTATATATTCCGTATCTGCCATATCATCGCATTCTGATAATGGCTGCAACTTTTTTAAGAATACTCTCATACTGTTAAGCTCATTGCCGTTTGCAAAAATACCTTCAAACTCTTTTTCGCCATATTCCGTAAACTTACAGCCCATTCCGTTGCGTTTGCCGGCACGAATGTTCCCATCGTAAATTATATTCAAGTCTGGATATTTATACTCTTTTAAATAGACCAATTCATCCTTATCAAAAAGACATTCTTTCACAACTTTACCGTCATATACTTCATTTATTCTGCCTTGTTTATTGCCATTTTCAAAAAATCCTACAAATCTAGGCTTAGCCTTTTCATACGTCAGACCTATACCATTGTATTTGTCGTCCTTCCAATGACCGATATATTCAAGTTCATCATCTCTTAACTGCTTACCAAAGCCATTCTTTAAGCCGTCTTTAAAACTACCATCATAAACACATTTGCCATGTTCAAAAAGTTTCCCTTTGCCGTTATACAGGTTATTTTCAAAGTTCCCCTCATATACTTTTTCACCGTTTATATAGAGGATTCACTCTCCACAATAGGCGTCTTCATCGAAATTCCCTTTGTAAATAACTTCACCATCTGAATTAAATTCCAGCAATACGCCCGTAGCAAGACCTGCCTCAAATAACCCCTTCAGGTAATTTCCGTTGTTTAAATACTTAGTTCCCTCTCTGTTATACAGGTTGTCTTTCCAGTTGCCTTCATATATTTTACGGTTTTTACTGTCAAATTCGCACGCAAAACCATTTACCTTACCGCATTTAAATTGTCCCTCTATTCTACGCCCATCGTCCAAGTATAAAATGCCTTGTCCATCGTACGAGTCATTTTTCCAGCTGCCTTTATACTTAACCGTCCCATCGCGGTTATACTCTACACCACTGCCACATTTTTTACTGTCAGTTTCCGATAGTTCTCCACTATAAGCCAAATTGCCG
This sequence comes from uncultured Oscillospiraceae bacterium, assembly GCA_949292425.1. Lineage (GTDB taxonomy): Bacteria > Bacillota > Clostridia > Oscillospirales > Acutalibacteraceae > UMGS1224. The sequence continues at coordinate 36,624 of CASEZK010000028.1, forward strand.
TCTTCATCGAACAAAGTGCATTTACCCATAAATGACCCTGCTTTAAAGTTTTTTACCATAAAGCCTTCACCATTGGATCTATATTCCAATGCAGCGCCAACTCGTTGCCTATCAACTATTTTGCCTGCAAACAACAGATTACCATTTTTATCGAAAATTGCACTTGTTTTTCCTAATTTATCTTTCTCAAAGGAACTTAATAAAATTTTTTCACCATTCTTTGAAAATTGTACTCCAAAGCCAGACTTTTGATCTTCTTTAAATTTTCCGACATAGCACAGTTCTCCAGAACTATAGCGATAAACTCCAAAGCCGTCTTTTTTATCGTTTTTGTAGTCTCCTTCATATGCTGTCACACCGCTTGAAGTTACAGTCCTACCAAAGCCTGACCTCATTTTATCTTGCAAATGTCCGAAATAAAAAAGAACCTCTCCTCTATCAGTCTTTATAGTTTTACCGTAAGTTTTGCTAAAAGGGCAAGCATTCTTTTCTTTATAGCAAATAAACCTTTTAATGTCACCTTCCACATTTTGTTTATCATTGCAACTGTTCTGGTTTTCAGGCTCTACAGTAGTTAAAGATTTGTCTTCTTTATCCTTTTCTGCTTGCTTATTAAGTAAAACGACCTGACTCTTAGTATAACAGCAAAAATTTCCGGTACTTGTCTTACAAATAAGCATAGCTACACTTTCATCGCCACTTTTTAATTTAGAACACTCGACAGGGTAAATCTCATATGACATGCAACTACCAGAAAGCATTTTTTCTGTAACTTTTATATTTTCGCTATCAGGCAACCTTTCAAATGTGATTTTGCCATACTTGCGGTAGTACTCACTTTTCATCCAGTTGTGCTTGCTATCAAAAAATATCACTTTCGTAAGTTTTTTATCTGTTCCTTGAACCTGTAGCTGATAGCTGCCATCCTTCTCTTCCTTGACTTTCTCAAGAAGCTTGTCTTTCAACATTTTTTTCCATCTAAGAGGCTTATCTTTTTCCAAAACGTACGAATAGTGATAGACTTCTCCATCAATTTCTTTTATTATTTTATTTTTTTGACGTTTATTGTAAACAAAAAAGTTGTATCGTATTTCTGAAAGTAAATCTGAATTTATATAGTCGCACTGCGGGCAAAATATGGAATAATAAATATTATTTTTACTAAATTCAGTCATTATCAAAAAGCTCCTAACAATTTCTTACACTTCACTAAAAATATATTATATCATCTCAAAAAATTTTTCAAGGATTTTATAAACAATAAAAGTATGATATAATAGTATAAACTTAAATAAAATTACGACATAATAAGCGAGGATATTTTATGATAAATGAAAATATTTTTACATTTACTCTTACACAATTGAAAAACTTCTTGCCACATATCTTTTCAGCCTTGGTTATATTGACTGTAGGATGGTACTTATCTGGAAAACTCACAAACATAATAAGCAACGCTATAAGAAACGCTAAAGTCGATGAAGGTATCATAACATTTTTTGGCTCTATCATAAAAATTTTATTTCGCATTATAGTGATTTTAGCCGCTCTGTCAAAGATCGGAATAAATATATCTTCTATGATAGCTGCACTTGGAGCTACTTTTGTAACAGTCGGTATTGCTTTAAAAGACAGTCTTTCAAACATCGCAAGTGGGACAATTATCATTATAAATAAGCCATTTAAGGTCGGGGATTTTCTAGAAATCGGTACTCATTCCGGCAAGGTAATGAGTATAGAACTTATGTTTACCACGCTTGTTACACATGACGACAAAGAATTAATAGTTCCAAATTCTAAATTAACTTCATGTGAAATAATAAACTGTAGTAAACAGAAAACCGAGCAAGTTGAGTCTACTTACATTCCCAAAAACGTAAAGGATAAGCTTAAACAGATAGTTCAGAACAATACCATAACAGATAAACACAAAGAAGCACTGGATAAACAGTCTCATAAGGAGGATGACAATAATGAAATTTGATGCATTTTCAGCCGGCATAACTCCCGGAGGGCTTAGAAGCAAAAACGACATTAAATTATTAATCTGTTATATTTTATCCAGCATAAAAGCTGGACTTTCTAAAGAAGACTTAGTTTCAGTACTTCAGGAAAATAACCTTGCAAATTATTTCGAAATCAACAGCGCTATTTCAGAATTATTAAAAAGTAAAAATATTGAATCTACTAAAGAAAATTCAAACTTGTACACTGTTACAGATTCGGGGAAAATTGTTTCTAGTCAACTTTATTCGTCTTTACCCATAGCGATACGAGACAAAGCTCTCAATGCTACAATAAAGTTACTTGCTAAAATAAAAAGGGAAACAGAAAATACCGTTTCTATAAAAGAAATTGAAAATGGATATCAGCTTAATTGTAAAATTTCGGGCGGAGATGCAGATTTACTGTCGTTTTCTCTTTATGTCCCTGACAGACTTCAAGCTAATATGGTGAAAGAAAATTTCCAAAGTAACCCCGACATAATATATGAGTGCGTTTTAGCTGTTTTAACTAAAGATAAAAATTTAACTAAAGACATATTGAACAAACTACAGTACAGCTGAATCGCACGCCAGCGCTAATAATCGAGCGAAATATTTCGCTCGATTATTGATTATCTTTTCAATATGGAAAAGATAATAATTTGTTTTTCACGAAAAACAAATTACGCTGGCGCGTAATCCAAAAAATCAGCTTTTAGCTTCTATTATTTTAATTTTGTCATTCGATATACCTGCTTGACCGCAAACTATATCTTTTATAGATATTGCTGAACTTTCATTCAATTCAGCACCTGTTACCACTAGACTGCACTCATCATTCTGCAGAAAAGCCAAACATTCACTAAACCCTTTAGCCCTCACAAGGTTCTCTATGTTAGATTCTTGTTCTATTTTCTGAGCAATCTCCGTAGCTTTTTTTACAGCTTCTGCTTTCGTTTCTTCAGACGACTTAGCATTTTCCAAAATCTCTTTAATAGACTCTGTAGCCTCGTCTCTAGCCTTTTGGCGTTCTGTTTTAGCTTTATTAAAGTAATCTGATGACTCTTTGCTTTCTTCTACATTGTCCTTGTCTGCCTCAGAGTTTTCAGGTTTAGCCTCACATTTCTGAGAACTATTCACAAATTGTGCTTGACCAAGCTCCTTGGTCGGCATAATGCTATCAGTCGAAGTTAACTCTTTGTTTGAAGAAAACTGCCAATTCAAATACACAGCCGTTGCTAAAGACAGCACTAGTGCCGCCAATATAATATGTCTTTTTTTCGAACCCATTTTTAATATCCTCCGTTAAATCATTTAGTTACAAAAACTCTTTTCGATGTAATATTTAGAGCTGTTTTTACAGCGTCTCTCACTTTTTCCTGCACTTCTTTGTTATCACCTCCCTCACAAACTACGACCACACCCTTAACCGAAGGCTGCAACTGCGTAACAGACAACGCCTGTTCTGCTCCATTTGCGTCTTTTATTTTTATGTATTTTGTTTCAATGTCATCACTTTCTTTTATTTTTCTAGTTTCTCCGTCCATGTTGTCGTGAGTAGCCTCTTTGTTCTTTTTTTGTTCTGTGGCGTAAATTGTTTGCTGCGAGCTTTCAAGCGTTACTAAAACTTTAGCGTTTCCCGCTCCTTCAATTTCAGCTACTATACTTTTTATATTTTCTTCTAAATTTTTAGCATAACTTTCCATATTGCTTGGTAAATTAGTCTCAATAGCTTTTTTTTCGGTGTTCTGTTTTAAAAAGCTTGATGCAAATATCAATGCTATACCCACAGTTCCTAAACCTATTATAAATTTTCTTAATTTATCCTGCTTAGAGAAAAGCTCTTTGAACTTTCCCACCAGAAAACCATTTTTTCTATCATCCATTAATTATCACTTCCTAAAACTTCTACAGACGTTTCCAATTTTTTTGACAGTATTTTTTCTAAGTCACCCCTCTTTTTCAAACTTTCTTCATTAACATAAATTATAATCTTACTAATACATATGCAGTTGTCCTTATCTGTATCCATAAATATATCAACTTTTTTTGTCACTATATTTTCTTTATTCGAAATGTCACTTAATGTTTCTTTTATTTTCTTTTCAGCTAACTCTTTGCCTTGAGCTTTTATCATATCTTGAAAATTTGAACTTTTTTCATTTATATTAAAGTTCTTACTATTTTTAAAGTCTAAATGGATATCTTTAGCTATGTTCTTCAACGGCAAAATAAGCATACATAAAATGAAACCATTTATTACTAGTTTTAAAATTTTTTCCATCTTTTTTCCAGGCGATATAATCTCCAATACAGCTGAAATTATTATAGAAATACACAGCAAGGAACACCATTCTTTCAAAGCCGTCATTAATCATTCCCCCAAAATTTAAAAAGGGTTTGTATTCAGCACTATAACTGTTGATATAATCAAAATTACTACGAAACAAGTTAATACTGCTATTAAAATATTTAAGACATCAGATATGTTCTTTAAGACCCTGTTAATAGGTACAATGCCAAAAGCTTCCCCTATGCCCGCACAAAGTGTCGATAAAAAATTCCACATCACGCACTTTACAAAAATCGGAGCAAAAGTAAGGATAATTGCTAGCAAAAAAAATGCTCCCATGCTCGATTTAAGCAACTTTACACAGCCTTGCACTGTAAGAAATGCATCGCTTAAGGCGCTACCTACAACCGGTATACATCCGCTTATCACAAACTTAAATGCTCTTGAACCTACACTGTCTACTGCTCCAGCAACTATACTTTGTATCCCAAGTGCTCCTAAAAACAGCGTCGATACAAACCCCAAAGCCCATTTACATATTTTTGAAAAACTCTTGCAAACACCGGAAAGATTTAGTCCATCCGAAAGTGCAGAAACTATTCCTATAGATAAAAAAATATTTAAAACCGGAATTAAAAATTTCGTCATAACTTGAGCCGTGCACTCCCCTAGAGTAAGCATAAGTAAAGAGTAAGACCCCGCCAAAACATTCTGTCCTGTTGCACACATCACTCCTACCATTATCGGCACGTAACTGAGCAAAAATTTGGAAACTGCCTTTATAACTCCAGAGCTCACAACTATACTTGTAACCACAGGCTTTACAAATACTATGCAAATCACCAGCACGCAAACGAAGTTCAAAACTTTATCGATTGATCTTTTATTTAAAGATAGTTTCATTCCATCAAAAAATGCAGCTATCGTTATAGTTCCTACCGTTACGCTCAAAGTTTTTAAAATCTCCGGCACTTGATTTTTAAATTCGCTACAAAAGTAATTAAAGAAACTTTCCGGCTTTATTTTTTCAAAATTTTTAGGGTTTAAATCCGCCAATCCCATACTGTTTAAATCATCTTGCGTTTTTTCAGGTAAATAATCCCTCAATTTGTCTGCACCTGTTTCTTTTACCTGTTCATCATAAATTTTTGAAAATTCTTCACTTGCGCAAAAAGCGCCAGAATAAGTAGGCTTTACAATAAAAAATAAAAATAAAATAAACACTAACTTTTTCATTTTTTACCTCAACAACTTCGTAATTACACCCACAGCTTCTTTCAGAAGCGGTAATGACACTATTAAAATCATGACCTTACCGGCAAGTTCCACTTTAGAAGAAAGTGCTGTTTGTCCAGCATCAATGCATGCGTCAGACGAAAACTGAGTAAAAAATGCTATTCCTAGACTTTTCAAAAGTATGGATATGTATTCTGACGGAACGCCTGTATTAAATATCAGGTTTTTTATTTCATTTATGCTCGGCAAAACGTTCGACAGTATTCCCAAAACCAAAATAATCCCTGACATAATATTTATAGCCATTGAAAATTCCGGATTGTGCTGTTTTAAAGTAAGCGACAAAATTGCCGAAACAATTGCAATTCCTATTATATTAATTAAATTCATAAGTTTTAGCCTTTCATGTTAGCCTAATAAATTTGATTTTAAATATCATAAACCAAAAATTGATTTTACTGTTTTAAACAAAACATCAATCTCTTTTATTATCATCATTAAAACCACTATGAGACCAGCCAAAGTAGTCATCATGGCTTGTTCTTCCCTGCCTGAGCGAATAAGTACTTGATTTAGAACCGCAACAATAATACCTATAGCTGCTATTTTAAAAATTAAGTCTACATCCATTTGCTTTTCTCCTTCAGTTTTTATCAAAGCTCGTTCGTCAAATCACAAAATTAGTAAAATAAAAGTTACTCCGGAAAGTAAACATAAATTACAATAAAGTTTGCTTTTTTTATTTCTCTCTTCAATAGATTCCGCCAAATTTAAATTACATGCGTTTAAAGCTAGTTCACAATATGACAGTTGACTTTCTACATCGCTCTTGCCCAGATTGTTACCCAAATTTTCTAAAAAGTTTAAGTCGCTTTTTTTTAAGTTAAAATCTTCCTTTACCTTACCTAAAGCCAAATTCCATGATTTGTTAAAATCATTTCCTTTTTCTATATTTTCACAACACTTTCTCAAGAAGCTCCGTATGGTATGATTATCTGGGTATCGCTTCAATATATCATAAATTGTATCTTTGCTGTAACTTATCTCGTTTTCTAAATATTTAAGAAAATTCAAGCAGCTTTTTAGAAATTCAATTCTCAATGTAAACCTATGCGATATTGTGAACGCCAGAATTAACATCGATAAAGAAAAAATCACGATTCCCATTGCTTTTATCAATTTTTTCACCAACTTTTAAAATTTCAAACTTTTGTGATAACTTATTTTTATTTAAAAAAACAACTGTATCGAAAACCTCTTTACTGAAAAATCTCTTCAGTACAGCTTTTTTAGTTATTCCTTCTTTACCACTTACATGTGCACTCGCTATAAATGACACTCCGGAATTCACTCCGGACTCTATTGCTTTTACGTCAGCTTCATTGCCTATTTCATCGCAAACTATAATTTCAGGAGATAAACATCGTATGCTGTGCTCTATTCCGTCTTTTTTAGAGTAACCATAAAGTATGTCACAGTATCCTAAGTCATTTTGCGGTTCACCTCGATACATCCCACTAAATTCGCCTCTTTCATCTATAACAACTACTTTCTTTGCACTAGAAAATTTCCCTGTAGATAAATTCCTTGCAATGTCTCTTAGCAATGTAGTTTTTCCGGAACAAGGAGCCCCTGCTATTAAAATTCCTGAAAAATCTGCGTTAACATGCTTTAAAATAGTATCAGACATCCCGAGCATAGATCGCGCTATTCTAAAGTTCAATGACGTTATATCTTTTATGTTTTCAATGTTTTTATTGTAAATTGCAGTTTCACAAATTCCTACTCTATGGCCTCCTTTTATCGTAATAAATCCATTAACTATTTCTTTTTGGTAACTATAAACGGAGTAATTGCATATTTTGTTAAAAGTGTTTCTTATATTATCAGCTGTAGCTGTCAATAAGTTTTCTTCTGCCATTTTCGTTAAAGTTCCGCCTTTAGAAATAAAATACATACCTTCCACTAAATACAAAACAACAGGGCAATTTATTCGTAATCTTATTTCTTGTACTTCATTTTTTACCTTTTCACTTAAATGGCTCAATGCTCGGCTAAATTCTAAATCTAAATTGCTTATAACTTCATTAAATTTGGTTTCCAAAAATCTTGTCCCTCCCTTTTTCTAATTGATATGAAATAGTAAAATATATTAGAACACTAAAATAAAAGTTAGTGCGTATATTTATCAGCGGCAGCCAGATGGTTTATTTCATAAACCATCAAACGGTCCATTTAATGGACCGTTACACAGGATATGATAATTTTTTTATCATATCCTGTGGGGCTGCCGCCCCAATAAAAGCACTAACAAAACACTATGCTATTGACTAAACGCAAAATAAAATGTACAATTTTAAAGTAAAAGTAATAACTATTAAAGGAGTTGTTTTACTTGAAAAATGAATTTTCTCCTGACATAATGACCCTTGTAGACGATGATGGGAAAGAACACAATTTCGAAATATTAGACACAATAGAAAACGATAATGGCTTTTTCTATGCTTTGTTCCCACAGAATGAAAAATCAAATTCAGATTCAAGTTACTATATATTTGAACTAATAGAAGATAACGACGAACAAGTCTTAGCCGAAGTTCAAGATACAGATTTACTAAATGAGTTGGCAAAAACTTTTGAATCTCACTTTGAAGATTTTTATGAAGTTAATGAAGAAAATCAATAATAAAATCATTAAACGCATATATTTTTTATAAATACTATTTACATTTTCAAATTTTATGGTATAATTATATTTAGAAATTACATTTCCCTGCTTAATTCGCGGACTGTGTTATTTAACCCTACAACTTTTTTATCGGGAGCTTCGCTCTGTTGTTGGATTGCAGACCTCTCAGCTTTAGCTGAATGAAGGGAGCGAGAAAATTATAGGCTGGCACCCACCTGTTTATTTAGTAGGCAGGTTATTTTGTACACATTACGGTTAAGCGGGGAATTTTTATAAAATCAAAATAAAGAATGCGTAAGTTATCAATACACATTCTTTATTTTATTGCTAATCGTTTATTCTACTAACTCATAAACTACTTTTTTATGTACATCAACTATTGCATTGCCAGCGCCATGCATCTATACACATTTTTTCTATTCCATATTCTGCTTTAAAGCCAAGCTCTTTATAAGCTTTATCTGCGTTCGCATAAACCACTGGTATGTCTCCTTTTCTTCTTTCTCCAAAAGTACATCTAACTTTTCGAGATGTCATTTTCTGAAAAGCATTTATTAATTCTAGCACGCTTGTTCCTTTAGATGTCCCTAAATTATACGCATTAACACCGCTCAATTTCGTTATACCACTTAGTGCACAGACGTGCCCCTTTGCTATGTCTATCACGTGGATGTAGTCCCTTATACATGTTCCATCAGGAGTGTCGTAATCTTTGCCAAATATCGTAAGCGTATCAAGTTTTCCAGCTGCTACCAAAGATATATACGGCATTAAATTGTTAGGTATACCTTTAGGAGATTCGCCTATAAGGCCACTTTCATGTGCACCTATAGGATTAAAATATCTCAATATGACCACATTCCATAAAGCGTCTGAATTGCATAGGTCTTCGAATAATTTTTCAACAATATACTTTGTTCTGCCATAAGGATTTGATACATCTCCGATCGGCATCGTTTCATCATATGGAGCAAACGATGAGGTCCCATACACCGTAGCAGATGAGCTGAATATAATTTTTTTCACATTATGCTTTTCCATGGCTTTGCATAAGTTGACTGTACCGAAAACGTTATTCTCATAATACAAAATAGGAAATTTTATCGATTCACTTACAGATTTTAGTCCAGCAAAATGCATAACTGCATCTATTTTATTCTCCTTAAAGATTTCGTCTAATTTTTCCACATCATAACAAAGATCGCATTTATAAAGCTTAACTTTTTTCCCTGTTATCTGCTCTATTCTTCCAGCCACGTCCGGGCTGCTGTTGCAAAAGTTGTCAACTATAATTATGTCATAACCATTATTTAGAAGCTCTACGCAAGTGTGGCTTCCTATATAGCCCGTTCCCCCTGTAACTAAAACCGTTGACATATTTTTCTCCTATCTCAAAAATATCGGCAAGTACTCTATAACCAAATAGCACAGCAAAAGTAAAAATAATATCTTAGTGTTAACCCCACCTTGCTCACTTAGCTTTTTGCTATAATCAAAATTATCATCATTTAAAGATTTTTCTTTTATAGCTTTAACTTTTTTCATGCAATTCTTTAAATACAGACGGTTAGCAAATACCCCACAAAGCACCATAAGTAATGTATCACATGCCTCCAAAAGCCATAAAGGGCCTGTGTATGGTGTTAATAGTGCAGACGTGCTTTGCATATAAGTTAAAATTGAAGATGGTATCATAAAAGCTAATTCTAATATGATTATCATCACACCAAGCTTATATTGTTTTCTATATAAAAACCAAGCTCCACTGAAAAAAAATGCACTAAAATTAAATTTGCTTTTATTGTTGTCTTTTATCTTCTTAAAGACCCTCATGTAATATGGCGAATTATTTTTTACTAGCTTTGCTATGTCGCCAAATTTGACTTCGCCAATTTCTTCATTTGGGTCTACCCCACCCATTGGGTCAAACATAACCGAAATGTTTGGAACCCCCGGCGGTATATCGTTAGACGGTTCACCTTTTTCTCCTAACCAAAATCCACAGTTATTGCAAAAATTAGCATCTGAAGGGTTTAAGCTATGGCATCTCGGGCACAAATTTTTACTTTGTTCACTTTTTTCTTTATTTATATCATTTTGCGGTACTTCTTCATTTACAATATATGAAAAACCCGTTCCATGCTTATCTTCATAAATACACTTTTTCTTTTCATTATAGCATTCCCTGTGATACGGTGCCCCGCAGTCCGGACATACTACGATATCATCGCCATCTTTAAAAAGATTTTTACAAACAGGACACTGCTTATTTTTATAATTCATAGCTCCTCCATAAAAAATTTATTACTTTTATTTTACACAACATAAGCACAAAATTCAACTTTAAATAAGGACAGTATTTATTTTGAAAAAGGTCTATACATATCATTTTAAAGATAGTATAATTTTTATTGGATTTTATAGTAAAATTTTATAGGGATGTGTTTTTTTGAATAGTGAAAAATCCACTGGTCAATCGTTTCTAAAAGGTACATTAGTTTTAACTTCTAGCATATTTATCGTAAAAATTTTCGGTATATTATTTCGTATATTTGTCACAGGCATGATTGGCTCAACGGGAGCTGCATATTTTCAATTAGCTTATGAAATATATAACCCTCTATTTGCTTTAGCTACAGCGGGATTTCCTATTGCTGTTTCTAGAATGGTTTCCGAAAACGCCGCAAGAAACCAATTTAAAGACGTAAGGCTTATTCACAAAATATCCATACCTATATTTCTGACAACCGGTACTGTTGGCTTTATTTTAATGATTATCAGCTCTTTTATTTTTCCAAACTTGCCTTCTGTAAACGCTCCAGACGCGTTTTATTCTATATTGGCACTGGCCCCTACTATTTTATTTGTTTGCCTGATGTCAATATATAGAGGGTACCATCAAGGCCTTAGAAACATGGTTCCTACAGCCGTTTCAGAGTTAATTGAAGCTGTGTGCAAACTTTTTTTAGGTTATGGCATTTCATTTTCGGTTATCACCCTGGGTTTCAAAGAATATAAGGATCATGGCTCTTTGTTTGGAAAATTTTACGATAGTTTAAGTTCAGCAACTAATGCCATCATGGCTTTCGCCGCTGCCGGAGCTATAGTAGGCATTTCGGTAGGTGCGCTATGTGGTTTTATTTATTTACTTATACGCCATAAGAAGCGTGGTGATGGCATAACTAAAGCTGAACTTGACTCTTCTCCAGAAGCTCAAACCAAATCAAAGCTAGCTAAAACTTTAATAAGAACAGCCGTTCCCATCGGCATAGGGGCTATAATAATGAACATTGCCGGGTTCATCGACATAACATTGATTTTAAATCGTATTCAATACATAATGAACACATACCCATACGAACTTTTAAACTGCTATAAAGGCGCTATGAGTCCTGAGGTTTTGACCAACAAAACAGCTCACATATTTCTCTTAGGTTGCTATTCTATTACCCTTCCTCTAATGATGCTTGTGCCCGCAATAACGCAAGCTTTTGGAGTGGTTTCACTACCTGCTGTAACAAGAGCTTACACAAAAAAAGACAGTAATGACCTTAAAAATAGCATAGAGTCTGTTATAAAGCTGACTACGATGGTGACTATTCCCGCAGGATTGAGCATTTCCATCTTGGGACCTTTCTTGCTTAGAATTATTTATCCACACAGAGTAAACGATGTAAGCATAGCATCGAACATAATACCAATACTCGGCATAGCCACTATTTTCACCGCAACAGCTACCCCGTTTTGTAGCATGCTTCAAGCAGTCGGTAGAGTTGACCTGCCTGTAAAAATTATATCAGCTGGGTTAATTATAAAAATTATAGTTAACTATTCTTTAGTCGGTATACCTCAAATAAACATACAAGGTGCAGGAATAGGCACCACTGTAGGATACGCTTTCATTTTAATCGTTGCAATGTATTTTCTGTTTAAAGAAACCAAAATAATGCCTAACCTGAAAAACACATTATTTAAGCCTTTTTTAGCAAGTTTAATCTGTGGTGCGTTTTTATATTTATCTGTACATTTTCTAATAAATTTCTTACCGATATTAGTTTCCATTACAATCTCATTGATTATTGAACTAACTACATATTGCTTATTGCTACTTGCATTTCGCGTAATTACTAAAAAAGATATAGCTTTCTATTTTAACCACAAAAAATCATAGTTTAAAAAATTTTTATAACCGTAAAGTCAAAAAATTCTATTTTGCCGTTTTTATAAAATCCCATCCGTTTTTAACATATACAATCCCTGAAACCGTTGTAATGACGGCACATAGCCAAACTAAACTGCTAATAATTAAATTATTAGCAATACTGTTCAGGTAAATAAAAGGTTTAATTTGTAAAAATATAATAATTCCAATAGAAAAAATCTGAATTACCGTTTTTACTTTGCCCAGATTATTTGCGGCTATAACTTTGTTCTGAGTAGCGGCTACCAGCCTTACAGATGTAACGGCAAACTCTCTCGTCATGATAATAATTACAGGTATCGCAGAAATTAAATTCATTTCTATGAAGCACATAAACGCAGATAAAGTCAATATTTTGTCTGCCAATGGGTCTAAAAATTTTCCAAAATCGGTAATTTGATGCCGTTTCCTAGCTATTTTCCCATCGAAATGATCTGTCAATGCGGCTATAATGAAAACTATAAGTGCAAACAAAAAATTGTTTGGGATTTTTTCTGTTTCTAAAAAAAGTATAAAAACCGGCACCAAAAATATCCTAAGCACTGTTAGTTTATTTGATAAATTCATTTTATGTTTCTCCTAAGTTAGCTAATTTTAATCTACAATTTTACCATACAAATCATAACCATCGTATGAGGTTATCTGCACTTTTTTAAACGTTCCAATCAAATTTTTATCCGCTTCATGTTCTAGCACTATCCTGATATCAACATCGGGCAAATCCATATAACTTCTTCCGAAAAGACAGCCCTCAGTTCCGTCAAACCCATCAATTAAAGCAAATACATTTTTGCCTGGCAAACTATTACACTTTTTCTCTAACATTAAATTTTGTTGCTTCATCAAAATTTCTTGTCTTTTTAGTTTGGTTTCCTCACTTACTTGATTTTCAAACAAGGCGGCTTTTGTATTTTCTTCCGGAGAATATGTAAAGCATCCCATTCGGTCAAACTGCATTTCGTTTGCAAAGTTACAAAGTTCCTCAAAGTTTTCCTCGGTTTCGCTTGGAAAACCAACTATAAAAGTGGTCCTTAAAACGATATCTGGAATTTTAGTCCTAAGCTTATTTATAAGCTCGCGGAGAGTTTTTGCATTTCCTGTACGGTTCATCATTTTAAGGATGTTTTCACTTACATGCTGAAGCGGTAAGTCAATATAATTTAATATTTTCTCTTCGCTTGCAATAGTCTCTATCAACTCATCGGTAACCCTTTCAGGGTAACAGTAAAGTAATCTTATCCACTTAACATCTTCAATTTTACAAAGTTCCCTTAAAAGTTCAGGTAACATCAATTTATCATAAATATCCTGACCATATCTTGTGGTGTCTTGGGCTATCAAAATAAGCTCTTTTGCGTCACTTTGAGCAAGCTCTTTAGCTTGAGCCATTATATCTTCAATTTTTCTGCTTCTATATTTACCCCTTATAAGTGGTATAGCGCAATATGTACAGCAGTTGCTGCATCCATCGGCAAGCTTCAAATATGCATAGTGTCTCGGAGTTGTTAGCAACCTTTTACCGTTTAAGTTTAAATTTTCTTTTGCTTTGAATATCTCTGATTTTTCTTTTTGCAAAACCTTTTCTATGACGTCTACTATCTCATCAAGTGCGCCTATTCCCACTACAGCGTCTATTTGCGGTATTTCTTTCATCACATCGTGTTTATACCTTTCGCTAAGACATCCTGTAACTACTATCGCTCTTATTTTTCCTTGCCCCTTAAGTCTTACAAAGTTAAATATTTCATCTATACTTTCTTCTTTTGCAGCACGAATAAATCCACATGTGTTTATTATAACAACATCAGCATCCTTTGCGTCTTGATCTATCTCATATCCTACCTCCTTAAGCGAATACAGCATCATTTCCGCATCAACTCTGTTCTTTTCGCATCCAAGGCTAACTAAACCTATTTTTATTGGCATTATTATTCCCCTTTTAAATTTTAGTAAATATTATATCATCAGTTGCGTCTGCTTTCAATGTTTTAATAAATTTCTTGACAAGTAAATACCCCAAGGATATAATGATTTATGTTAAAAAGTTACTTATTATGAAGGTGGTTTACTATGGTTAAACAGATTATATTAACCGATGAGGGATTAAAAAAATTAGAGGAAGAATTAGAGCAACTTAAAACTGTTAAACGTAAAGAAATAGCAGAAAAAATCAAAGTTGCCTTGTCTTTTGGCGACCTTTCTGAAAATAGCGAATATGATGAAGCAAAAAACGAACAGGCTTTGGTAGAGTCTAGAATCGCAAGCATAGAGGCTACACTCAAAAACGCTCAAGTTATAGATTCAAAAGATATCAAAACAAATAAGGTGTTTGTAGGAACTAAAGTGAAGTTACTTGACTTAGAGTTTAACGAAGAGTGTGAATATAAAATAGTTGGTTCAAATGAAGCCGACCCTGCAAACGGTAAAATCTCTGATGAGTCGCCTGTAGGTAAAGGTATTTTGGGGCACCGAGTTGGGCAAACAGTTGAAATAGAAACTCCTGCTGGAATTACAGCTTATAAGATATTGGAAATATCAAAATAATTAAAAAATTTCGGCAGATTAGGAATACCCTTTTCTGCCTATAAATTTAGATTGGAGTAAATAAAAATGAATGAGAAAAATATAGATCAAGAACTAAATCTCGAAGAAGATTTAAATGAATTGATGCAAATTAGGCGTGATAAGTTAAAATATCTGCAAGAACACGGCAAAGATCCGTTTAAAATAACCGTTTGTGATAGAAACGCAACTTCTGAAGAAATAAGAAATAATTTTGAAGCTTTAGAAAATAAAAACGTCAAAATAGCTGGTAGAATAATGAGCTGGCGCGATATGGGCAAAGCTGCCTTCATGGACATTCACGATCGTACAGGACGCATGCAAGTGTATCTTAAAATAGACGATATAGGGCAAGAAACTTTTGAAATGCTTTCAAAATGGGATATAGGAGACATTATATCTGTAGAAGGGTATGTCTTTAAAACAAGGCGTGGAGAAATCTCTGTTCATGCTAAAAAGCTCGAGCTTCTTTCAAAGTCATTACTGCCGCTGCCAGATAAATTCCATGGCCTTCGTGATACAGATTTAAGGTATCGCCAAAGGTATGTAGATTTAATTGTAAATCCTGAAGTTAAAAATACTTTCATAAACAGAAGTAAAATTATAAAAACTATCAGGAAATATCTAGACGATTTGGGGTTTATTGAAGTTGAAACACCTGTTTTAAACACTATACCCGGAGGAGCTGCTGCCAGACCGTTTTTAACGCACCATAATACCTTAGATATAGACTTGTACCTCAGAATAGCACCAGAGCTTTACTTAAAAAGGCTCATCGTCGGTGGAATGGAAAAAGTATATGAAATTGGGCGTATTTTCAGAAATGAAGGCATGTCTATAAAGCACAATCCAGAGTTTACAATGATCGAACTTTATGAGGCTTATGCAGACTACCACAGTATGATGGACCACGCTGAAAATATCATAAACTCTGCAGTAAACGCTGTTTGTGACAATGAGGTAATTAATTATCAAGGACAAGAAATAAACTTATCTAAGCCATTCAAAAGAATTACAATGATTGAGGCTGTAAAAAACGTTACCGGTGTAGATTTTGGTGAATTCATAGGAGATAATGCAAAAGCACAAGAAGTTGCTAAAAACTTAAGTTTAGAGGTTGGTCCTTCGGACACATGGGGTAATGTCTTGAACTCGGTTTTTGAAGAAAAAGTCGAAGAAACGTTAATACAACCAACTTTCATATGCGATTATCCTGTAGAGGTTTCCCCTCTTACTAAAAAGAAAAACGACATTCCCTTACTTGTAGAAAGGTTTGAATTGTTCATAGCCGGAAGAGAACTAGCAAACGCTTATTCCGAGTTAAACGATCCTATAGATCAAAAAGAGCGGTTCGAAAAGCAAATGGAGCTAAGAGATGCTGGGGATGAAGAAGCCAACATGGTAGATACAGACTTTATAACCGCTCTAGAGTATGGTATGGCACCTACAGGTGGGCTGGGTATGGGAATAGATCGTCTTGTTATGCTTTTGACCGATAGCGCTTCCATCAGAGATGTCATAACTTTCCCGACAATGAAACCGCTGGATAAAGAAAAAGCCCACAAATAAAGGGCTTTCGAAAGTTTGACAACCAAGAAAAAATCATTTTACCACTACTTTTGGTTTTTTCACAATAGAACAATTAAGTCCTGCCTTTTCAGGCAGGACTTTTCTGTGCTCTTATGTGGTTTCTCACACATTCTTCAAGTATGAGTACGATTCTTTTTATTTTAAATTAGATTCGTACTGTTCTATCATTTTTTTAACCATCTGTCCGCCAACTGAACCAGCTTCTCTTGAAGTTAAGTGTCCATTGTAACCTTGTTTTAAATCAACACCAACTTCACTAGCTGCTTCCATCTTAAACTTGTTAAGAGCATCCTTAGCTTCAGGTATTACTATTGAATTTCTAGACATATTTTTCACTCCTTTTTTGAAATCTGAAATTGTTAAATTAAATGCGTTTGCAATAATAGTTTGTGTTCTGTAAAGTTTAATATCCCTAGTAAATTTTATACTATTTTTTGCACTAAATTGGAAATTTACTTATTTTTAAGGCCTAGAAGAAACAGTGCAGCCACGGCTGATAAAATACAATTTATATCATAATCATCGTTAAAGAAAATGCAAGTATCTAAAGGTTCTACTGTATTTGAGTCAAGCGTTGAAATATACCTTTGAAGGCTAACAGTGGCAACTTTTTCCTTTATGCTAGATAAACTAAAAGTAGATTTTTTAGAGTTACCACATGAGATCGTGGTTCTTCTTATATTTTTTAAAGTATTGCCAGCTTTTAAATTCTGAGAGTCAAATATCGGAATAAAATTATCTGGAAAATGGCTTATTTCAAAGTCGCAAAATGAATTTTTAAAAATAAATACCCCTTGCATATTTTTTATTTGAGGAATTTTGCCACAACTTATTATCAACGTATTTTCTTTACTATCTGATTGCTTTTTTACTATGTATTTTTCCGACACATATAATAAGTTTGTATATGGAAGAAGTATATCTATAAATGCCGAATCCATCTCGTTTTCTTTCTGGTCACCGTAAAGTATAACAGTCTTCATTTTAAGTTCTCCCTTTTTCTATTGCGGTATTATTGTGACCGTATTTTGAAAAATTTATGTACCACTTTTCCATTTATAAATGTGAATATTTGTATAAAATACTGCCAATCTAAAGATAAAGAAGGAAGAGGTGGTATTTTGAAAAAAGCAATTTATTATTTCTGTGCATTTCTAGCAGGCTTGCTAAACGGACTCTTAGGCGCAGGTGGGGGTATGCTTATGGTGACAATACTTTCAAAAGTGGGCCTTGAGCAAAAAAAAGCTCACGCTACTTCCATTTGCATCATATTGCCAATATGCCTGTTTAGCACGCTTACCTATATAAATAAAGGAATTGTAAATATAAATGATGCAACAGGCTACATGGTATGGGGTATTTTAGGTGCAGTTTTGGGCGCATTTGTGCTTTCGAAAATCAACCAGAAATTACTGCACAATATATTTGGTATATTTGTGATATGGGCAGCTATACAGCTGCTTAGAAGATGATTTACGCACTGTCAAGTATAGCAGCAATACTCTCCGGAGTTTTTGCCGCAATGGGTTTTGGCGGCGGAAGTATATTCATTATATACTTGACATTATTTGAAAATTTACCTCAAACATTAGCCCAAGGCATAAACTTAATATTTTTTATTCCTATATCCATTACAGCACTCATCATACATAATAAAAAAAATCTAGTAGATTGGAAATATGCTATAATTTTTGGAATTTTGGGAATATGTGGAGCCATTGTAGGCAGTATCCTGGTTAGCTTTATAGATGCAAAAATTTTAAGTAAAATTTTCGGTGTGTTTTTACTGTTCATGGGTCTTATGCAATTTAAAAAATGATTGAAAAATATCAAAATTTTACTTTAAATCAAAAAATTGAACCGTATTTTTAGTAAATAAAACTTTAAAAATATTATTTCAAAACGATGGACAAATTAATCTTATGATTACTAAAATGCGGGGTGATTTTTTGAAGCGTTTTTTTAAATTTTTATCATTGGTTTTATCTATATTATCAGTATTTTTATTTACTTATTGCATTTACATTTCTAGCGCTTTGCCAGACAGTTATAAGATTACACAAAGTTGTGGGCTAAATTTAGAAAACCACAACTTTTTAACCGCCTCTGTAGATCCGAGAGAAGATAAATCAGCAGTGTCAAATAAAAATTACAAATCTAATATTTTGCTTATGAGTTCCATACCGGTGAAAACCGTAAATGTAGAATTTTTAAAGGAAGAAAAAGTCACTCCTTGCGGCGTCCCTTTCGGTGTGAAAATGTTTACGGACGGTGTTTTAGTTGTCGGAATATCTGATATAAGAACTGATAACGGTTTGACTTGTCCGGCAAAAGCAGCGGGGCTAAAAAAAGGTGATATAATAACTAAGGTAAATACCTCTCAAATAAAGAATAATGAATATTTACTTGAAATGGTGGAAAAGAGTGAAGGGAAGCCTCTCGAGTGTGAGATAGTCAGAAATAGCTGTTGCTTTAAAGTGCAACTACAACCAACTAAAAGTTCAACTGATAACATATATCGTTTAGGTTTGTGGGTAAGGGATAGTTCTGCCGGCATCGGTACACTTACTTTTTTTAACGAGAAAAATCATGCATTTGCAGGTTTAGGCCATGGCATATGTGATGTAGACACCGGGGACTTGTTGCCGCTTTCGCATGGCGACATAGTAAAAGCTAGCATTAGCGGTATAGTAAAAGGCGTTAAAGGCATACCCGGGGAATTAAAGGGATACTTTATAGAGCCATCTTCTCTGGGAGTTATATCTAAAAACACAAAATGTGGAGTATATGGCGGTCTAAAAAATTTTTCAAGCGACCAAAAACCTTTATCAGTTGCCATGAAGCAACAAGTAAAACACGGCCGAGCTCAAATTTTATCCACAGTTTCAGGCACAAGTCCTAGATTTTATGATATCGAAATTCAGAATATAAATTATAATGAAAAAATAAAAAGTAAAAATATGATAATTAAAATTACAGACGAAAGGCTCCTTGAGCAAACTGGAGGCATTGTGCAAGGAATGAGTGGGAGCCCAATAATTCAAAATGACATGCTGGTAGGCGCTGTTACACATGTTTTCGTAAATGATCCTCAAAAGGGCTATGGCATATTTGCAGAAAATATGCTTTCTGAAATGAATGAAATAAAAGATTTCCCTGAACTAACCGCATCTTAATGCTGTTTTCTCGTGCTTTTGAAAATAAAATAAAAAAATCTTTTAGAATCTATTGCCAATTATCCCAATATATGGTAATATGATGGTAACAAATTAATTATTAGGAGGAAAAAGCATGGGAAATCATTTAAAGCTGCTTATTGCAGAAGATCGTGAAAAATTTAACCGAGAGAAGATGGAAGATTTTGAAAGATTCGGGTTTAATATCAAGTTTTCGCACAAAGACGGAGAATGTGTAATTAATATGATAAATGATTATCAACCTGATGTTGTATTGATGGATTTGTTTATGCCAAATGTCGATGCAATTGGAGTGCTGAAATTTTTCAAAAATAAAGATAGTTCCTGCTCGTTTGTAGTGCTATCGAATTTTGACAATCCTAACCTTGAAAGAGAAGTAATGGACGCAGGTGCTGCATATTTTGCACTAAAACCATTTAATTCTGGAAACTTGGCAGAAAGGATTTTCAACATCGTTTCTTGTAACAAGGGGGTAATACATTCAGCTCACAAAATAGAGCAATTAGATACCAGCGTAGAATACAAGGTTACCGAAATTTTGCATCAGATTGGCGTACCAGCACATATAAAAGGGTACCATTATTTAAGGGAATCTATAATAATGGCAGTCGAAACTCCTGAGATCATTAATGCTGTCACAAAGCAGTTGTATCCTTCAGTCGCCAGAAGGTTTTCAACTACATCATCGCGGGTAGAAAGAGCTATTCGCCATGCCATAGAAGTTGCTTGGGACAGAGGTGACATTGAGGTTTTAAACTCTTACTTTGGCTATACTATTCACAACACTAGAGGCAAACCAACTAACAGTGAATTCATCGCTATGATATCCGATAAACTCAGATTACAAATAAAAAATGCAAGTTAATATATGAAAATAAACCTAAAAAGAAAAGTCGAAGTAATGAATTCTCTTATTTCGGCTTTCACAATTATAAGTGGGATTTGATGATAAAAAACGTCGAATTTTAGGATTACATAGCAGATAATTATATTTAGTCGGGAAGAAAGGTTTTCTTATGAACGGTAATGGGATCTCTACCTTACCATGTCTAAGGCTACCGAAAAAAGAACATGTACATATCAACATATGCTGACAAGCGGTAAGTAAAATAGTTAATTTTATAGCGAAAGTTGGTAGAATGAACTATATTCAGAGTAGTATTGTGAATGTAGTAAAAGTATAAATTATGATATGTTCACATAGATGGGTTAAGATCTTGGGAAATTCAGTATTGGCATATGAAAATAAGCAAAAGACAGATTACAAATATTAAAAATTGATAATAATCGAGAGTAAAAAGCAAAAATATCAAATCAACAATTCCTCAACGCCTTATCGTATATTTCTGGTACTTCTCTCTCAGTTTCTTGCCAGACAAAATGTTGCTGCGCCAAAAATTATCATTCTGACTCCACTCTATTGCCGCAGCTATATCATCTGCATCAATCCTGTCTATGCGAAGCATTAAGTCAATGTCTTTCGCCCATCGCTGGCGTTGTCTTTCGTTCTGCGGAAATTTCGGATTATTTTCTGCGATGCATCTTTCTAAAAATTTTGCCAGCAAATATGCCTCGCTGTCAGCTTCAAAAGCTGAAATTGTCAATAAATGTTGACACAATTTATTCGCGGAACTAAAAATTTAACCCGCATGTTGAAAAGAAGCATAATATAGTTGCCTTTTAATTAGAGGAGGCAGGCCTTGGTTGGCAGAGCAAATTCTCCTATTGTTCCAATAACTGATAAAATATT
>CASEZK010000029.1 GCA_949292425.1 uncultured Oscillospiraceae bacterium
ACTTCCGTTAATTTCTTTTGCTAATTTTACTGCTTGAATTTTGTATTCTTTGTCATATTTTCTTCCCATTATTTTCATCTCCTACTTTTATTATTTTTCTTTGAAAATAATGTGTCAACTTTTTTTATACTACATCAATTCGATTTACTCTCAACATACCAATAAAGAAATTTGTGAGTTACTAAAAAAGTTATAACGGAAAACAATATGATTATGTAGTTATCAATGAGCATATCGAAAAACTGGATGAATAAAAAAACAGATTGATGAAAAGTTAATATCTTTATCAAAAGAAAGTACGGACACAGATATAAGTGCAATTTACAGATTACATTTCGCGTTGGGATGAAACTAGTTTAGAAGACAAAATTTTAGCAGTCGATGCACTCATCAAAGTAATTAATAATTACAGATGGAAAAATTAAAATGACTTGGAAAATATAAGCTTTTATAAAGATGATCTTTTAGGCAATTTTTACATAGTTTTGGTGAAGTGTTTTAAATGCTGTTAAAACATAGTAAAGCTTAAGTATCAAGGTGTATTTGCTTTTAAGTGATGTTGTGTTATATTATAGTTAAATAAATTAGAAATGGAGAAAAGTTTGAAACATTTTGAAACAAGAACAACCCTAAAAAGAGTACAAAAAATGGAACCACCGTGAGGTAGTCAAAAAAAATAGAAATCCAAGAGGCTAAGGGGAGTTGCGGGGGTTACGAGATAGCCTTGTCTTTGAGGAATAAAGATAGCTTCATCCACGGAAACTGTCAGGTGTTCCAAAGGAGCGTTGGTCTGGCGGTACAGTTCAGGATTGTAAGGCTCGTTCCTTTTGAGGATGTTGTAAATGGCAGTAAGCAATATTCTGGCGATGGTAATAATCACTTTTTTGGACCTCTACGCTTTTTAATAGAAAGATACCGATTACGGATTTCCGGATTGTGCTTTTGACGAATGGCAAAAAGAGCACACTGAACAAGCAAAGGTTTGATGTAAGCATCGGCATGGCTGATACGGGTAGTTTTCTTCTTTCCGGCACTCTCATTGTTCTGCGGAGTAAACTCTGATCAAGAGCAGCAATGCTTCGAGGTGGGAAACACGGAATCCACGCCGATTTCAGAAAGTATTGCGATAGCGGTAAAGGTTTGGATACCCGGCACCGTAGAAATAAGACTAATTTGTGACGTATATTTTTCCGCAACGGAAAGGATTAAAAACTCAATATTCAGTCGGCAAAGTTCAAGATTGTTCATGTGAAAACGGATAATCCGAAGTTTTTTGGCTTGTTCGGAACAGATTTTTCCGTCAACAACGGCAAGACATTGGTAGCCTTCATCGCTTTTGTTCTGAAGCCCGAAATATCGGTAATCTTTTCAGTAGTATTTTCAAGCAAACGATTAACAATGTTTGTGGAATCTTTCCCAAACACATCTGAGAAGACATCGTCAAGTTTGATGTTGGAAACGGTCAAACAGTTCTGTGCACGGTTCTTTTCACCAACATTGAAATTGTTAAGCTTACAGCGATAGCGTACCAAGTCCCGAAATTGTCGGATATCTGCAGGTGGAATAAAGCTACCAGAAACAAGATCATGCTTAAAAATATCGGCAATCCATTTTGCGCCCTTCTTGTCGGTTTTCTTGCCTTTGATTGCTTTCAAATATTTGGGAGTGTGCAATAACAATATTGCAGGTTGCCCCTAAAATATTGTAAATGGGAATCCAATATTTACCTATGAACTCCATACACACATCTTTGCAATTGTTTTCGGAAAGCCAAGAAGCACAAAATCGTAAACCTTCCGTAAAAGGTTGAAAAGCGTTTACCTTTGTAAGTGGTCACTCCCTGCTCTTTTGTTGAAGCAATACAAGCATAGACAAAAGATTTATGCACATCTATTCCACAGCAGATTGGATAAACAATTTTGAGCATAGACACGTCCCTTCAATAATATTTTAAAGAAACTGGCAGGGACTGAATTCTCACTGAAAGATTGAAATAGTTAGCCTCTCCAAAGATAAGCTTACAGGGTTCAAAGCCACACTCATTTGTGCTTGAAAGAGCATTCGGCACACATAATTATACGGTTCAGCTTTCGCTGTGCCCACTCACCCTCACGTGCTCTGTAGTGTGCCTGCATCCTCAAGTACATTTTAACACAAATTTTTATATGCTGCGCTCATACAATCGGGTTTCATATCCCTTTTGTGCCTTGTCGCGCAGCGGAAAGGAATGGTCATATTTATGAAAGTATTGGCTATAGGGGATGTAGTTGGTAAAGCCGGATGTGAATTTTTAAGGAGTAAGTTAACACATATAAAGAAAGATTACGCTATAGACTTAGTAATAGCGAATGGGGAAAACTCGGCAGAAGGGAACGGTATAACTCCTCATTCTGCGAACTTTTTATTTTCTAGTGGTGTAGATGTAATCACAACAGGCAACCATGCATTTAGAAGGAAAGAGGTATATAATTACTTAAATGATAATGAATATATATTGAGACCGGCTAATTACCCGGAAGGCTCTACGCCGGGCAAAGGTGTATGCAAAATAGATATGTTAAAAAGAAATGTTATAATAGTTAATTTATTGGGCACTATATATATGGAAAGTTTAGACAATCCGCTTAAGAAAATAGATGAAATATTGAAGCATGTGAGTGAAAACGACATAGTCATAGTGGACTTTCATGCTGAAACAACTTCAGAAAAAAGGGCTATGGGTTTTTACTTGGATGGGAAAGTCTCAGCAATTTTCGGTACACATACGCATGTGATGACTGCGGATGAAAGTATATTAAAAAATGGAACGGGATACATTACAGATGTAGGTATGACGGGACCGATAAACTCTGTGCTGGGTATAAAGCCGGAAATAATAATAAAAAAACTCAAAGAAAAGATGCCTGTAAAATTTGAATATGGTGAGGAGGATTGCAAGATGGAATGTGTGCTGTTTGATATAGACTTGCACACGAGAAAAACTGTGGGAATAAAGAGGTTGATAATTACGTGATTTGCGTTGTGAATAATATACAATGGATTTTGCGGACTTTTTACGACAATATACCTTTTAAGATAATAACAAAATTATAAAGAATATACAAAGTTTTTAAAATATAAAAATTTTTTTAGATTTACTATTGCAAAATTCGAGAAAAGAATATATCATATATTTACACAATGTTATATATAAACAAAAATGGAGGAGCAGAACATGGAGATTCTAAAAGTTTCATCAAAATCTAAACCAAATGCAGTTGCAGGTGCAATCGCGGGAGTAATTAGAGAAGACGGAGAAGTAGAGCTACAAGCTGTAGGAGGAGGAGCTGTAAACCAAGCTATGAAAGCAATGGCCATTGCAGGTGGATTTGTAGCACCAACCGGAGGCCGTCTTGTTTGCACTTCGGCATTTGCAAATGTGGAAATTGATGGAGAAAACCGTACGGCGCTAAAACTTGTCGTAACGGATTTAAATAGAAAGAACTAATTTTTTATTAAAGCGTAAAATAAAACTATATGAGGCTTTTGTCTAGCTGCATATAGTTTTATTTTTTGCAGCTTGAGAAGTCGACTCCATTGTGCTAAACTAAAATAAAAAGCTTTATAGAGAGGGAATAGTAGTTTTAAGGTAACTATGGAAGTGAAAATATGCAAAGTAAAAAGTTGTTTGAGATAATAGGTTCTGTAGAGAGTATAATATTTGTAAATGAGAAAAATGGATACAGCGTAATAGAAATAGCAAATGATGATGAAAATATTACTGCCACAGGAGTTATGCCGGGAATAAGCGTTGGAGAAGAGTTACGCCTTATAGGTGAGTTTAAAACTCATCCAGCGTATGGGGAGCAATTTAACGTTAAAACTTATGAGAGATCACTTCCTACCACTGTTACGTCCATATTAAAGTATTTATCTTCCGGGGCGATTAAAGGCATAGGACCTTCGACAGCTATGAAATTGGTTGATGCTTTTGGAGAAAAAACGTTGGAAGTACTGGAAAATACTCCAGAAAAATTGCTCGAGGTTAAAGGTTTGACTAAAAGCAGAGCGAAAAAAATCTCAGAGGAATTTCAACAACTGTTTAGCATAAAATCCTTGATGTCTGAACTGGGCAAGTATGGTGTCACGCCAGAAGAAACAGTAAAAATTTTCAAAACTTTTGGAAAAGAATCTATGAACTTTATACAGGCGAACCCATATTTACTTTGTGATGAACCAGTAGAATTATCTTTTGAAAGAGCCGATAAAATTGCGTTTTTAAAAAATAATGATTTAGACGAAAAATGCAGAATAAGAGCAGGAATTGTTTACATATTAAAGCATAACATGAATAATGGACACACATGTTTGCCACGCGATAGGTTGATACCGGCAGCTGTGAACTTTCTGGAAGTAAGTCAAGACAAAACAGAAGAAAGTTTGGGTGAGCTGTTGTCTGAAGGCTCTTTGCAGCACGATTTTTTCAACGATAGAGAGTTTATTTTTTTAAATAAAATGCATGCAAGCGAAGTGTATTCGGCCAGCCGCCTGATGATGATGCTAAAGTTTCCACCTAGGAGCATAGTTGGAACAGAGGATAAAATAAATGAGATTGAAAAAACTCAGTGCATAGAATATGCAGATTTGCAGAAAAAGGCTATAAAAGAAGCGCTGGAAAAAGGAATATTAGCCTTAACGGGTGGGCCGGGAACAGGTAAAACAACTACATTGAACGCTATTATAAACATACTGGAAGAAAACGGAGAAAGAATTTTTTTGGCGGCCCCTACAGGTAGAGCTGCAAAGAGAATGTCTGAAGTTACTAAGAAGGAAGCTAAAACTATCCACCGGCTACTGGAGGTAGAATGGGATAGCGAAGACAGGCCGGTGTTTAAGAAAAATGAAAAAAATCTTTTAAATTGTGATGCGTTGATATTGGACGAAATATCGATGATAGATGTGAATGTTTTTGAAGGTGTGCTTAGGGCGCTCCCTCTGGGGACAAGGCTGATTTTGGTAGGAGACTCGAATCAATTGCCGTCCGTTGGTCCGGGGAACGTTTTGTCTGATCTGATTTCTTCGGAAGAAATACCACTGGTGGAGCTGAAAGAAATTTTTCGACAGTCGCAACAAAGTCTCATAGTTACGAATGCGCATAAAATAATTAATGGTGAGATGCCCGAACTGACGAAAAGAGATGGTGATTTTTTCTTTATAAATGCAAATAAGCCAGAGCACATAGTAAAAACCATAAAAGACTTGTGCAAAACCAGACTTCCACAAGCGTATAACTATTCTTCATTGGACGACATTCAGCTGATAGCTCCGGGGAAAAAAGGCGATGTTGGAACCATAAACTTAAACAAAATCTTGCAGGATACTTTAAACCCTACATTGCCCGGCAAAAAAGAAATAACAGTAAATGGAAATACCTTTAGACAAGGCGATAAAGTCATGCAAATAAAAAATAATTATGATATACCTTTTGTGAGAGACAACATGCGTTCCGGTGAAGGCATATTCAATGGTGACATAGGCGTCATTGAAAATATAAATCCGGTGGATTTATCTCTTACAGTGCGGTTTGACGATAAGGTTGCAAGCTATAATTCCGAAACGGTTATAGATTTAGACTTAGCGTACGCAATAACAGTGCATAAAAGTCAGGGAAGTGAATTCACCGCTGTAATAATGCCGATGTATACTGGCGCGCCACAATTGTATTATAGAAATTTACTTTATACAGGCGTAACCAGAGCTAAAAATTTATTGATTATGGTGGGGACGCCGTGGACTGTAAGCAAAATGGTAGAAAATGATAAAAAAACGAAAAGGTATTCCAGTTTGAAAGATTACCTTATAAGGGGAAGCAGAAATGAAAATTTATAATTTTATAAAGAAAATATTTGCACTTTTTTACCCTGAACATTGCGTTGCGTGTGGAGGCTTAAGAGAAGAAAGCAATAGTCCATTTTGCATCAGTTGTATGGAAAAGTTTAAACCAAACAGGCATGTAAGGACCATTTTTGCTTGTGGTAATGATATCAAATGCATATCTGCGTTTACGTACGAAGGAAGTATCAGAAAAGCCATTTGCGATTTTAAGTTTGAAGGGCAAAGAAACTTTGCAGATTTCTTTGCAGAAAGTATATCTGAATGCGTTTTACAAGATGACGGCATAGAAGAATTTGACTATATAACGTCTGTGCCACTTTCAAAAGAAAGACTAAGTGAAAGAGGATACAACCAAGCTGAACTGGTGGCTAAAAGAGTAGGGAAAATATTGGGTTTAGAGTACTTAGATACGCTAAATAAATTACGAAACAACAAGACGCAGCATACATTAAGTAAGGAAGAAAGAGCAGAAAACGTAAAAGGTGTTTATTCTGTTAAAAGTGGATTGGACTTTAAAAACAAGAAAATAGCGTTATGTGATGATATTGTAACAACAGGGAACACTTTGGCAGAATGTATAAAAATATTAGTAGATGCAGGTGCTGCGAAGGTGATTTGCTTTACTACAGCAGACGCCAAATGAAATATTGATATAAAAGTAAAAATAGGTTTATTCTGTTTTGTTTAAAAAATAGAAAATAATACAAACTATTTACTTTTAAAACAATTTATATTATAATAGTCTTACAATAAATTTTAAAGGGGTAGAAAAATGAAAAAAATCTTATCAACTATTTTAACAACCGTTATGTTAGCTACACCAATGGTTACAGCTAATTGCTTTGCAGATGAACCTAAGCTTGTTAGCGAATCATTGTGTGAAAATTCAACTTGCTGTGATTCTAAGTCATCTAAGGCTTCGAAAATGATTGCTATTGTAGGTGCGGTTACTGCAGGGTTGGTATCAACTGTTTTACTTACGGAGTTTGCACCTAATGGTGAATTAGGTCTGCACGTTAAAAATGGATTTAATGCAATTAGTGCTGCAGTTGTACCATATTTTACACAAGCTAAAGATAAATTTTTCAGTTATTGTTTAAAAACTGAAGGTACTTCTTGTACAAGAAGTATTGGTAGCGTTTTTGAAGATGCTAAAGAAAATTTGACCAATTGGAGTAATATGGCAATAGACCCTGTAAAAAATTTTTGGGAAACTAATTCTGTAATTGCGTATTTAGCAAAAGTCGGAAATGCCGTTGCTAATAATCTTAACCCTTCTGTATAACGTTAACAATCATGACCACGCCTGAAAGACATGGTATGTAAAACCATATAAGGGCATAAGAGTGCCAGCCATCTTAAGACGGCTGGCTTTTACGTTGTTCAAACCTAAGAGAACTGATTATTTGCTACCCTAAAATGGTCTGAATATTCTTTAGTTTTAAGTTTGTCAATAATTTGATCTTCCTTTTCTTATTCTCTGATATGTATTTGCAATATTTAAACCCATCGTACTTACATAATACCCTTCTGCCCAAAATGTCTATTTCCATATTCATACTTTAAATTTGCATGCCTTTCTAAGATCATTATTGCGCTTTTTCCATTTAGATATCCCATGATTTGAGATACGCTGTACTTTGGAGGAATTGATAGTAAAAGGTGTATATGATCCGGCATCATATGCCATTCTATTATTTCTATCCCCTTCCATTTGCACAAATCTTTTATTATTTTCTGGATATCTGCTCTTAAATTGATAATATAATATTACTTTGCTACGAAAATAAAAAGTAGCAAACGCGCCTTGGACAAATAGGTTTTCAACGCCTCATAAAAGTGAATTGCAGCAGAAAAAAAGGCAAGCAAAACCTGCCTTTTAAAGGCTTACATAAAAAATATAAAATTTAGTTAGGAGAAACGACTTGATATCTTAAGCGAGTAAGCTCGCTAATAAAGCGTTTAGCCTTTCTTTTTTCGCACTTTAATCTCAAGCTTTCGTAGGTAGAATCATCGTATGGAACAAGATTTTTTAGCATATTAAAAGTGACAGCAAGTATTTTTCTAGCAGGAGCAATAGTTGCACGTTTAGCACCTTTTTGACTTTTTAAATGCTAGTACCAATTGGCAAGATAAGTATTTCGTTTTCCTGCAATGATCCAAGCAATTTCGCAAAGCATACTTTTAAAGTAAGGATTTCCTTTGGTTATATGACAGCTCTTTCGTTTACCTGCACTTTCGTTGTTCCTGGGGCTCAGCCCTGCCCATGAACAAATGCTGTGAACTAGGGAAAATTTCCACATTGGTACCAATTTTTGCAATTATTGCAGAAGTTGCGATAATATCAATGCCGGGAATAGAACATAATAAAGACAGAGCTCGATAACTTTTTTATGAGATTCAATTTGTTCGAGATGTTCGAACATAAGCTTTAAAAAATTTTGCTGATGTTTAGATAGACTGCCATTTACAGCTAATAAAATTTGTTCAATTTTGGATCGAGTTTTCGTTTTTAAACATTTATCGAGATCTTCTTTTGTGATACTTCCGTGAGTAAATAAATGCCTTATGATATTTCTTCCGGATCTTCCAAAAACGTCGGGCATAAAAGCTGCCAGACGAAATTCTGAACTTTTAAGTAGCTTGTCTATGCGATTTTTTTGTGAAGTAATATCTCGAATTATGCTTTTTCTGTATCTTGTTAAGTGCCTTAATTCTCTGAATGATTTTTCTTGGATAAAACTTCCACGAAGCAATCCTGCTCTAAGCAATGTCGCCATCCATTGCGAATCCCTCATATCTGTTTTTTTACCAGGCACATTTTTCATATGGTGCGCATTAACTACTAAAACATTTATTTATCCGTCAAAACAGTCTTCTAAAATTTCATAGATTGGTTGCCAATAAATCCCTGTACTCTACATTGCTACGTTTTTACATTCTTGCTCCAATATCCACTTTTTTAAGTTTTCCATATCAAGTCTTACTGTGCTAAAATTTCTAATTTCGACTTTTGGTTTTTAATTAAGTTCTTCCTTTAACAAACAGGCTACAATTATATCTCTATGTACATCTAGTCCCATAGTACATGTTAAAATATCTTCCATTCTATATCTCCAAAGCAAAATATTGCAAGTTTTAGAATTACCCGGATTAGCTACTGAACTTTGCTACTCGTGCTTTCTATTATTAAACAGTGCTACGTACTGTTGTTCTCTTGGATAATTCGTCCACGTTGAAAAATGATGTAGTATAAAAAAAGTTGACACATTATTTTCAAAGAAAAATAATAAAAGTAGGAGATGAAAATAATGGGAAGAAAATATGACAAAGAATACAAAATTCAAGCAGTAAAATTAGCAAAAGAAATTAACGGAAGTA
>CASEZK010000030.1 GCA_949292425.1 uncultured Oscillospiraceae bacterium
TTGACATTTTTAATTCATTTATATTATAATAATTATTAAAAGACTTAAGAAGAGGTATAAAAAATGAAGAAATTTTTATCTATTTTGTTTATGTGTTGTTTGTGTTCAAATAATGCAATTAAACTCAGCTGTTATGCTAAAGTAAGTAACATTGTTTTAAAAAATAGCGTAGAGGGTAGCATGCTGTATAACAAAAGTAAAAAAAATAGGGAAAATTTTACGGGACGTGCTAAAAAAATTATTTTAAATACAATCTACTGTGGTGGAATTACGCTTAGTATATCAGCTTTATTACTAACAATTATTAAAATCGTAAATGGTATAAATTTAAACTCACAAGTCACCAGCGCTAATCTTAATTATTTAGACAATAACTCTACGTGCATTAATTTCATAGAAGGTGATATAACAAATTATTCTATGCTTTCAGGAGAAGTCCGAAATTGGTACAATCGTCACCTGAAAAAAATAACAGGAATTTTAGATGATTTTAAGGAACTGAAACCGGAAGAGTCGGCTAAAATGGCGGTGAATTTAAGAAATTGTTTTAAAAAGCAAGCACGAAAACTAATGAAATGCCGAACGTGCGCAGATTATTTAGAAAAAATGGAACCACCTCTTCTATACGATGATTTAGCTGAAAAATATGGTGGAGATTATGCTCAAATTATAAAAAAGTCCTCATCTTCTAGAAAAAGTGTAAACCGTTTTGCAAAGATATCTGACTTTTTCGAGTTTTACATGCCGCATGTTTACGAGTACATTTTGTTCCCAGCGGCTATGTATTTTTCTAAAAAAAGCTAATCGCACATTGTTCAACTGTTGCAGCTTGTTTATGAAAACATCGCATTCGAATTTTACACTAAAAAATAATTTACGTAGGAATAAAAGTTATGATATAATTTTAAAAACATCAAAAAGGGGTGGAC
The DNA here is from genome assembly GCA_949292425.1 of uncultured Oscillospiraceae bacterium. Classification (GTDB taxonomy): domain Bacteria; phylum Bacillota; class Clostridia; order Oscillospirales; family Acutalibacteraceae; genus UMGS1224. The sequence goes on from CASEZK010000030.1 coordinate 930, forward strand.
TTTGCGTAAATTATTTATACGTTGAAATATGAGGATAAGAAGAAAACCATGGGCACGCCCCGAACTTGAAGCATGTGATTTTTTTATAAATAATCCCGTAGAATTCGTTGGCTCTTGGCACGATAAGTTTCTAAAAAAACAGCCTATTGTTCTGGAATTAGGTTGTGGCAAAGGAACTTTTATTTCAAAAATATCCAAGGAAAATCCCAACATTAATTTTATTGCAATAGACATAAAAAGCGAAATGCTCGCACTAGCTAAACGAAATGTTGAAAAAGCCTTCTTAAACAGTAAAGTGGACAATGTGCTTTTAACCGCTCACGACATAAGCAGGATATCACTTATTTTTAATGAAAATGACTTTGTAGATAGAATATATATAAATTTTTGTAACCCTTGGCCGCGTAAAAAACATAATAAGAGAAGACTAACTCATCCTAGACAACTTTCTCAATATAAAACCTTTTTGAAGAATAATGGAGAAATACATTTCAAAACAGATAACGATGAGCTCTTTTACGATAGTATCGACTATTTTCTTGAAAATGGCTTTGATATTGTTTACAAAACAGAAGACTTACATAATTCAAATTACCATGAAAACATTTTAACTGAACATGAAAAGATGTTTTCAGATGAAGGAATAAATATAAAATTTTTAATTGCCAAAAATGTTAAATAGGAGAACTTTTATGAAAAAAATTTTAGTGGTTGAAGATGAATCCGCAATAAGAGAATTTGTGGTTATAAATTTACAAAGAGCTGGTTACGACGTTACAGAAGCCAGCTGCGGCGAAGATGCACTTAAAATTTACGAAGGAGATGACAGCTTTGATGTCGTTATCTTAGACGTGATGATGCCAGGCATAGATGGTATAGCTGTTTGCAAAACTTTAAGGAAAAAAAGTAACGAGGTCGGTATAATCATGTTAACTGCGAAAACTCAGGAGATGGATAAGGTGACCGGTCTCATGATGGGTGCAGACGATTATATTACTAAACCATTCAGCCCATCTGAGCTTGTCGCTAGGGTAGATTCTGTATATAGAAGAGTTGCACTATCTGCTATGCGCAGTGAAAATAAGTTTAAAGAAGAAGTTAAGTCTGGGGAATTTACCTTAAATATGAGGAACCGTACGCTTTTAAAAAATAATAAATTAATTGAACTTACGCAGGTCGAATTTCAAATTATGGAATATTTCTTTTCAAAACCCAGCACTGCACTTAGTCGGACAGACATTCTTACTCATGTGTGGGGAGCAGAACATGCTGGAGAAGAAAAAATAGTCGATGTTAATATCAGAAGGTTGCGCATGAAAATAGAAGACGAGCCTTCTATTCCTCAGCATATAGTTACTGTTTGGGGACTAGGATACAAGTGGGAAGAGTAAAACTCATGGAACCGTCCGAGGTGTTTTATATAGCTTTTCAAAATTTAAAGTAGGAGTAAAGTCACATGCTTTTCAAAGGTATAACTAAAAGATGGTTTCTGAAATGTGCTGGTCTTATCGTTTTGATAATTTGTGCTTCAGAATGTTTTTTGATTTGTTCAATAAAGAAAGCAAGTCAACAGGCATTAAAAGATTCATTTTTGAATAAAGCAAACAACTTTTCTAACGTTCTTTACGAGGATTCTGAAATATCGCAGGAAGCTTTTAACGAAAAATGTAAAACGTACATAAAATACTCTAATAATCCCAACCTCTTAAATGTTTGCGTCTACGATAAATATAATAACATTGTCGCTTCAAAATCGGAAATTACAACAAACGGCCCCATGCAAGATTACTTGGACGTAAAAGATAACAAAAAAAACTATTCATACTCAAACGAGAAACTTCACAACGGTTCAAAAGCCTTTTCTTTAAGCAAAGCTCTTAAAGATCAGCAGGGAAATTTTTTGGGTATTGTAAGGTACACCATTTCTCTGCAGACATTTGATGATCTCATAGCAAAAACATTAATCGCATCTATAATTATTGGCCTATTGATGATATCTTTTTTAATAATCTCCAGTTTATTTTTTATAAAGTCAATTATCGCACCGATCTGTGAAGTCAGTAAGACATCCAGGAAGATAGCACTGGGCAACTTTAATGCTAAGCTAAACAAAAAACATGATGATGAAATTGGTGAGCTTTGCGACACGGTAAATTATATGGCACAAAAGCTTTCAGAATCTGAAAAGATGAAAAACGATTTCATTTCATCCATCTCGCATGAACTTAGAACCCCCCTAACGGCAATAAAAGGCTGGGCGGAGACTATCCAAACTTGTCCAGAAGACAAAGATATGTATGAAAAGGGCGTAAACGTCATTATTCACGAGTCCGAGCGTTTGTGTGGGCTGGTTGAAGAGTTGCTAGATTTTTCAAGGATGCAAGGCGGCAGAATGATATTAAAGCTTGATAAAATCGATATTTTAGCCGAAATTAGTGAGGCAGTTTATATGTTTAGGAAAAAAGCAGTAGAAGAAAATAAAATATTGCTCTACTCTGAACCTGAAAATTTGCCCGCCGTCCTTGGTGACAGAAATAGACTGAAACAGGTTTTTATAAATGTCATTGATAATGCCATAAAATACACTCCCGAAAACGGAGTCGTTAGCGTGGACGCAAAGGAAGAAAACGGTTACATATCTATAACAATTAGTGATAACGGCTGTGGTATACCAAACATTCATTTGCCTAGAGTAACAGAAAAGTTCTACAAAGCAAATACGGCACAAAAAGGTTCAGGGATAGGCTTAGCGGTTGCAAATGAAATAGTGATATTACACGGCGGATTTATAAACATAAAAAGTGAGGAAAATATTGGTACCGTAGTTACCATAATGATCCCAATCGCGGGCGCTGTATAGCCTGATAATATAATTAAAGGAGAAACAAAATGAGCAAAAGTAAAATTATTACATCCATTGGTGGGCAAGCGTTGATAGAAGGCGTTATGATGAGGGGTCCTAAAAAAACCTTTCTATCGGTGAGACTTCAGGATAATTCACTTTACAGTGAAGAAATTAAAGTAGATTTGATTCAAAAAAAATATAAAATATTTAAGTACCCGTTTTTTAGAGGAATCGCGGGGCTAGTTGATTCTCTTAGAATAGGACAAAAAGCCTTAAATATTTCTGCTGAAAAATCTACAGGCTTAGATAAAATGGAACCTGAGTCCAAATTTGAGAAGTGGATTTCAAAAACTTTCGGAGACAAAATAACTAATGTGATAATCTTTATTTCCACTGTTTTAGGTATCTGCCTTTCTCTGTTCCTTTTTTTCTTTTTGCCGTCTTGGATATTTAACGTCACCGTGGGCAATATGCCTCAGTTTGCTGGTAATTCTACATTTCGCTCTATCTTTGAAGGTATTATCAAATTTTTAATTTTCTTAGCGTATATGTTTTTGTGCTCACAAATTAAAGACATAAAAAGAGTTTTTCAGTACCATGGCGCTGAGCACAAGACTATATTTTGCTATGAAAATCAAGATGATCTAACTATTGAAAATGTTAAAAAATGCAGTCGTTTTCACCCGCGCTGTGGAACAAGTTTCATAGTAGTTATGCTCTTAATCGGAATAGTAATAGGTATATTTATTCCGTTTCATGGATCAGCTTTAAGGGCCATAATAAAAATTCTTTTAATTCCGGTAATGGCTTCGCTAGGGTACGAATTAATTAAATTTTGTGGAAGGCATGATAATAAGCTAACTAGAATTATTGCTTCGCCAGGTCTATGGATGCAAAGAATAACTACCAAAGAACCCGATGACAGCATGATAGAGGTCGCAATAAATTCCTTAAAGGCTGTTATCCCTGAAAACAAAGAGGATCAAATAAAAATATGACTTTGGGTGAAATTTATAAAGAGGGAAAAACCATATTAAAAAACGCAAATATAGATAACTACAGTTTTGACGTTATGTGTATCATTGGCCACTGTTTTAACTTAAAACGCCATGATTTATCGATACAGCAACACCGTACTGTTTCCAACTCAGAAAAAAATAATTTTTTTAAAATGATAAAAAAAAGGAAAAATCATTACCCGCTTCAGTATATTCTAGGTCAGTGCAATTTCATGGGAAATGAATTCAAAATTGGTGAGGGAGTGCTCATCCCACGTGACGATACAGAGGTTCTTGTAAATGCATCTACTGACATATTAAGAGGCAAAGAAAACGCTAATGTATTAGATTTGTGCAGCGGTTCTGGAATTGTGGCAATATCACTTGCAAAGAAATTTAAAAATGCTCACTTTTTTGCAGTTGAACTTTCAAATAAAGCTATTTTCTATCTTTTAAGCAACATAAAAACTAACCATACTAAAAATGTAACACCAATCAAATACGACGTTCTAGACAGCAAATTGGCAATTTTTCATGAACTTGAGTATAAATTTGATTTAATCGTCTCAAACCCTCCTTATATAAATTCAAATGACATAATGGACTTACAAAAAGAGGTAAAAAATGAACCTAAAATGGCTCTGGACGGGGGAGAAGACGGACTAGTTTTTTATAGAGCTGTAGCCGAAAACTGGACTCAACTTTTAAAAAATAGAGGCAGCATTTGTGTAGAAATAGGGATGGACCAAAAAGATAGAGTAGTTGATATTTTAAAAATGGCAGGACTTAAAGGCGTAAACTCACGAAAAGATATAAATGGTATTGATAGAGTCGTTTGCGCAACAAAATATTAGGAGGTTTTTAAAGTGAATATACTTGTTGTAGGATGCGAACGGTTAGGCTCAAGGGTGGCTAACGAGCTTTTCAAGCAGGGACATACTGTATCTGTGGTAGATAGTAATCCTCAAAACTTTTACCTATTATCTGACGATTTCGATGGAATCACAGTTTTGGGTACTCCAATGGATATGAAAGTTTTGAGAGAAGCCGGAATTGAAAGTTGTGATGCTGTTGCCGTTGTCACTTCGGACGATAACCTTAACATTACCGTTTCTCAAATAGTCAAAGAATTTTTTTACATTGACAATGTTTTAGTAAGAATAAACGACCCTGCACGCGAACAAGTATTTTATAATTTGGGTCTAAAAACTGTATGCCCTACGAACTTAGCTTGTGGCGTTCTAACTTCTGCCATAACGCAGGAATTTGTAGAAAAGCAAATAAATTTCGGTGTTCATACATTAAGCATAAATGCACGTGAAATAGATCACAGGATGATTGGGCGTTCACTAAACAGCATACCTGTCAAGTCTTCTGAATCCATCATAGGTGTCACAAATTCTAATGGAAAATTACTCCTGTTCGATGGTAGGCAAGACATCGTGCTAAACCCACATGATAGGATCATTTACGCTAGAATTTCAGATTAAGTTTTGTTTTTTAATATTCTTTATAAAGGAGAAAAGTTTGAAACATTTTGAAACAAGAACAACCCTAAAAAGGGTACAAAAAACAAAA